>JAEWCY010000072.1 GCA_023390395.1 Pseudomonadota bacterium | reverse complement strand
GCCTGGCCTGCCTGGCCTGCCTGGCCCGCCGGCGCGGCGGGCTGGGCCGGGGCGGCGGCCGTGGCCGCGGGCTTGGCCGCGGGCATGGGCGGGGCCGTGGGCGGCACGAGCATGAGGGAGGCGATCAGGCCCACCCCGAGCAGACCGCACACCGGCGGCGGCAGGGGCTCCAGGATGAGCCCCAGGATGACCGCCATGAAGATGGCGAAGTATTCCCAGGCATTGGCGCTGAGGCCCTGGGGCGTGGGCAGTATCCAGATGATGAGGCCGACCAGCAAGGGGATGATGTACCTCAGAGACTTCTTCATGATCCGGCTCCGTTGGGAATGTCGTAGGTTGACTCTCCGTGCGACGCGGAAGGCGAGACCAAGGCAGTGCGATTCTCATGAAGGCCGTCTTGTCGGCCCGGGCCTGCGGACGGCATGGCCGGGCGAGCTTCTCCTTTCGGCGCGGGATGTTTGCGCGGCGCCTCTCAGCGTTGGTGCACGGCCACCTCGAGGCCGTAGCCCTGGAGCAGCTCGGCGGCCAGGGCCGCGTCGGGCCGCGCCAGGTCCCCCAGGGGATAGTCGCGGCCGAGGGCCGTGTATTTGGAGCGCCCGTAGGCGTGGTAGGGCATGATCTCCACCAGGGGGAACCGCAGCCGGCGCAGGAAGGCCCCGAGCCCGTTGAGGCTCTCGGCGTCGTCGTTGACGCCCGGAACGAGGGGCACCCGGATGATCGTCGGGAAATCCCTGGCGCGAAGCCTCGCGGCGTTGTCCAGGATCACGGCGTTGTCCACGCCGGTGGCCTTCCTGTGGACGGCGGCGTCCACCTGCTTGATGTCCAGAAGGATGAGGTCGAGGCGCGGCAACAGCGCCTCCAGGGTCGCCCAGGGGGCGAAGCCGCTGGTGTCCAGGCAGGTGTGGTAGCCCAGGCCGTCGTGGAGCACGTCGAGCAGCGCGCCGAGGAATTCCGGCTGGGCCAGGGCCTCGCCCCCGCCCACGGTGATCCCCCCGCCGCTTTGGGCGTAGATGCGCCAGTCCTCCTGCACGATCCGGCAGACCGCGTCCACGGTCATGACCTCGCCGCTGCGGATCCGGGCCTCGTACAGGCAGGCGGCGACGCAGGCCCCGCAGGCCCGGCAAAGGTCCTGCCGCAGGACCGGGGCGTCTTTTTCCAGAGCCAGCGCCCCCTCGGGGCAGGCCTCCAGACACGCGCCGCATCGGCGGCACAGATCCCGGAAATAGAGGATCTGCGGCCTGGGGTCCTGGGATTCCGGGTTGCTGCACCAGGCGCAGGACAGGGGGCAGCCCTTCAGGAAAACCGTGGAGCGCACCCCCGGGCCGTCGTGCACGCAGTAGCGCTGGATGTCGAAGACCCGGCCCGTGGTCGCGGACTCCGCCTGCGACGCCGTCATCTCAGGCCCCGCCCTTCCCGGGGCGCACCACGATGCCGGTCTCGCCGCAGTCGATGACAAGCTCCCCCAGGCGCTTTCGCAGCAAGGGGTCGATGAGCACCTCGATGCCGTCCACATGCACGACTTCCTCGCCGGGCTCGGCCTCCTCGGCCAGGCTCACGCCGAGCTGGATCTTGGCGCTGCAGCAGCCGCCAAGCGACAGCTGGGCCACGCGCAGCTTGTCCTCGCCGGAACTTTCCATGAAGGCGACTATCTTCTCTCGGGCCTGGGGAGTGATGATCATGGCGCATCCTTTTGCGTCGGCCGGGGCCGTCGGCGTTTCGCCCTGGCCCCGGCCGGTTTTCGGTCGTTACATGGCGTGTTCGGTGCGGGCGATGATCTCGTCCTGCACGCCCTTGTGCAGCCGGGTGTAGTAGGCGCTGAATCCCGCCACGCGCACGGTGAGGCCCTTGTGGTCCTCGGGCTTGGCCTGGGCCTCGCGCAGGGTGTTGGAGCTGACCACGTTGAACTGGATGTGGGAGCCGTCCATGTCCATGTAGGACTTGATCAGGGACAGCAGCTTGCGCGCCCCGGCGATGCCGGCCACCGAGGACGGGTGGAACTTCATGTTGAAGTGGTTGGAGCCGAAGCGCACGGTGTCGATGGCCTTGGCCGCCGAGCCGAGCAGGGCCATGGGGCCGTTTTTGTCCGTGCCGGGCGTGGCCGAGACGCTGCCGTCGGTGAGCGGCGTGCCCTTCTTGTGGCCATTGGGCAGCGCGCCGGTGAGCATGCCGAAGTAGTTGTGGATGGAGAGGGAGTAGGCCTCGATGTTGGCCATGTGCTTGCCGTAGAAGCTCTCCCCCGAAGCCTGGTACCGGTCCATGGAGGAGTCGTAGACGCGGCGCACCAGCCGGTCCATTTCCGGGTCCCCGTTGCCGTGCTTGGGAGCGCCGAGGCACAGCTGGCGGATCTCCTCGAAGCCCTCGAAATCGGCGGCCAGGGCCTGGCGCAGCTGGGCCATGGTCAAAAGCCCGGCGTCGTAGACGAGGTGCTTGACCGCGGCCAGGGCGTTGGCCGCGTCGATGCCGGCCGTGCTGATGGAATAGTAGAGGTAGAAGCGGGGGCCGCCCTCGTACTCGTGCCGGCCGCTCTCCAGGCAGCCGCCGTACATGGTGGAACGCAGGGGCCCGGGCACCGTGTCGCCCAGGGCCTTGTTGGAGATGGAGCCGTAGGGGCGGGCCTTGCGGAACATGTGGCCGATCTGGGCCTCGAAGGCGGCGTAGAAATCCTCGAAGGAGGCCATGGCGTCCGGATCGCCGGTGGCCGCGCCCACCCGCTTCTCGGTCATGGGGTCGAAGCCGTCGTTGAGGGCCAGCTCCACCATCTTGGCCAGGTTGAAGGTGCCCACCTCGCGGATGAAGGCCGTCTGGCCGGCCACGCCCGTGCCCACGCAGCTCAAGTTGGCGCAGTTGCGCGCGTCCTTGAGGGTGATGCCGCAGGGGGCGTGGCGGGCGAGCAGGCGCTCCATCACGATGCGGTTATTGAGCCACTGGGGCTGGCCCAGGCCCGTGCGCTCCAGCTCCACGGCCTTGAGCAGGAAGTCCTCCCTGAGCTTGTCGTGGTAGAGGATGGTCAGGGTGGGCTGGATGTTGCGCATGTCGATCTGGGTGTCCAGGAGCAGGTAGTCGAGCTCGGCCGTGGCGTCGCCGCCCTGGGCGTCGAGGCCGCCCAGGCTGATGGTGTGGCCGGTGTGGCCGGAGACGATGCGCGCGTAGGAAAGGCCCTGGTAGTAGCCGAATTCCAGGATCTTCACGAACAGGCACTTGAGCCAGGCGACGGCCTCGGGCTTGGTCAGGCCGTTTTCGGCCTTGTCCTTCTGGTAGAAGGGTTCCAGAAACTGGCCCAGGCGGCCGGGGGAGGAGCCGCAGCCGGCCTGCTCGATCTGGATGCCGAGGTGCAGGAACCACCAGGCCTGCACCGACTCGCGGAAGTTGCGGGGAGGATTTTCCGGCACGCGGCGGCAGACCTCGGCGATCGCGGCCAGCTCGGCGGCCCGGACCGGGTCGGCCTCCTCGGCGGCCAGGCTCTCGGCCAGGGCGGCGTAGCGGTTGGCCAGGTGCACGAGCGCCCGCATGGCGAGCAGCGACGCCCGGTAGAAATCGATCTTGGAGCTGGTCTCCACGGTCACGGGCGTGGCCTGGAGCTTGGCCTCCACCTCGGCGATGACCGCCCCCAACCCCTTGTCGATGAAGGTGGCGTAGTCCACGTTGCCCGAGCCCACGGTCACGGTGGTGCCGTCCCAGAACAGTCCGGCCTTGATGTCGTCGGTAGGGTCGTAGTCGTGCATCTGGCGGGACAGGGAGCGGGCCTTGAAGGTGGCGCTGCGGGTCTTGAAGAACTTGGCGGCCTCGACCATCAACTTCTGTTCCTCTTCGGAAATGTTCACCTCGCCGAGGTGGCTCATCATGGCCTGGTTCATTTCCTTGAGGATCCACTGCGAATCCCATTCGGGATAGACGTACACGCCGGCATGGTGGCCGGTGACCGTGCCTACGATGGGGTTGCTGTCGATGAAGATCGTCTTGTTGCGCAAGAGCTTGTCGAAAAATCGCGCCCGCAGGACGATGGTCGGCTCGTAGTCGAACTCCTTGTAGGCTTCGAGAAGATAGGTGAGCCGTTGCGTGTCCACGGTCTGGGGGGCGTTGAGCAGGAACTCCTTCATCTCGGCGGCGGCGGCCAGGCAGCGTTCCATCTGCAACGCGCGGGACAGCGGCGCGCCATCCGTTTCATTCCCCGCACTCATGACGGGACCCGAGTAATTTTTTCCCTGCAAAGTTTCTTCAGCCGTTCCCATGTTTCGCTCCTTGTGTTGGCGCATTTCGTACACGGCATGCACAGTATCGCTTTCTCCATACCTGTTGTATGGATCTTTTCCCTGTCTGTGCTTTCCTTCTGTAGGTGCAATGCCTGTGCCACACATTTCATATTTGCAATATATTGATATAATTTATTTTATCCAGAAAGACCTGAGCCGGCCTGGACGAACCATCTCATCCATGAGATTGTTTTCTCGTTCTTGAAATACCCCCCAAGGGAGGAACGGCATGGCCGAGGCCGCCCGCTGCAAGTTCGCCCTGGTCGTGCACTCCACGGAAGTCGTGCGAAAAGTCCTGGAATGCACCAAGTTCCTCAACGAAACCATCCACACCCGCGTCATCTCCTTCGACGAGGGCGAACGGGTGGCCCGGGAGCTCCTGGACCGGGGCTACGAGGTCATCCTGTGCCACGGCGGCACCGGCGAGAGCATCCTGCGGGCCATCGGCCACTCGGTGGTCCTCATCCAGAAGACCGACGTGGACGTGATCCGGACCCTGTCCCGGGCCAGGGCCCTGGCCAGCGAGGTGGCCATCACCGTGCACGCCAACGAGTTCAGGGACCTGGACTTCATGCAGGACATCCTGGGCATGCGCATCCGCGAGATCCGCTACGCCACCAAGGAGGAGCTCATCGACGGGGTCGAGGAGGCCTATCGCCAGGGCATCCGCTGCGTCATCGGCGGCGGCGTGAGCCGGACCTCCATCGAGGCCCGGGGCGGCCGGGGACTCATCATCGAGCCCAACACCCACAGCGTCCTGCAAGCCATCCAGCAGGCCCGGGTCATGGCCCAAGCCAAGCGGGAGGAATCGAAAAACCGCGAGCAGCTCATCGCCATCCTCAAGCTGCTCGGCGAAGGCGTGGTCTTCATCGACACCGACAAGAACGTGGTCTTCAGCAACGCCAAGGCCAGGCAGTACCTGCGCCTTTCCCGCAAGGCCCAGGCCCCGGACCAGCTGGCCCGGCACTTCGGGGCCCTTTTCCTCGACGCCGTCCTGGCCGACGGCCAGCCCCGGCTCAACGCCGTGGTGACCGTCGACGCCGCCGAACTCGTGGTCAACGCCCTGCCCGTGTCCATCAACTCCCAGCTGCGCGGGGCGGTGGCCATGTTTCGGGACACGGCCTCGATCTACGACATGAGCAACCTGCTCCACGAGGAGCTGCGCCAGCGCGGCCTCACCTCGAGCCACACCCTGGCGGACATCAAGGGCGAAAGCCCGGCCGTCGCCAGGCTCGCGGCCAGGATCGAGCGCTTCGCCCGGACCTGCTCCTCCATCCTCATCCACGGCGAGACCGGGGTCGGCAAGGAGCTCGTGGCCCATGCCGTGCACGAACGCAGCGCGCGAAAGGACAAGGCCTTCGTGGCCATCAACTGCTCCGCCCTGCCCGAGACGCTCCTGGAGAGCGAGCTGTTCGGCTACGAGGAAGGGGCCTTCACCGGGGCCAGGCGCGGGGGCAAGGTGGGGCTTTTCGAACTGGCCAACCATGGCACGATCTTCCTGGACGAGATCGGGGACGTCAGCCACGGCCTGCAGCTGCGCCTGCTGCGGGTGCTCGAGGCCAAGGAGCTCATGCGCCTGGGCGGAAACAAGATCATCCCCGTGGACGTGCGCGTCATCAGCGCCTCCCACCGCGACCTCATGGCCCTGGCCCGGGAGGGGGCGTTCCGCATGGACCTTTTCTTCCGCCTGGCCGTGCTGCGCCTGCAGGTGCCGCCCCTGCGCCAGCGCCTGGACGACATCCCCCTGCTCGTCGCGGACCTGTTGCGGCGAAACGGCCTGGGCCCGGGCGACCTGACCCCGGGCATGCTCGCCGCCCTGCGCGGCTACGCCTGGCCCGGCAACATCCGCGAGCTCCTGTCCTTTTTCGAAAGCTACCTGGCGCTGCTGGACGAAAAGCGCGTGGACGAGGCGCTTTTCCTGGAGCTTTTCCAGGAACGGGCCATGCCGGTCCCGGGCGGGCACGACCCGGAGCCGGCCGACGGGACCCTGAAGGAGCAACTGCGCCGTTGCCAGGAGCGCATCGTCGCCTCGACCCTGGAGCAAAGCGGCAGGAACAAGCGCCTGGCCGCCCAACGCCTCGGCGTCAGCTACAACACCCTCTGGCGCTTCCTGTCCGGCAGGGACGCCCCGGACCGGGAGGGCTGACGCCCGCGCCGGCCGCCGCGCCCGGCCGTGGCGGCGTCGCCGCCACGAGGGGACAGGCCGGACCGGGCGGGCGCGCGAAGGAAAGGACGCCGGCCCGGCTCCGCAGGGACCGCCCCGGGGCAAGGCCGGGAGGAACCCCGGCCGTACGGCGGCCGGCTACAGGAACAGGCTCGCCCCCACCACCAGGATGAGCATGAGCACGATGTTTCGAAAAAGCGCCGGGTTGACCCGCTTGTTGAGGCGGTTGCCGAGGTTGCTGCTCAGGTAGATGACCGGAGCCATGGCCAGGACGAGAAGGTTAGACTCCATGTTGAGGATGCCGAGCTGCATGTAGGCCGCCAGCTTCACCAGGTTGCTGATGGCGAAAAGCAGGATCATGGTCGCCGTGAAGCAGCGTTTGTCCATCTTGCGGCCGGCGAAGTACATGGACCAGACCAGCCCGCCCGCGTGGGCCAGCACCGTGGCCACCCCGCCCAGGGCCCCGATGCAGATCGAGGAGGCGATGCCGCCGCCGACCCGGGACTCCCTGGCCGCGGCCAGCAGCCCGGCGTCCCGGAGCAGGTGGTACAGGGCGAAGGCCACGGCGAAGCCGCCGATGCCGAGCTTGAAGATGTCGGCCGGAATGGCCTGGATGCAGTAGCTGCCGAGGACGATGCCGACGGTGGCGGCCAGGACCACGCGCAGGATCTCCCGCCAGTCGCCCCACTCCCTCCAGTAGTTGCGCAGGCCCATGATGTCCGAGGCCAGCATGGCCGGCGCGCCGAGCCCGAGCGCGATCTTGGGCGGAAAGGCCAGGGCCAGCACGGGCAGCAGGAAGATGCCCGAGCCCACGGCGGCGCTGTTCTTGATGACGGAAGAGGCGGCCACGGCCACGCACAACACGGCGATCTGATACGGTTCCATGCGGTCCTCCCAGTAGGCGGCGAAGGCGACGGCCAACGGCCGGCCGGAGGACCGCCGGGCCTCCCTTTTCGGGAAGGCCCGGCGGCGCCGCCGGCCGGCCGACGGGAACCCGGACTCAGTGTTCCGGCTTGCCCGATCCTTTCCTGGGTTTGATTTCCACGAGATACAGGGCGACGGTCAGCAGCGCGATGCCGAGGATCACCTCGCCGGGGAAGGCGTAGTCCGCCATCCACTTGAGCTGCTTGAGCCCCGTGAGCGACTGGGGGGAAACGAGCATCCACGCGCCGGCGAGAAAGAGGATCCAGCCGAGGATCTTGCGCATTTACACCACCTCCTTCACGGGCACGGCCATGGGGTGGACGACCTCCTTGGCCGACTCCAGCAGATGCCCGAAGTGGTCCTGGAGGAACGCGCCGATCACGCCGTCGTCGGTGGTGTTGCCGGCCGTGCTGAACATCGGGATCAGGCCGCTGAACACGGCCACGAAGGTCGTGACGTAGGTGGCCTGGTCGGGGACGCCCAGGAGCACGGCGATGATGGGCGACATGAAGTAGCCCGCGCCGCCGGGGATGCCCGGCGACTCCAGGCCAAGGATCATGACCGGCGGGATCATCATGATGATCTCGGTCAGCGAGATGGGGATGTTGAGGAGCTGGGACACGATGATGGTCACGATGAGCACGGACATGGTGCTGCAGTTCTTGTTGAGCACCGTGCCGAAGACGATGGAGACCTCGGCGATGTCCTCCTTGAGCCCGAGGTCCTGCTCGGCCGAGATGATGTTCACGGCCAGGGTGTCGTAGGAGCCGCCGGTGCCGAAGCCCGTGGGCCAGACCGCGCCGTAGTAGGACAGGATCTGCTTCCAGGTGCGCTTGGTCAGCAGGCGGCACGCAAACATCATGCACACGACCCAGACGCAGGTGGTGAGCATGACCCAGAGCACGCCTTGGCCGTAGAGGGCCATGCCCTTGGTCCCGAACTTCATGGGAATGCCGATGGCCAGGCAGCCGATCATGATCGGGTAGTACCAGAGCAGCTTCTTGAAGAACCACAGGATACCGTCGCCGATGGCCACGAAGCCGTAGGCGATGCGGTGCAGGCGCTCGAACTTGGCGCTGAGCCAGCCCACGAACATGGCCCCGACCAGAGCCTGGAGCAGCGGCTGCTGGGTCAGGATGTTGGCGAAGGTCTCGCCGATCTGGGTGACCCAGGCCAGTGGGCCGGGCACCTCGACCCCGGGCAGGGTGAAGGGCACGGTCGCGAACAGCGCGATCCAGCCCGTGACGTAGAGCAGCGAGATGAGGCCCATGACCAGGTACATGGTGAAGATGAGCCCGAACATCTTGCCGGCCTTGTCCTTGTGAAAGAGCATGAGCTTGGCCATGGCCGCGCTCAGGAGGTTGAAGATCAGAAAGGCGGCGAAGGTGACGATGGTCTTGGGGAAGTAGGTGCCGCTGACGAAAAGCATGTTCACGGCTTCGTGATGCGGGAAGCTGAAGCCGAGCGCCAGGCCGACCACCAGGAATCCGACAACGCGTATGGGCAGTGGTATCTTTCCTAGATAATGCAGGGTGAATGCCATAAGCCCTCCATTTACGGTTGTTGCATTGACGCCTGTGAAGACCACCCCGGCCGCGCAGGGGCGAAGGACGCCCCCGGCCGGGATGCGCGACGCCTCGCGGGGCGGCGCGCGCCCTACACGCCGAGTTTTTCGTAGATCCCGGGAAGACGCGTGAGGGCCTCGACCTTGACCTCTTCGTAGAGGTTGCGGCCATGGCTATCCATGGCCACGGTCAGGGGGCCGAAGTTCTTGACCCGGAACCGGTAGAGGGCCTCGGGGTGGAGATGCTCCCAGTAGACCTCCTCGATCGCCTCGATCTGCTGGGTCTCCAGGGCCGCCGCCCCGCCGACGATGGCCAGGTAGACCGCGCCGTGCTTTTGCATCGCCTTCAGGCTGCCCTCGAGGAGCCCGCCCTTGCCGATGATGGCGCGCACGCCGTACCGGCCGATAAGCTCCGGCGAGAAGCGCTCCATGCGCGTGCTGGTGGTGGTGCCGACGCAGATCTTCTCCCAGCGCCCGTCCACCTTGCGCAGGCTCGGGGCGGTGTGGATGCAGGGCGCGCCGGCCAGGCTCACGGGCGGCTCATGGCCCTGGTCGAACATGTAGATCTGGGTCAGGTCGCGGATGCCGAAGAGCAGGCCGTCGAAGGTGACGATGTCCCCGGCCCGCAACTGCCGGATGTCTTCCTCGGAAAACGGGGAATTGAGGTGGAATGTCGCCATGGCGTGGTCCTCCTTTAGTAGCCGTACTCGACGGCGCCGTCGGGGCGGATGACGGCCCTGGAGCGGCGGGCCGGCCAGCACTGGGTGTTCACGGCCACGGGGTTCTGGGTGATGTGGGTGTAGGCGGTCTCGATGTGCACGCCGAGGGTGGAGACGTCGCCGCCAAGGCCCATGGGGCCGCGGCCGGTGGCGTTTATGGCCTCCTCCAGCTCCTCCTCCATGGCCGCCACCTGCGGGTCGGGGTTGCGGCTGCCCACCGGGCGCATGATGGCGTCCTTGGCCAGCTTCATGACCAGGTCCGCCGTGCCGCCGATGCCGACGCCGATGACGCCCGGGGGGCAGGGGTTGGCCCCGGACTCCACCACCGTGTCCAGCACGAACTTCTTGAGGGCCTTGATGCCGTGGGCCGGGTAGAACATCTGCATGCGGCTCATGTTCTCCGAGCCCGACCCCTTGGGAGCCATGAGGATGTCCAGGGTGTCCGTGTCCCCGGCGAAGTCGAAGTAGATGACCGGCAGGCCCGGCCCCACCGAGGTCTGGGGATTGACCCGGGTCAGCGGGTGGGTGGAACTGCTGCGGAAGGGGAATTCCTGGGTGGCCCGCTTGGCCCCTTCGTGGAGCCGGGACTTGATGGCGAAGCCGTCCCAGGCGAATCCCGAGCCGATCTTGACCTTGTAGATGGGCAGGCCCGTATCCTGGCAGATCAGGGTCTTTTCCCGGTCCGCGATGTCGATGGCCTTGAACATGGCCTCGAAGACCGCCTTGGCCGTGGGATTGGTCTCCCGGGCCTGGGCCTTGCGCAGGGCCTGGCGCACGTCGGGGGGCAGGTCGCACAGCGCCCGGATGTAGAGCTGCTTGGCCGCCTCTTCCACGATGGAATAATCGAACTGACGCATCCCTCGTAGCCTCCTTTATTGTTGGGAATTCATCGCGACGGGTTTGTGGGCCCCGTTTTGACCGTTGCCGGCTCCCACCTGTCCGGAGCCGTTTTTGAGGACGTCCTGGCCGCTGAGGAGCCGGACCGGGTGCTTGCCAAAGTCCAGGGCCAGGATGAAATCGGCCAGCGCCCGGAGATCGGCCTCGGGCAGGTCGTATTTGGGCATGATGGACGTGGCGCTCACGGCCTGCGGGTTCTTGACGTAGTCGGCCAGGGAGGCCTGGGTCCGGTGCTTGGCCGTCATGTTGGCCATGTCCGGGCCGGTCCTGTGGCCGCCCTTGCCGTCGATCTGGTGGCAGTAGGCGCACTCCCGGTCGGCGTAGAGGAAAAGGCCCCGCTTCTCGGACGCGGTCAGCGCGCGGTCGGGCACGGGGATGACCTTGCCGTAGGGGCGCACGCCCTCGAAGCCCATGAGCGTCAGGTAGACGATGGCGATGACGCAGGTGACGCCGACCCCGGTGCACAGGGGCTGGTTGGCCAGGCCCCGCAGCCGGCCCTTGCCGAGAAACGGCGTGACGAACAGGAGCGTGACGCCGAGAAACGGCACGGCCAGGCTGCCCACGACCTCCCAGGCCCCGGAGAAGTAGGTCAGGAGCTGGAACAGCCACATGTAGTACCACTCGGGACGCGGCAGGTAGGACTCGATGAGGGTGCCGGCGATCTCCTCCTTGACCACCCCGCTGCACACGGACAGGAGAAGGATGACGCAGAACACCCCGGCGAACACCAGGGCGCTGCGGAAGGTGTGCTCGGGATAGAAGCGGTACGGCGCGGCCTTCGCCGGGGCCTTGGCCGCGCCCGGGTGCTCGGCCATGCCGTGCAGGCGGATCAGGTAGATGTGGGCCACGACGAGCACGGCCAATACGGCCGGCAGGAACAGGGTGTGGATGGCGTAGAAGCGCGTCAGCGTCAGGCCCGACACGACCTCGCCGCCAAGCAGCGCCCGGGTGAGGACGTCGCCCACCACCGGAATGTCCCTGGGGATGTTGGAGCTGACCACCGTGGCCCAGTAGGCCTTCATGTCCCAGGGCAGGAGGTAGCCGGTGAAGCCCAGACCCAGGGTGACCAGCAGCAGGCATACGCCCACGATCCAGGTCCCCTCGCGCGGGGCCTTGTAGGAGCCGGAGAAGAAGCAGTGCGCGAGGTGCAGGCACACGGCCAGGACCATGGCCCCGGCCCCCCAGTGGTGGATGCCGCGCAAAAGCGCCCCCATGGGCACGTCGCGCATGATGAAGTCCACGGTCTGGTAGGCCTTGTCCGGGGACGGGTTGTAGTACATGGCCAGGAAGGCCCCGGAGACGACCAGGACCAGGAACAGCAGGGCGCACAGGCTGCCGAGCGTGGCCGACCAGCCCGTGCCGGCCGGCAGTTCCTTGTACAGAAACGGGCGCAGGCGCTCGTTCCAGCCGATGCGGTCAAGCACGGTGCGCAACATTTCAGCCCACCTCCACGAAGAGTTGATCGCCCTCCAGGCGGAAGGCGTAGCGGTCCAGGGGCCGCGGCGGCGGGCCGGCCACGACGTTGCCGTCGCGGTCGAAGGTGCCGCCGTGGCAGGCGCACAGGAACCGGCCCGACAGGGCGTCCCAGCGCACGATGCAGCCGAGGTGCGTGCAGCTCGACTTGAAGCAGACGAGGCTCTCCCCGAGGCGGGAGACGAGGACCGGCGCGGCGACCGGCTGCGTGTAGGGGCCGGTCTTGAGCTCGTAGCGCAGCATGAGCGTGGTGATCTCGCCCTTGGGGATCTCCGACAGCTTGCCAAGCGGCGCCCACTGCTTTTGGCTCTTGGCCAGGGTCGGGCCCACGGCCACGCCCGTGGCGATGCCGCCGAGGACCAGGGCCGTGCCGAGGCCGATCACGCCCACGCCCACCTGGCGCAGGAAGGTCCGGCGGTCCACGGCCGGGGCGGCGCAGCAAGAGGCCTCGGGGGCGGCCTGGGCCGTCGCCGGTGGGGCTTGCTTGGCCGCCGGCGGCGCGGCTTCGTGCTCCCTAAGGCTTGGCGCGGGCTTCGGCTCGCTGCGGGCGTGCTTGAGGGCCAGGCGCTGGATGTACTTGATGGCCCGGGTGCCGCTGATGTTTTTGGGACAGACCTCGGTGCAGTTGAACTCGGTGCGGCAGCTGTAGCAGGAGGCGAGCGCCCGCACGAGGCGCGGCTCGAACAGGGCGTCGCGGCTGTCGGCCAGCAGGGTGAAGGCCCTATTGAGGGCGGCCGGGCCGGCGTAGCCCTCGTGGTGGCGGCACATGGTGCAGCTTGACACGCAGCAGCCGCAGGCGATGCACTCCGTGGACAGGCCGATGTCCTGGCGCTCCCTGGAGTCCGGCCGGATCTGGGCCGGCTCGGCGGCCGCCGCCTTCGGCTCGAAGAAGGGCAACGTCTCCTCGAACTTCTTGAAGAAGGCCTCCATGTCCACCACCAGGTCCTTGACGACCGGGAAGTGGTTGAGCGGCCGGATGGTGATCTCCTTGCCCGGCGGGAACTGGGAGACGTTGGTCTTGCAGGCCAGGCCCTCCACGCCGTTTATGACCATGCCGCAGGAGCCGCACATGTTCACGCGACAGGCGTAGCGGAAGGCCAGGCTCGGGTCCTGCTCGCGCTGCACGCGCAGCAGCACGTCCAGGATGGTGGTGGTTGTTTCGTTTTCGATTTGCAGGGAAAAGGTGTCGAAGTGTCCGCTGCCGCCCTTTTCGGGGTCGTAGCGGAAGATGCGCACGGTTCTTACGCTCATGGCCGTCCCCCGCTAGTAGGTCGCAAACCAGATGATGCCCATGACCACGAGGCCAAGGCCGGCCAGCCCCCAGACGAGGGCGCGCTGGTATTTGACGTCGACCAGGTTGAAGTCGAGCAGGATGACCCGCAGGCCCAGAGTGGCGTGGAAGGCGACGGCGAGCAGCAGCAGCAGCTGGACGAACGGCTTGTAGGTCAGGGTCATGTGCAGGGCCAGGAACACGATGATGGCCAGGGCCGAGATGCGCTGCCACAGCCAGGCCCACATGCCGATTTTCGTATTCTCGCGGCGGCCGGGATCCAGCTCGCCCCATTGCAACGGCTTGCGGCATTCGATCGACACGTTCCGTTCCATTTGCCTTTCTCCTTTGGATTCCAGACGCAGAAAGCCTCGGCCTTCCGTCCTTATTTCTTGTAGCTCTGGCACGCTTCCACCGACTTGTGCTTGAAGGCCACGGCCGTCTTCTCCATCCGGGGCAGACCGTCGTCTCCGCGGCGCAGGAGGATGTTGAAGAGGCCATAGTCGTCGCGCTGCTTGGGGAAATCGGTGCGGAAGTGGGCTCCGCGCGTCTCGTCGCGCTGCCTGGCCGAGGCGGCCACCATGCGGGACACGTCGATCATGCTGCGCAGATCCAGGGCGACGGCGAACATCATGTTGTAGGGCCGCCCGCCAGTGACCCGAAGCGCGTCCACGGCTTCGGCCAGGCGCTCGATCTCCGTCGCGGCGGCGTCCAGGTCCTCGGCGTTGCGGGCCACGCCGACCTTGTTCCAGTTGAGTTCCTGGAGCTCCCGGCGCACCTCGAAGGGATTGACGCCCTTGTCGCGCACCAGCGGCCGGGTGAGCCGGTCCACGAGCTCCTCGACCTGGCCGCGCCGGGTCTCCTTGCGGGCAAGCTCGCTTCCGGTCAGGAACGCGCCCACGGACTTGCCGGCTTGCCGGCCGTAGACGCAGGAGTCGCAGATGCCGTTGCCGCCCAGGCGGTTGGCCCCGTGCACGCCGCCGGCGTCCTCGCCGGCCACGAACAGCTTTTCCAGGGAGGCCCGGCAGCCGGTGTCGATGACCGCGCCGCCCATGAAGAAGTGGGCCGAGGGCGAGACCGGCACCGGGGCCCGGGCCAGGTCGTAGTGGAACTGGCGGCAGCGCTCGGCCATGCCCGGGAAGTTTCGCAGCACGAAGTCCGCGCCCAGGTGGGAGGCGTCGATGTGCACGCCGCCTTCGGGGCAGGCGCGGTCGTGCATCATCTCCAGGTAGGAGGAGCGGCTGACCACGTCCCGGGTGGCCCGCTCGGCCACGTCGGGGGCGTATTGCAGCATGTAGCGCTCGCCCTTGCCGTTGAAGAGGTAGGCTCCGGCCCCGCGCAGGCCTTCCTCCAGGAGCGCCCCGGCCACCACGCTGCCCGGCACGATGAGGCCGGTGGGGTGGAACTGGAGCATCTCCATGTCCTTCATGAGGGCCCCGGCCCGGTAGAGCATGCCCAGGCCGTCCACGGTCTTCTCCGGGCCGGGGGCGTGGAAGCGGTAATGGGTGGGCCCGCCGCCGGTGCCGACCATGGTGGCGGCGGCCTCGGCCACCAGGAACTCGCCCCGCCGGATGTCGAGCAAAAGCGCGCCCGTGACCACCTGGCCGGAGGCGTCGAGCAGGAGCTCCAGGGCCCGCACCTCCTCCAGCACCCGGATGCGCCGCTTCATGACCTGCTCGGCCATGCGGCTGACGATCTCGATGCCGGTCAGGTCGCCCTTGTGCACCGTGCGGTCGAAGGACTGGCCGGCGAAGGGCTTCTGGTGGATGGTGCCGTCGGGGTTGCGGTCGAAAAAGCAGCCGGACACGGTCTCCAGCTCCTTGACCGTGGGCGTGGCCTGCTCGACCAGGGTCAGGGCCAGGTCCTGGTCGTTGATGTACTGTCCCCCCTTGAGGGTATCCATGAAGTGCTTTTCGTGCGAATCCTCGGGATTCAGGACGACATTGAAGCCGCCCTGGACCATGCGGCTGCAACCGCCCTTGCCGGCGATGGCTTTTGTGACGATGATGATGTCGAGATTAGGGTTCATGTCGTGGGCATAAATGGCGCAATTCATTGACGCCGCCCCCATTCCGATGATCAGTAAATCCGCCGTTACCTTCTGGACCATGGCTGTTCCTTCCATTGGCGTTCGTCCATCTTGGGGATTTCCCCACTGTCCTGCGTCGTTGCACCGGCGATTTGGCGTTTAGCAAATGGCATGCCCGGACATGTCAAAGTCAACATGCCGATATTACAAGATTAATTATCGAGGACAGGTCTTGCGGCCGACGCAACGATTCAATATCCGGCCACCGACCCAATATTGGTCCGCCGCCGGAAAACGCCGGAAAGACGGGCGACGGCCGCTTTCCTTGCTTGCCGGAAAGGAAACGCCGCCAAGCGGGACCCGACGGCCCACAGTTGGGCCCCTGGGCGCGGTTGCGTCGGCGCGGCCGGGGAAAAGGACCGGAAGGGCTTTTTTTACGACGCGGCCGGTTCTTTTTTTTCGGCCCCGGGGGCGGGGAGAGGCTTTCCGGCCGACGGCGAAGCCGGGCCGGAAAGCGAGGGCACGGATCATGCAGAAGGCAGAGGGGAAACGGGATGGCCACGCCGGCGGAGACAGGGAGGCCACCCGGGCGAGTTGCCTCTAACGACCTTGCAGTGTAGGCTTTTTTTGAAGAAGATATGATCGTGAATTTCTGCCGGGGAAATCCATGGCGCACAAAGACATCTCTTCAAACGGCGACGGCGCGCAAGAACTCCTGGACGCGGAGCCGAAGAACGCGACCTGGGACTCGGAGACGCGCTACAAGCTCCTGCTCGACGTCAACAATTCCATCGTCAACCAGAACACCAGAGAGAAGCTCTTTTTGGGGCTCACCCGGGAATTGCGGCGCATCGTCGACTACGACCGCTTCAGCATCAGCATCTACGACCCGGAAAACAACGTGCTCAACTGGTTCGCCGCCGCCGACGGCATCGCGGTCAAGAGCATGGACGGCAGCTCGCGCTCCATCGACAAGGGGCCGGTGGCCCGCTCGGTCATCACCACCCTGCGGCCGCTGCTCATCCCGGACATGGCCGAGTACCGGCACTGGCACACCGTCCGCCAGATGATGGCCGAGGGTCTGACCGCGACCATGGCCTTTCCCCTGATCGTGCGCAACGCGCCCGTGGGCTCCATCAACTTCTCCTTCCGGAAAAAGCCGGCCAACCTCGCGGAGCTGGCCGGCTTTCTGACCGAGCTTTCGGGCCAGGTCGCCCTGGCCGTGGACAACATGCTCTCCCACTCGCGGCTGGTGGCCCTCAACGCCGACCTGGAGCAGCAGCGCGACTACCTGCTGCGCGACGTGGACCCCCAGTACGACCCGAACAATTTCTACTACTCGAGCCCGGTCATGGGCGAGATCATGCGCCAGGTGGACATCGTGGCCGACAGCGACGTCAGCGTGCTGCTCACCGGCGAGACGGGCACGGGCAAGGACTACATCGCCCGCTACATCCATCACCGCAGCCGGCGCGGCAACGCCATGTTCGTCAAGGTCAACTGCCCGGCCCTGTCGCCGAGCCTGTTCGAAAGCGAGCTCTTCGGCCACGCCAAGGGGGCCTTCACCGGGGCCAACGCCAAGCGCGTGGGCCGCTTCGAGATGGCGAACGGCGGCACCCTGTTCCTCGACGAGATCGGCGAGCTGCCCATGCAGCTGCAAGCCAAGCTGCTGCACGTCCTCCAGGACCGGCGCTTCGAGCGCGTGGGCGAGAGCCAGTCCCTCAACGTGGACTTCCGGGTCCTGGCCGCCACCAACAGCGAGCTGGAGCAGGCCATCCAGACCAAGCATTTCCGCTCCGACCTGTACTACCGGCTCAACACGGTCTCCTTCAACATTCCGCCGCTTCGCGAACGCGCCGAGGAGATCGTGCCCCTGGTGCGCCGCCTGGTCGAGGCCCAGTCCCGGGCGCTGCACCGCGCCCCGCCCGTCCTCTCGGCCGAGGTGCTGGTGCTCCTGCGTCGCCATCCCTGGCCCGGCAACGTCCGGGAGCTGCGCAACATCATCAACCGCCTGATCATCATCTACAGCGGCAAGAACGTGAGCCGACGCAACATCGAGCCCCTGCTCAACGTCAAGCAGTCCGACCCCCCCTGTTCGGCCGGGCACATGACCATGGCCGAGGTCGAACGGGCCCACCTGATCAGGGTCCTGACCTTGACCAAGGGCAGGCTCAGCGGCAAGCAAGGGGCCGCCGCCGTCCTCGGCATGCCCAAGTCCACCCTCCAGTACAGGCTGCGCAAGCACGGATTGGCGCTTCGGGACTATTGCGGCGAGCGCGCCGTCTCCGCAAGACACGGCGACGCTTTTTAGAAAAACGATCCATCACGGCGTATTCCATTCAAAGCGCAGGCGCATGGCTTTCGAGGACGCGACACAGGCCCACAGCCGGGGCCATGGCCCCGGGCAGGGAGGAGAAAGCGATGAGCGGTCGCAATGACGGCATGCCGGGCGGCTCCTGGCCCGGACAAGGCCGGTGCCTGGGGGGGTTTTGCGTGGATTCCCCGTTGTCCGCCGAACTGGTGGTCGCCGCGGCCGAGGCCGAAGGAACGCCCGTGGCCCTGTGCCTCGGGCCGGACCAGGCCGGCCGGCCTCCCCTGCCCGCCGTGCGCCGGATCGTGTTCGAGCTGGCGCATCAGGCCACCGTGCCGACGACGGTCGTGTACACGGGCGTCCGGAGCCTGGACGGGGTCGAAGCCGCCCTGGGGCTCGGCTGCGCCGCCATCGACTTCGACGGTTCGGCCCTGCCTTTCGAGCGAAACGTCTCCCTGACCACCGAGGCCGTGCGCCTGGCCGGCGGGAGCGCCTGCCGCGTCTGGGGAGAGATCGGCGCCTTCGGCGACTTCGGCCGGGACGACCACGGACGCTGCCTCTACTACGATTATGCCGAGCGCTTCGTCGTCGACACCGCCGTGGCCGGACTGTCCATCGCCCTGCCCTCGAGCGACCACGCGACCTCGGGCCAGGAGCGCCGCCGCCTGGCCACGCTGCGAAGCCGCCTGGTCTGCGACCTGTCCCTGCACGACGCCAGCCTGCTTTCCTCCGAAGACATCAGCGGCTTCGTGGACATCGGCCTGGCCCGGCTCACCTTCTCGCGCGGCCAGGCCGCGCTCCCGGCGAGCCGCCCCCAGCCGGGCGCGAGCGCCTACGGACAACGCATCAACGCCATCCGGCTCCGGCTGCGCCTTTTGAGCCGGGCCGGGCTGTCCGGCGTCCCGACCTGTCCCACTCCCGCCGACCCCGAACGGCCCCGGCGGAAATCCTAAAGGAAACACGCATGCCCTACCCTCTGCGTCTGCTGTCCGAAGCCGGGCAGGCCGTGCTCGCGGCCCACGGCGTCCCGTCCGTGGCCGCGGCCTCGGTCATGGACGTCCTGGTCGCGGCCGAAGCCCGGGGATTCTCCTCCCACGGCCTGCTGCGCCTGCCCGGCATCGTGGCCGGCATCGCCTCCGGAGCCATCGCCCCGGCGGCCGAGCCGTCCATCGACTTCGCCTCCCGCTGCTGCCTGCGCGTGAGCGGCAGGCAGGCCCCCGGCCCCTACGCCGCCCGGCTGACCATGAACGCGGTGGTGTCCTGGGCCAAGTCCGACGGGCTGTGCCTGGCCTCGGCCTCGGGCCTGCCCCACTTCGGCTTCGGCGGTTATTACGCGGACATGGCCGCGGCCGAGGGCCTGGTGGGCCTGGTCCTTTGCAACACCCAGCCCGCGGCCGGCCCCTTCGGCGGGCGCAGCAAGGTCCTCGGCACCAACCCCATCTCCTTTTCCTGCCCCACCGGCGAGCCGGACGGCGTTCCTCTCAGCCTGGACATGGCCACCACGGCCGCGGCCCGGGGGCTCATCCTGTCCCGCAAGCTGCGAGGAGAGCCGCTGCCCCCGGACATCGCCGCCGGCCCGGACGGCCACATGACCACCGACCCCGACGAGGCCCTGGCGGGCTTTCTGCTGCCGCTCGGGGGAGCCTTCGGCTTCAAGGGCACGGGTCTGGCCCTCATGGTGGACATCTTAAGCGGCGCGCTTTCCGGCGCGGCCACGGGGCTTCGGGTCGAGGGCACCCTCGACGCCGAAACGCCCTGCACCGCCGGCTTCCTGTTCCTGGCCCTGGACCCGGCCTTTTTCTGCGGCCGGGAACGGTTCCTGGCCGAGGTCGGCCGGCTCGTGGCCGACATGCGGCGCGCCGGCCCCGACGTGCGCCTGCCCGGGGAACGGGGCCATGCCCGGGCCGCGCGGGCGGCCCGGGAGGGCGTGGAGCTGCCCCAGGCCCTGGTCGCGCGCCTGCGCGCCCTGGAGGCCGAGGCCGGCGTGTCCGTCCTGTCGCGGCGCGGCGACGCCTCGTGAGGCCCGCATGAGTCTCGGCGCCGTATTGGCCATCCTCGCCGGCTCCCTGGCCGGCGCGTTCGTGTCCGGGGTCTCGGGCTTCGCCTTCGGGCTGGTGGCCCTCTCCTTCTGGGCCTGGCGGCTCGACCCGCTGCTGCTCGGTCCCATGGTCGTCTTCGGTTCCATCGTCACCCAGGCCACCTCGCTTTCGGCCATCTGGGGCCGCCTGGACTGGCCCCGCCTGCGGCCGTTCCTGGTCGGCGGCGTGGCCGGGGTGCCCTGCGGGGTCATGCTGCTCGGCATCATGGACATCCGGGTCTTCAAGGCGGCGGTGGGCGTGGTGCTCGTGGCCTACAGCGCCTACCTGCTGCTGGCCCGGGCCCGGGAGGGGGTGCGGTTCGGAGGGGGGCTGGCCGACGGCGCGGCCGGCTTCGTCGGCGGGGTCATGGGCGGCCTGGCCGGGCTCAACGGCCCGGCGCCCGTGCTGTGGTGCATGGTGCGCGGCTGGGACAAGGACGTGCAGCGCTCCGTGGTCCAGTCCTACATCCTGGCCATCCAGGTCGTCACCTTCCTGGGCTACGCCGTGGCCGGCAAGCTGACCCGGTCCACCTTCGAGGCCTTCGGCCTGATGCTGCCGGCGGTGCTGGTCTCGGCCTGGATCGGGGTGCGGGTCTGCGAGCGCATGAGCGAATGCCTTTTCAGGCGGCTGGTCCTCATGCTGCTCTTCTTTTCCGGCGCGGCCCTGCTGGCGGGTTCCCTCGCCGGCTTCTAGCCTCTTCCTTCCCGCCCGCGATCCCCAAAAAGAAGGGCCCCGCTTCCGTCCAAGCGGGGCCCTGGGTGCCTACGGTCGCACGGTCGTGGGGCGTGTGTCCGTCAAGCGCTTTCGTGAAGGAAGCGCCTCCCTCCTTAGCAACAGGCATGCCTTCCGAAACGCTTCTTTAATATCCTGAAATAAAACATTATTTGTCAAAAGCGTCAGGCCTCGCGACAAGCGCGGAAACCATTATTGGGCAGACGGACCACTATTGGGCCGGCGGTCCCGGCAGGGAAAACGGCCGCACCGCCGCGGCCACGGCCGCCCCGGCCCGGCCGCAAACGACGGAAGAACCAATATTGGGCCGACCGTCGCCGCCCCGGCCGCAGCCCCGCGGCCGTTCCGGGTCGGCCCCGGCCGCAGCGAGGGGCGGCGACCGGCCGGAAGCGGGGGACCGGACCGCGCCGGGAGGAAGCAGGGGCGCAGATCGAGGGGGCGGAGCCTCCCGCCGGGCGGGCACGACGCGTCATCGGCGGGAGGGCGTGGAACAGGAGTTGCTAAACGGCTGGACGCCGTGGAGTGGCCGCAACGGCAGGCCCGCGCCGTTCCTTCCTTGCAAGGCACGGCGCGGAGCATCGGGAACGGAAGGTCGGCCGGACTGCGTCCCTTGCACCGCAACGCCTGGAGGAAGTATGAAAAAGCCGTTGCTGCGCAGCATCAACAGCGTCATGACCTTGCTGCTGAGCCTCGTGTTGATCGCGGCCGTCCTCTCCCTGGTCCTGTACGTCTCCCACACGTCCTATGAAGACATGGTCGCCGTCCAGACCCAAAACATGGCCGGAGACTGCCGCAACGTCATCGAGAACATCAACGAGCTTCTGGACGCCAACCTGGCCCTGACCAGATCCCTGGCCATGGAGGATCGGGTCGTGGCCGCCCTGTCGGGCAAACCCGCCGCCCTCGACGCCTTCGTGGCCGGCCAGTTCAAGGTCCACGCCGGCCTGGACTCCCTGGTCGTCCTCGACGGCGCGGGCACGCCCGTGGCCGTCGCCGTCAAGGGCAAGGCCCCCGCGGGCAAGGGGCTGCCCGGGAGCGGCTGCCTCAAGGAGGCCCTGGCCGGGCGGGACTGCATCGGCGAAGAGGTCGAGCGCTCCCCCCTCACCGGCGACTACGTCCTGGCCGTGGCCGCGCCGGTGCGCGACCCGGACTCGGGCAAGGTCCTCGGCGCGGTGCTCGCGGGCATCGACTGGGACCGTTTCCGGGCCAGGTACATCACGCCCATCAAGGTCGGGCAGTCGGGGTACGCCTTTCTCTTCGACGCCCGCAAGCGGCTCATCGCCCACCCGCAGGCCAAGCTCATGCTCGACGACCGCAGCGACAAGGCCAACGTGCAGGAGGCCTTCGCCAAGAGGCAGGGCGTCTACCGCTACGCCTTCGAGGGACACGACAAGGTGCAGGTCTACGACAATGTGGCCCGAAACGGCTGGATCATCTGCATCACGGCCGAAGAGGACGAGCTGGCGGCCCTGGCCGTGCGGCAGCGCACGGTGCTGCTGGTCATCGGCCTGGCCGCCTATGCCGCGCTCATGGCCGCCATCGTGTGCCTGGTGCGCTGGGGGGTGCTCGCGCCCCTGCGCTCGATCATGGCCTTCAGCGCCGCCGTGGCCGGCGGGGACTACAACGCCTCCCTGGACGGCCGCTTCCGCTTCGAGCTGCGCGAACTGGCCGAGGACATCCGGAAGATGACCCACGAGCTCAAGCTGCGCCTGGGCTTCGCCGACGGCGTGCTGCGCGGCTTCGCCATGCCGGCCTGCGTGGTGGGCACGGCGGGGGAGCTGCTTTTCGTCAACCGCCAGATGCTGCGGGTTCTCGGGCGGGTCGGCCAGCCCGAGGCGTTCGTGGGCCTGCCGGCGGGACAGCTCTTCGGCGGCGCAGGCGGCGCGGCCCTGGCGGACGTCCTGGCCGCCGAGGAGGACAAGATCGTCGAATCCCTGGAAACGGAGCTGCTCCTGCACGACGGCCGGTCCCTGGTCGTCTCCCTCGACGCCGCGCCCATCCGCGACCTCGACGGCCGGCGCATCGGCGTCATCGTCACCCTGGTGGACCTGACCGAGGTGCTCGGCCAGAAAAGCCGGATCGAGGCCCAGCGGGACGCCATGGCCAAGGCGGCGGAAGTGGCCGAGACCATCTCCATGCGCCTGTCCGTGGCCTCGGAACAGCTCTCGGCCCAGGTGGAAGAGTCCAGCCGGGGGGCCGAGAACCAGAAGGAGCGCCTGAGCGAGGCCGCCCTGGCCATCGTGAACCTCAAGGCCTCCATCGGCGACGTGGCCCAAAACGCCGGCAACGCCGCCCGAAACGCCGGCGAGGCCCGGGACAAGGCCGGCGCGGGCGAACAGGCCGTCGGCCACTCCACCCAAGCCTGCCGGCAGGTCGAGTCCCACTCCGAGCTCATGAAGCAGCAGATCGAGCACTTAAGCCGCAAGGCCGTGGGCATCGGCTCCATTTTGCAGATCATCGAGGACATCGCCGACCAGACGAACCTGCTGGCCTTAAACGCCGCCATCGAGGCGGCCCGGGCCGGCGAGGCCGGCCGGGGCTTCGCGGTCGTGGCCGACGAGGTGCGAAAGCTGGCGGAAAAAACCATGGGCGCGACCCAGGACGTGGGGGCCAACATCGCGGACATCCAGGCCTCCATCGCCAAGGCCCTGGACCAGATGGCCGAGTCCGGGGCGCTGGTGTCCCGCACCGGCGCGCTGTCCACCGAGTCCGGCGAGGTCCTGGGGGAAATCGTGCGCATCTCCGGCCAGAGCGCGGCGGAGATCCTGTCCATCGCCGCCGCGGCCGAGGAGCAGTCCGCGGCCAGCGAACAGATCGCCCGCTCGGCCGAGGAAGCCAGCGCCATCGCCTCGCAGACGGCGGACAACATGGTCCAGTCGGCCCAGGCCGTGGCCAACCTGTCCAGGATGGTCGGCGAACTCAACGAGCTCATCCGAAGCATGCGGGACTAGCCCGCCCGGAACGCAAGCCCTGCTCCGGGCAGGGCTTGCGTCGCCGCGCACGGACGAATTCTGCTTTCTCATAACACACTGATAAACATAATATAAACTCAAAACGACAAAAGACAGGCCGACATGCTATTGCAAATTGTTACACATTGATGGTGACTTCTGACCCAAAAAGCCCTAGAAGAGGGTAACTTTTACGCATGGCCCTAACCCTCTGTTATGCTTAATTAGACATAACAGAAAAACGCCCTGCCGCGTTCCGTCGCGGGCCCTCCCGGTTCCCTCCTCCCCGGCTTCCCGGCTTCGCAACCGGGGCCGCATCCCCAACACTCCAGAATCACACGCCTTCCAGGTTTGGACCGATAGTTGCTTTTCTTAGCATAGGTCTGCCCGGCGTCCCCACCCGTCTTGGCCAGGCCCAAGCCGGGCAGACGAACAGGCAGGGGACGCCTTGGGCGACGAGGAGGAACGCATGGTCTTGCCGCATCCGTCGGCGGGACGGCCGCGCCGCCGGCCGACCGGCCCCGATCCCCCGCTCCCCTTTCCCGGCGTCGCCTGACGCCGGGACCTTCCGGTTCGTCCGGCGGCGGGCTTCGCGCCCCGTTCGCCGTCCCTTGGCGCCACATCCGCGGCGGGGGCTTCGTTTTTGCCCGCGCCGCCAAAACCGCAAAGGAGTACCCGCATGAAACCGCGCCTCGACGAGTTCTACAAGCTCTTCATCGACGGGAGATGGGTCGACAGCAGTTGCGGCAAGACCTTCACCACCACCAACCCCGCCAACGGGGAGGTCCTGGCCACCTGCACCAACGCCTGCGGCGACGACGTGGACAGGGCCGTGGACGCCGCCTGGGCGGCCTTTCCGGCCTGGAAGAAGACCAGCCCCCAGGAGCGCGCCGCCATCCTCAACAAGATCGCGGACCTCATCGACGCCAACGCCGAGCACCTGGCCATGGTCGAGACCTGCGACAACGGCAAGCCCCTGCGCGAGACCATGAACATCGACGTGCCGCTGTCCTCGGACCATTTCCGCTACTTCGCCTCGGTGGTGCGCACCGAGGAAGGCCGGGCGGCCATGATCGACGACCAGACCATGAGCATCATCCTGCGCGAGCCCATCGGCGTGGTGGGCCAGATCATCCCCTGGAACTTCCCCCTGCTCATGGCCGCCTGGAAGATCTCGCCGGCCCTGGCCTCGGGCAACTGCGTGGTCATCAAGCCCTCCATCGAGACGCCGCTGTCGCTGCTGGAGTTGACCAAGCTCATGGCGCAAGTCCTGCCGGCCGGCGTGGTCAACGTCATCACCGGCAAGGGCTCCCTTTCCGGCAACGCCATGCTCGAGCACGGCGGCTTCACCAAGCTGGCCTTCACCGGCTCCACCGAGGTCGGCTACACCGTGGCCGAATCCGCGGCCAAGCGGCTCATCCCCGGCACGCTGGAACTCGGCGGCAAGTCGGCCAACATCTTCTTCCCGGACGCCCCCTGGGAAAAGGCCATCGAGGGCCTGCAGCTCGGCATCCTGCTCAACCAGGGCCAGGTCTGCTGCGCCGGCTCCCGGGCGTTCATCCACGAGGACATCTACGACGCCTTCGTGGAAGAGGCGGTCAAGGCCTTCGCCGACATCAAGGTCGGCCTGCCCTGGGAGGCGGACACGCAGATGGGCTCCCAGATCAACGAACGCCAGTTGGAGAAGATCCTGGCCTACGTCCAGGTGGGCAAGGACGAGGGGGCCAAGGTGGCCGTGGGCGGCGAGCGCATCAACGGCAAGCTCGGCAAGGGCGCGTTCATGCGGCCCACGCTGCTCACCGACGTGACCAACGACATGCGCGTGGCCCGGGAGGAGATCTTCGGACCGGTGGTGTGCGCCATCAAGTTCAAGGACGAGGACGAGGTCGTGGCCCAGGCCAACGACAACGAGTACGGCCTGGGCGGCGCGGTCTGGACCAAGGACATCAACCGGGCCATGCGCGTGGCCCGCAGCGTGGAGACCGGGCGCATGTGGGTCAACACCTACAACATCCTGCCCGCCCACGCCCCTTTCGGCGGCTACAAGAAGTCCGGCATCGGCCGTGAAAACCACCGCATGATGCTCGACCACTACACGCAGAGCAAAAACATCTTCATCAGCCTGTCCGAGGACAAGATCGGCTTGTACTGAACGGCTACCCGCCGGGGCGGCCGTGGCACGACGGCCGCCCCGGCGCGCAAAGGGCAAGGAGACTCGCGATGATCACCAGGCATACTCCGGCCGAGGCCATTTTGAACATCCCCGGCGTCGTGGCCTACTGCATCGCCAAGGGCGTTTCGCCCTACTCCTGTTCCGGAGACTACGCCTTGAGCCTCGGCAGGCTTCTGTCGCTTCGCGAGGTGGACGATCCGGACGGCTTCATCGCCGGGCTCAACAGGCTCGCCGCCAGGCGCAAGCCGCGCTGACGGCCCCCCGCGGGAGGGCTTCCCGCCATCGCCAAGGAGCACGCTTTCCATGACCAACACGATCCTGCGCAAACGTCGGCTCATCCCGGGCCAGACCAGCGAACTCGTCATCGAGGCGCCGCACATCGCGGCCAAGGCCCGCCCCGGCAATTTCGTCATCCTGCGGGTGCACCCCCAGGGGGAGCGCATCCCGCTGACCATCGCCGACGCCGACGCCGACGCCGGCACCATCACCCTGGTCTACCTGGTCCTCGGCAAGACCACGGCCCAGCTCGAAAGCCTGGAAGCCGGCCAGGCCATCCTCGACCTGTGCGGCCCCCTGGGCAAGCCCACCGACATCCGGCCCCACGACGGCACGGTGGTCTGCGTCGGCGGCGGCACGGGCATCGCCGCCATGCACCACATCGCCAAGGGCCACCACCTGGCCGGCAACCGGGTGGTCGGGGTGATCGGCGCGCGCTGCAAGGACCTGCTGCTTTTCGAGGCGGAGCTCGGCGACGTGTGCGACGAGGTGCTCGTTTCCACCAACGACGGCTCGCACGGCCGGCGGGGCCTGGTGACGGACCTGCTCACGGACCTGCTGGAGGAGTCCGGCAAGGAGACGGCCGAGGTGCTGGCCGTGGGGCCGGTGCCCATGATGGCCGCCGTCTCGGACGTCGCCGCGCGGTTTTCCGTCCCCTGCCTGGTCAGCCTCAATTCCATCATGCTCGACGGCATCGGCATGTGCGGGGCCTGCCGGGTGCGCGTCGGCGGGGAGACGCTGTTCGCCTGCGTGGACGGGCCGGAATTCGACGGCAGCCTGGTGGATTTCAAGGAGCTGGCCCAGCGCCTGGGGGCCTTCAAATCCCAGGAACAACACGCCTACGAGGCGTTCAGGAAAAGCCATGTGTGCCACTGCGCCAACTGACGGCAAAAGGAAGCGGACGCCGCGCACGGCCATGCCCGAGCAGCCGCCGCGCCTGCGCGTGACCAACTTCGACGAGGTGGCCCTGGGCTATACGCCGCAGATGGCCCTGGCCGAGGCCGGGCGCTGCCTGGGCTGCAAGAAGCCCGCCTGTGTGTCCGGCTGCCCGGTCGGCATCGACATCCCGGGCTTCATCGCCGCCCTTGGCCGGGCGGACGTCGGGGCCGCCTACGCCGTCATCCGCCGGACCAACTCCCTGCCGGCGGTCTGCGGCCGGGTCTGTCCCCAGGAAAGCCAGTGCGAGTCCGCCTGCATCCTGGGCAAGAAGGGCGAGCCCGTGGCCATCGGCCGGCTCGAGCGCTACGTGGCCGACGCCTTCCTGGCCGACGGGGCCTGCCAAACCCTCACCGGCGCGGCCGCCTGCCCGCAGGGCCCCGGCGACGTGCGCGTGGCCTGCATCGGGGCCGGCCCGGCCAGCCTGACCGTGGCCGGGACGCTCGCTTCCCGTGGCCTCGGCGTGGACGTCTACGAGGCCCTGCACGAGCCAGGCGGGGTGCTGGTCTACGGCATCCCGGAATTCCGCCTGCCCAAGTCCGTGGTCCGGCGCGAGGTCGAGGCCATGGAGAGCCTGGGCGTGCGGTTCTACACCAACTGGGTCGGCGGGCGCACCATCGGCGTGCGGGAGCTGCTCGAGCGCGGCTACGGGGCGGTCTTCATCGGCGTGGGCGCGGGCCTGCCGGTCTTTCTCGGCATTCCCGGGGAGAACCTCATCGGCGTGTGCTCGGCCAACGAATACCTGACCCGCGTCAACCTGGGCCGGGCCTACGCCTTCCCGGACTGGGACACCCCGGTGCAGCCGGGCCGGCAGGTGGTGGTCTTCGGCGCGGGCAACGTGGCCCTGGACGCGGCCCGCACCGCCCGGCGCATGGGGGCCGAGCGCGTGTCCATCGTGTACCGGCGCACGGAAAACGAGATGCCGGCCCGGCGCGAGGAGCTGCACCACGCCAAGGAGGAAGGCGTCGCGCTTTTCTGCCTGCACGCGCCCCTGTCCTTCAACGGCGACGGCAACGGGCGGCTCGTCTCCGTGGTTCTCCAAAAGATGCGCCTGGGCGAACCGGACGATTCCGGGCGCTGCCGGCCCCTGGCCTGCGAGGGCGAATACTGCGAGCTGCCGGCGGACATGGCCGTGGTGGCCGTGGGCACCCGGGCCAATCCGCTGCTGCCGCGCACGACCCAGGGCCTGGCCACCGACGGCCGGGGCTACATCGCCGTAAACGACGCCACCGGGGAAACGAGCCTTCCCAACGTGTTCGCCGGCGGCGACATCGTCACCGGCGCGGCCACGGTCATCTCGGCCATGGGGGCCGGCCGCCGCGCCGCGGCCGCCATCGCCGACCGGCTCCTCGCCGGCTGACGCCCCGCCGGCCGGGGGGCCTGGCGGCGGCCGGCCGGCGCGCCAAAGCGAGGCCCCCCGGAACGTCGGGGGGCCTGCCCGGAGGCGGGCGGCGCGAAACTGGAGCGCCTGACGGCCAGGCCGTGTCGGGGGAGATGGCAGAGCCGGCGGATGGCATCGACCGCATTGCCATTCAGGCCTTGGCCAACCGCTCGACGCCCTGTGAAAACACCCGCAAGCTGACGGAACGATTGTCTTGGTAACGAAGCCCTCGCCCGAGGCGGCGAGCGGCATCCTGTTTTTGAAAATCGGGCAGCGCCCGCTCCAGTTCGCGCGAGGGTTTCTGACAGGCATCCGGGTCAGGAAACCGTTGCGTCAGCGCCTTGGCCGCCTTCCCATAATGCGGGTAGGCTCGTTCCAATGCCTCGACGTCGCCCAGATACCAACTCTCCAATTCTTGGCAGATCAAACGCACGAGGACTTTGCGGTCCAGACCGTCGCACCGCTCGTGAAGACGCGCCTTCATTGCGCGACAGTCCGCGCCGTCGTTGTCCCGCACAATCATGAAGCGCGCTCCTGGCTCGCGCCAGTTCCTGAGCTTATTGGCGAGGCTCTTGTCCAAGTCCGACTTGCCCTCGTGCGGAATGAGCAAAAAATCCTGTTCGTGCTTCCAGCCGGGCACCAATCTTGGCAGATATTCGAGAAGAAAGGTCTTCATTGACGGCTCTTCGAGCAGGAAGATCACGCGTCCCATTAACGATTCACTCCCTCGAACACCCCCTGCTTCCACAGGTAGCCCGGCAGATCTCCACCCTCGTTCAAAGCGCGTAGATTCTCCGAATCGCTGGCATGGCTGATGGTGGTAAACCCCTGTTCTTTGCGGAGACAATAAATCTCGTCCAGGCGCAGCGCATTGAGAAAATCCGGCGAGTGGGTCGAGACGAAAACCTGGCCGCCACGTCGTGCATAAGCCCGAAATTCCTCGGCAAGTTCCGCCAGCAACTCGGGGTAGAGCTGGTTCTCGGGTTCCTCGATCGCCAGCAACGGGAACGGCGTCGGATCGTGCAACAACACCAAGTAGGCGAACATCTTGATCGTGCCGTCCGAGACGAAGCGCGCGATGAAAGGATCCTTGAAGCTCCCGTCCTGAAACCGCAGCACCAGCCGCCCGTCCTCGGTAGGCTTGGCTTCAACGGTGGCGACGCCCGGCACACGGCGGGTCATGGCTTCGAGAACCTGCGCGAAGCGTTCCGGGTGATAAGTAAAAAGATACTGCGCCACCTGGGCCAAGTTGTCGCCGCGTGTCGACAGATGTTCGGCGAACCCTTCTTCGGTCGCCGGGCGTGCTTCGGCGATGTGAAAATCGGAAATCTGCCAATTCTCTATCAGCGAACGGAATTCGGCGACGACGCGAAAATCCTTGAACTGCCCCAAACCCTTGATCGCCAGCACATCAGGTTCATCGAGGGCGTACTCGGCTCTCTGTTCTTCGACGCCCTCTTTGCCATACTGTTGCTCGTTGGTGATGGCCGTTCCATGCCCCCGCGAAAAGTCCACGAAATGCCAAGGTTTGCCGCGTTGACCTCGCCGAAACTTCAGCACTTCCCGTTCAACCACCACGCGCCCTTCCACTTCACTGATCATCAATTCGTAGGTGGCCAGTCGACCACCGGATTCACGGAATTTTATTTCAAGACGTATCGGGCCTTCCTGACCGCGACTCTTGAGTTCCCGCATCCCCCCACGCCGAGCGACGGCCTTGCTGACGTTAAAGGCCAGGGCATCCTTGAGGAACGTAAACACATCAAACAAGGTGCTCTTTCCAGAGCCGTTAGCTCCCACCAAGGCAACGAGGCGGGGAAGGTCATCCAGCTTTGCATGGCGGAACACACGGTAGTTTTCGATCTCGATGGATTCAAGCTGCATGCCCTTGCTCCTCTTGATGCGAGCGATGACTTCACGCCGCAGATGACCACATGCCCAGGCTTTGCCAGTTTTCTCAGAATTCTTCGTCGCCTTGCGTAGCGGCATGGGGGGCCGGCGCACGGAACATTTGCTCCAAATTGCTTACTCGCAAGGAAGAAGGCAATCAAGAAAGCAACGGTCTGGCTCATATGCCAAACGCCGCCCGCTCCACCGAAAAGATCCTTGCCCCGCGCCTGACAAGACTCCGGTGCGCGCTGTGCTCACAGCATCTCCGGGTGATGCGTCGGGTATGATTTTTCGCGCGTCGCCTCACTCAAGGCATCTGTTGCTTTGAGGCCGCAACGGAGAGGGGGACGTGCACAAAGTGCAAACCAAAAAAAAGCGGCTTACGGATCGACGTAAGCCGCTGGATTTCCTGGCGTCCCCAAGGGGATTTGAACCCCTGTTAGCGGCGTGAGAGGCCGCCGTCCTAGGCCACTAGACGATGGGGACGGACGCTGCTGGTGGGCCGTGCTGGGCTCGAACCAGCGACTCTCTGCTTAA
>JAEWCY010000244.1 GCA_023390395.1 Pseudomonadota bacterium | reverse complement strand
CAGCAGCGCCGCGTAAACGAGGAACTGCGCCGGCTGCGCGAAGCCCACCCGGACAACGCCGCCCTGGCCGCCTGGGGCGCGCAACCGGAGCAATAGAGGAAGAGGCGGGAGGGGAAGCCTCCGGCGGCCAGGAGGGGGTGACCCCCTCCTGGACCTCCCCAATGGGGGAGCATTGGCGGAGGGAAGGCTTGAATGCTCGGGAAAGGCTGCGGCTAGAGCCAGTCGAGGCCGATGACGTGCACGGCGAGCGGGCCATGCACGCCGCGCACGTAGACGAATTCGATGTCGCCCGTGCTGGAGACGCCCGAAACGCAGTTGACGGCGCTCGGCATGGGCCCGCCGGCCAGCCGGTCGCACAGCGCCGGCAGGTCGGGCAGCAGCCGCGAGCGGGCGACCAGCGCCAGGTGCAGGCGCGGCACAAGGGCGGCGCTTCGCGGCGTGGAAGGACCGGCGGTCAGGATCAGGCTGCCTGTGGCCCCCAGGGCGTAGGCCACGCCGGTTATGCCCATGTCCACGGCGGCCAGGGACGGGCAGGCCCGCTCGGGCAGCTCGTCCGGGGAAAGCACCGCCGCCCCGGCCCCCTCGATGACGGAAACGGCCCCCACGGCGGCCAGATCGGGATGGTCCCAGGCCACGGCGGTGCGCACCTCGTGGCGGGCCATGGCCCCGGCGACGGCCGCCCTGGCCTCGTCGACGGTGCGGGCCAGCTCGAAGGTCGGCCCCAGGGCGGTCAGCGCCCCGGCGAAGACCTCGAAATCCGCCGCCTCGGCCCCGGCCCGACGCAGCCCCTGCTCGGACGCGGGCCGGGGAAATCCGGCCGGCCCGGTCGCCTCCACGGCGGCGCGAAGCCGCCCGAGTATCGCCATCTTGGCGCACGCGTTCATGATTTTCCTCCCTGGCCCATCTTTCGGAAGCGCCTGGCGAACGGTCGGGCCAGGCCCGGAAAACGCCGGCCGCGCAAAAACCGCCCCACCGGCGAATCCGGGGCCAAGGCGGCCGTTTTGGTCAGGCGCGGGTCCACGGTCCGGGCGACGGCGGCCAGACCGTCGAAGAGCCAGGGATGGCGGGCCAAGGCGGCGAAGGCCCTGGCCGCCGGATCGGGCTCGCTCGCGGCCAGGCGGCGGCGCAGCTCCTGGAGCAGGGAGGGATGGTCGATGCCGGCCGGACAGGCCCCGGCGCAGGCGGCGCAGTGGGTGCAGGCGAAGGGCTGGCGCGGATCGCCCTCGCTCCCCGCCAGCACGGACGAGAGCACCGAGCCCATGGGGCCGGGGTAGACCGAGCCGTAGGCGTGGCCGCCCACGGCCTGGTAGACCGGGCAGACGTTGAGGCAGGCGCCGCAACGGATGCAGCGCAGGATGTCGCGCAGGACGGGGTCGGCCAGCACGGCCGAGCGGCCGTTGTCCACGATCACCAGGTGCATCTCGCGCGGGCCGTCGCGCTCCCCGTCCCGGCGCGCGCCGGTAAAAAAGGACAGGTGCACCGGCAGGGTCTGGCCCGTGGCCGAGGGCGGCAGGATGTCGAGGATGGCGGCCGCGTCGGCGAGCGTCTCTACCACCTTCTCCAGGGTCATGAGCGCCACGTGCACGGGCGGGCAGGAGGCGGAGAAGCGGATGTTGCCCTCGTTTTCCAGCACCGTGACCGTGCCGGTTGCGGCGATGGCGATGTTGCAGCCGGTGATGCCGGCGTCGGCGGCCAGGAACTTCTCGCGCAGGCTGTCGCGGGCGATGCGCGTCATCTCCGGGATCTCGACGCTGGTGCGGCCGAGCTTCTCCTGAAAAAGCGCCGAGACCTGCTCCTTGGACACGTGCAGGGCCGGGGCCAGGATGTGCGAGGGCTTCTGCCCGGCGAGCTGGATGATGTATTCGCCGAGGTCCGTCTCCACGGCCTCGATGCCGACGGCGGCCAGGGCGTCGTTGAGCCCTATCTCCTCGCTCACCATGGACTTGCCCTTGACCACGAGCTTCGCGCCCGCGGCCGTGAGGATGTCCGTGACGGTCGCGGCGGCCCCGGCCGCGTCCTCGGCGTAGTGCACCCGGCCGCCGGCGGCGGTCACCCGCGCCTCCAGGGTCTCGAGCAGCTCGGGCAGCCGGGCCAGCGTCTTTTCGCGCACGGCCACGGCCCGGGCCCGGCGCTCGGCGAAGTCGGGCATGGCCTTGACCGAACGCTGCCGCAGCACGTCGATGTGGAAGATGGCCCGATCAAGAATGGCCCTGCTCTCCCGGTCGTCCAGGGCCTTGGCCGCCGCTTTGGCGAAATCGTGTTTCCCCGCGCTCATGCCGCCTCCCCGGCCAGGACCTCGGCCAGGTGCAGGGTCCGCACCGCCGACCCGCGTTTGGCCAGGGCCGAGCCGATGTTGAGCAGGCAGCTCGGCTCGGCCGCGATGACGGCCGCGACGTCCGCCGCCAGGATGTCCTCGATCTTCTTGTCCAGGATGGCCTGGCTCAGTTCCGGGTAGTCCACGCTGAACCCGCCGCCGAAGCCGCAGCAGCGCTCGGGATGGGGCAGCGGCGCCAGGGTCAGGCCGGCGACGCCGGCCAGCAGCCGTTCGGTGTGCCCGCCCACGCCGAGCACCCGCGTGGTCTGGCAGGAGGCGTGCAGCGCGGCCCGAAGCGGCAGGCGCGCCCCGAGGTCCGGGCAGCCGAGGACCTCGACCAGGTATTCGCCGAGCTCAAAGGTCTTGGCGGCCACCCGGGCGGCGCGCCGGCGGAAGGGGTCGTCCGCGTCGAAAAGCTCGGGATAGCGCCGCACCATGGCCACGCACGAGCCCGACGGCCCGACCACGGCCGGGGCGTCCTCGAAAATTTCCACGAAACGGCGGGCCAGGGGACGCACCGCGTCCGGCAGGCCGCGCTTGTAGGCGAACTGGCCGCAGCAGGTCTGGCCGTCCGGCAGCCGGGGCGTCACGCCGGCCCGGTCCAGGACCCTGGCCGTGGCCTCGCCCACCTGCGGCATGACGTGGGCCACCAGGCAGGGAATGAACAGAAAGGCATCCACCGAAAACCTCCTTCGCTGGCGGGGCGTGAACTTACGCCGCTTCGCGCCTGGGTCAAGCCCCGGGAGGCCTCCCGGCTTTACAGGGGATGACGGCCGGGATAGAAAGAAGGCTTATACCAAAAGGAAGTCGCATGAGCACACCCGAGACCGCCACGCTGACCTACGACGGCCAAAGCGTCGAACTCCCCGTCATCCACGGCGACCACGTCGAGAACGCCGTCGACGTGCGCAAGCTGCGCGCCCAGACCGGCTGGATCACCCTGGACCCGGGCTACGCCAACACCGCCGTGTGCAAAAGCGCCATCACCCACATCGACGGCGAAAACGGCGTGGTGCTCTACCGCGGCTACGACCTGGACGAACTGACCCAAAAGGCCACCTTCGTGGAAACGGCCATGCTCGTCATGTTCGGCGAGCTGCCGACCAAGGCCGAGCGCGAGGCCTTTCGCGTCATGCTGCGCGACCAGGAGCTCCTCCACGAGGACCTCCTCAGCCACCTCGACGGCTTTCCGCCCAACGGCCACCCCATGGCCATCCTCTCGGCCATGATCAACGCCATGGGCAGCTACTACCCCGAACTCTACGACATCAGCTCCCAGGACGACTTCCGCCTGGCCGCGGCCAAGATCATGAGCAAGGTGCGCACCATCGCCGCCTTCAGCTTCCGCAAGTCCCAGGGGATGCCGCTCAATTACCCCAATCCGAACCTGGACTACTGCCGCAACTTCCTGCACATGATGTTCTCGGTGCCGTTCTGGACCTACGAGGCCCCGGACCCGATCGTTCGGGCGCTGAGCATCTTCATGATGTGCCACGCCGACCAGGCCCTGGACACCTCCTGCGCCACGGTGCGCATGGTGGGTTCCAGCCAGGCCAACCTCTTCGCCTCGGTCTCCTCGGGCATCTGCGCCCTGTGGGGCCGCCACCACGGCGGGGCCAGCTCGGCCGCCATCCGCATGTTCGAGGACGTGGAGGCCGGGCGCACCACCGTCTCGCGCATCATCGAGGCGGCCAAATCCCGGTCGGGCCGGCTCATGGGCTTCGGCCAGCGGGTCTTCCACGTGGAGGACCCCCGGGCCCGCATCATCAAGGCCACCTACCAGAAGCTCGTCGCCACCGGCTACGCCAAGCGCGACGCCTTCCACGACATCGCCCAGGAGATCGAGGAACGCGCCGGCGGAGACGACTACTTCGCCTCGCGCCAGCTCTTGCCCAACACCAACTTCTATTCGAGCCTGCTGCTTCGGGCTCTCAACTTCCCGCCCAACATGTATCCGGTCATCACGGCCATGGGCAACATGCCCGGCTGGATCGCCCACTGGAACGAGGAGACCCATTCCCCGGACCAGCGCATCCACAGGCCGCGCCAGATCTATACCGGTCGCAAACGCCATGCCTACACCCCGATGGACAGACGGTCCCCGCGTCCGTAACGACGGTTCTCCCATGCCCTTTCGCATCCTTTTTCGCGCCCTTTGCGCGACGCTGTGCCTTTGGCTGGCCCTGGCCGTTCCCTGCCCCGCCCAGTCCCCGGCCGCGCCCCAGGCGGACAAGCCGCAGGCCGCGCCCGAGGCCGCCGCGCCGGCCAAACCCGACAAGCCGGCGGACAAGCCGGCCGACAAGCCCGTCGAAAAGCCGGCGTCCAAGCCGCAAGCCGACAAGGCCAAGGCCGACCCGGCCGCGCCCGAGGCCGAACAGCCCAAGGACTGGCAGGTGCTCCTGTCCATCCACCAGGAATCCCTGGTGCAGCAGGCGGCGCGCTTCAAGTCCATGGAAGGGCTTTTGCCCAAAAACGTCCGCCGTTTCCGGGCCGACCTCTCGGCCCTGTCGGGCAAGCTCGACGAGCTCAACCTGATCCTGAGCCTCTCCGGCGGCAACCCCTGGGAGATGCGCGCGGTCTTAAGCGACATGGCCCGGCTTCGCCGCTCGGCCGACGCGCTCATGGCCCCGTTTAAGGACAGCCGCGAGGAACTCGAGAAAATCGCCTCCCGCCTCGACTCCCTCAAGGAGGACTTCGCCAAGCGCCTGGACGACGAACCCGAAGCGCCCATCGCCGAGGCCATCAACTACTACCTGCGCTACATCAAGGGCGTGGCCGCGAGCCTCAATTCCGTGCGCACGGCCATAAACAAGGAACTCGGACCGGCCAAGGACTTCCTGGAGTCCCTGGGAACCAGCGAGGAGGCGCTCAAAAAGCGCATTCCCCAGGCCTGGAAGCAGTACTACTTCTCCCCCGCCCCGGAGATCTTCTCTGTCAAGGCCTGGTCCGGCCTGTCCGACCAGGCGCTTTTATGGCTGCGCTCCAACGGCTCCATGGCCGCCTCCCTGCTGCGGGGCACGGACAGCGCCCGGGCCTTGTCCTCGACCATCCGCATCGGCGTCGGCCTGCTCCTGCTGGCCGTGGCCGACATCGTCCTCACCCTGCGCCTGCGCCGGCGCTTCGCCGACGAACCGCTCTTGCGCAAGATGCGACGCGTCTGGCTGCTGGCGGGACTCGCCCTGGTCGCGCACTGGGTTTCCGGCGACGCGCCCCTGCTCATGCAGGAGCTTTTAAACGCCCTTTCGGAGATATTCCTGGCCGCCGCCCTGGCCACCTTCTCCTGGCTGCTGCGCCTGTCCGGGGCGGATCTGACCGGCAAGACGCCGCCCAACCCCTTGCGCGGGCTGTGGCTGCTCTTCTCCCTGGGCCTGCTGCTGCAGATCGCCGATCCGCCCGAGCCGGCCATGACCGCCGTCTGGCTGGCGTTCCTGCTCGTCTTCTTCCAGTCATCGCGCGGCGGGGAAAACGCCGTGGCCGGCCCGGTGGAATTCGCCCGCAGCCGTCTGACCCGGCCCCTGGTCGTGGTCCTGTGCCTGGCGGCCTGCCTCGGCTGGCAGCACCTGTCCTTTCTATGTCTGGCCGGCTGGTTTCTGCTCCTGGCCGCGCTCCAGACGGGACTCGGACTGGCCGACCGGCTGGCCCGCTGGCAGGCCGGGGCCGAGGGCAAGGGCGCGTCCGCCGTCAGCCGGGCCGTGGTCACGAGCCTCGGCTTCCCCCTGATCTTCCTGTCGCTTTTCTTTCTGGTCCTCTACTGGTTCTCCACCGAACTCGGCGGCACGGACATGTTCGTGCAGGCCGTGTCCTTCACGGTCACGGTGGGAAGCTTAAGCCTCACCCTGGGGCGGCTGGCGCTCATCCTCACCGGCTTTTTCGTCACCCGCTCCCTGCTTTTCTTCGTGCGCTCCTTCCTGCGCGAACTGCCGCGGCGAAGCCCCGGCATCGACACCGGGGTGTGCGACGTGCTGGAGACCACGTCGCTGTACCTGCTGTGGGGCGTCTACAGCCTGGTGTCGCTTTTTCTTCTCGGCTTCTCCTTCACCAGCCTGGCCGTGGTCGCCGGCGGCCTGTCCGTCGGCATCGGCTTCGGCCTGCAAAACATCGTCAACAACTTCATCGCCGGCCTCATCCTGCTGTTCGGGCGCTCCATCCAGGCCGGGGACACCATCCAGATCGACTCCACCTGGGGGAAGGTGGCCAAGGTCAACATCCGCAACACGGTGGTGCGCACGGCCCAGAACGCCACGCTGTTCGTGCCCAACTCCGACCTCATCTCCGGCAAGCTCATCAACTGGACCCACCGCGACCCGACCATGCGCCGGGACATCACCGTGGGCGTGGCCTACGGCACGGACACGGACAAGGTCCGCGACATCCTGCTGGAGGTGGCCAGGGCCCAGCCCCACGCCCTGCAAAACCCCCAGCCCGTGGTGCAGTTCTCGGCCTTCGGCGACAGCTCCCTGGACTTCCTGCTCATGGTCTGGGTGGACAACGTGGCCTACGGCATGGAGACCGAATCCAACATCCGCTTCGACATCAACCGGCGTTTCCGCGAGGAAGGCATCGAGATTCCCTTCCCCCAGCGCGAGGTGCGCATCGTCGGCGGGGCGCAAACGCCCGAGGCCCTGGCTGCGGCGGCCGCCGCCGGCGGCGGGGACTAGGTGCGTCCGAAAGCGCAGCGACCTTAATAAAAATAACGATAGTAATAGATTACGCTGTAGTTACCAAAGATACGACCAGCGCCGGCCAGGGGCCAAGCGGCCCCCTTTTCGCGGGACAGCCGGCAAAAGCTCTGGTATCGCAACCCGAGAGGACGCCATGAGACGCCACGCCATCGCCTGCGCCTGCCTGGCCGCCGTCGCCCTGAGCCTCGGCGCGGGCTGCCAGAAAAAGGCCGTTCCCCCGGCCATGCCCCAAGTCGCCAGCCCCGTCCCGGGGCCGGGTGCGAGCGCCCAGGAAGTGGAGCGCCACCAACTGGAAGAGGAAAAGCGCGCCCTCATGGAACAGTACGGCGACAACCTGGCGCGCATCCAGCAGATCAACTCCCGGCTCATCGAGCTCAACATCCAGATCGAACGCCAGAAGAATCCGTAACGCACGGCCGCGAGGCGGCCCCTTCAAGGAAAGACGCTCCCATGTTCGGACGCAACGCGAAGAAAAAGCCCCGCCACGACGCCATCACCGCCTTTCTCGGCGCGGGCACCCAGTACCACGGCCAGTTCAACTTCCAGGGCGTCGTGCGCATCGACGGCGGCGTCATCGGCGACATCATCTCCGACGGCGTGCTGGTGCTCGGCGAGGAAGGCCATGTCGAAGGCACCATCCGCGTGGCCGAACTCGTGGCCAGCGGCACCATCGTCGGCGACGTGGAGGCGAGCAAGCGGGTGACCCTGCACAAGCGCTCCAACCTGCGCGGCAACCTGGCGGCTCCGGCCGTGATCATCGAGGACGGCGCGGTCGTAAACGGCCTGGTGCGCATGGGCGGGCCCGAGGCCACGATCCTCGTCTCGGGAAGGCCGCCGGCGGCGCTGGACGCGGCCGCGGACACGGACGCGGGAAAATAGGGATTGCCAAATCAGGCCCGGCCGTTTAAAGGGCACAAACGCCGTAGCGCGTCCGCGCAAGGAGTCCCGCCCCATGGGCCAGTTTTTTCCCGAAGCCGACCAGTTCCCCTTGGAAGACCAGATCAAAAACCTCGGTGACGACGAGTTGCTCGATTTCTGGGAGGAAACCCAGTATCTCGAACGCATGCTCGTGGAAGACGACGAATCCGAGAAAGACCACTCCGTGGAATACGAACGCGTGATCCTGCAGGAGCTCATGCTGCGTTCCTGCCGTCGCACCCTGGCCGCCGGCCGCTAAGCGGCCCGGCGAACCTTCGCCCCTCCCGTCGCCCGCAGTCCAGCCGTTTTCCCCCCTGCCTCCCCTCGCGTTCCGGGAGGCGTGCTTTTATTGCGACGCCCAGGAACCTGGAACCGATCCCGTCGGCGGTCCGGTCGCCGGCCTGCCGTCGCCTGGCTGTGCTCACGGCGGCGCTCGATGCGCAGTGCCCGCGTTGGCCAGCTCCGCGCCGGCGGCCTTTGGCCCATTCCCGTTCCGCCCCGCACCTTTCCCCGGAAGAACAAAAAAAAGAGGGCGGTCGCCCGCCCTCTTTCCATCATGTCCGGAAAGCCGCCTAGATCTTGGGAGCCGGGCGGCCGATGCAGAAGTAGACCATGCCGAGGTCGGCCAGCAGCTGCGGGGAGTACAGGTTGCGGCCGTCGAAGATCAGCGGGGCCTTGAGCATCTTCTTGATGCGGCCGAAGTCCGGGTTGCGGAACTGGTTCCACTCCGTGACCACGGCCAGGCAGTCGGCCTTCTCCAGGGCGGCGTACTGCTCGTCCACCACGGTCAGCAGGTCGTTGCCCTTGAAGAACTCGCGGGTGTTGGGGCCGGCGACCGGGTCGAAGGCCACGACCTTCATGCCCTTGGCCGTCACGTCCTTGATGAGCTCGAAGGCCGAGGCCTCGCGCACGTCGTCGGTGTTGGCCTTGAACGCCAGGCCCCACAGGGCCAGGGTCTTGCCCTTGAGCCCGCCCTGGGGCTCGAAGTAGGCCTCGATCTTCTTGGTCAGGGTGTGCTTCTGGCGCTTGTTGACCTCGTCCACCGAAGCCAGCAGTTCGGGCTCGAACTTGTACTGGCGGGCGGTGTCGATGAGCGCCTTGACGTCCTTGGGGAAGCACGAGCCGCCGTAGCCCATGCCCGGGTAGATGAACTGGTAGCCGATGCGGCTGTCCGAACCGATGCCCATGCGCACCTCGCGCACGTCGGCCCCGACCCGCTCGCAGATGTTGGCCACTTCGTTGATGAACGAAATCTTGGTGGCCAGCATGCAGTTGGCGGCGTACTTGGTCATCTCGGCCGAGCGCACGCTCATGACGATGACCTTCTCGCGGTTGCGGGCGTAGGGCGCGTACAAGGCCTTGAGGAGTTCGCCCGTGCGCACGTTGTCCGTGCCCACGACCACCCGGTCGGGCTTGAAGAAGTCGTTGATGGCGTCGCCTTCCTTGAGGAACTCGGGGTTGGACACCACGTCGAACTCGATGAGTTCGCCGCGCTTTTTGAGTTCCTCGCCGATGAGCTTGCGCACTTCGTCGGCGGTGCCGACAGGCACGGTGGATTTGTCCACCACGATCTTGTAGTCGGTCATGCTGGCGCCGATGTCCCGGGCCACCTGGTAGACGAAGGAAAGGTCGCACGAGCCGTCCTCGCGCGGGGGCGTGCCGACGGTGATGAACACGAACAGCGCGTTCTCCATGCCCTCGGACACCTTGGTGGTGAAACGCAACCGGCCCTCGGCCACGTTGCGCTTGACCAGTTCATCGAGTCCCGGCTCGTAGATGTGGATCTTGCCCTGGCGCAGGTTCTCGACGATGGTGGGGTTGATGTCCACACAGCAGACGTCGTTGCCCATTTCGGCGAAGCAAGCGGCGCTCACCAGACCGACATAACCGGTGCCTACGATACAAAGATTCATAAACGTGTACTCGTTGTTAGGGTTTTTCCCCGGGCCGCGGAAGGCTTCCTCGGGGATGGGGCGCGCTACGCCGTCTGGCGGCTTGGCCCCGTCATCGATGAGGTGGAATCGCACTTACGGATTGGTCCGACGTTTGTCAACAATCCCATTTCGCCCCCTTCCCGTTGCCTCCGATTTGTAAAAGGAATACCGTAAAGACACATTCTCGAAGGAGTTCGCCATGCCCCTGCTCGCGGTCAACGTCGATCATGTGGCCACCGTACGCCAGGCCCGTCTCGCGGCCAGCCCCGACCCCGTGGCCGCGGCCGCCCTGGCCGAACTGGCCGGCGCGCGCGCGATCATCGTCCACCTGCGCGAGGACCGCCGCCACATCCAGGACCGCGACGTCCGCCTCCTGCGCCAGACCGTCAAGACGCGCCTGCACCTGGAAATGGCCGCCACCGACGAGATGCGCGCCATCGCCCTGGAACTGAAGCCCCACATGGTCTGCCTCGTGCCGGAAAAGCGCCAGGAACTGACCACCGAGGGAGGCCTCGGCGTCGCCGGGCGCGAAGAGGAACTCGGCGCATTCGTCGCCGCCCTGCGCGCGGCCGGCATCCCCACCTCGCTTTTCATCGACCCCGAACCCGCCCAGATCGAAGCCGCCACAGCCACCGGCGCGGCCTTCGTCGAACTGCACACCGGAGCCTACGCCGACGCCGCCACCCCCTTCGCCCGACAGGCCGAACTCAAGCGGCTCCTGGCCGCCATCCCCGCCGCCCGACAGGCCGGACTCGGCGTCAACCTCGGCCACGGCCTGGACTACGACAACATATACGCCTTCGCCCACGTCAACGGCGTCAGCGAATACTCCATCGGCCACAGCATCATCGCCCGGGCCATCATGACCGGCCTCACCGAAGCCGTCTCCACCATGGCCGGCATCATCGCCGCCTTCCCCGAATAAGGAGCCCCGGCCGTGATCCTCGGCCTCGGCCTCGACCTCGTGGAACTGCCGCGCATCGCCTCGACCCTGGAACGCTTCGGCGACCGCTTCCTCGAACGCATCCTCACCCCGGCCGAACGCGCCGCCCTGCCGCCGCGCCCGGCAAGCCGCGTGGCCGGCCTGTTCGCCGCCAAGGAAGCCGCCAGCAAAGCCCTCGGCACCGGCTTCGCCCAAGGCGTCACCTTCCAGCACCTCGAAATCCTCCCAGACCCCCTCGGCCGCCCCACCCTCACCCTCCACGGCCCGGCCCGCGCCCGCGCCCAGATCCTCGGCGCGACGTCCTGGCACGTCAGCATCACCCACGAACGCGCCACCGCCGCGGCGGTGGTGGTGCTGGAAGCGGCGAGCGGATGCGGGAAATGGCGGAAAGGGAAGCGGGAGAGGAAGGAGGACAGGGGGGCAGGGGAGAAGGAAGATGCCTCCGGCGGCCGGGGGGCATGATGCCCCCCGGACCCCCTCGACGGGGGAACGGCAAGCGGGCCGGGGGTGACGGTCGCAGCGCGGTGCGGCGAGGCATGTGGTCGCGGAAATGGGGCGGCCCCACAGGCCGCAAAGCCGGCCAGCACGGCCGCCCCATTTCCG
>JAEWCY010000242.1 GCA_023390395.1 Pseudomonadota bacterium | reverse complement strand
CCGCGCCGTGCCCCGGTCTCCCGAAGCGGAGGGGCTATCTACCCCGACCGCATCCGGCCCGTCAACACTTTTTTTCAATCTTTCCGGGAACCTGTCGTCCCCGGAATCACCCCGCCCCGGTTTCCCGTAGCAGGGAGAGGCTGTCTACGCGGACCAGCACGGCCCGTCAACCTCTTTTTCAAGCCCTCGCGACCCGATCGACGCCAAAACGTCACCGAGCGTCAGCGTGGGAGAATACACTTAAGCCCGTCCCTGCGGCCTGTCAACAGGCTTCTTCCCGCGGCCTGGCTCCGGGAAATAAACTCCCCGTATTCTATGGACAAAGCTTCTGGAAACGCGCCTCGGGCAAGGACTGCCCAGGCCTGGCGACACCCCTCTCCACTCCCCGCCTTCGGGACCATGGCCTCCGGTGCGATCCTTTTCGGGCGCGCCTGCCCTCCCACGGCCCGCTCGGACGGATTGGCCCGGGTTGTGCAATTTCCGCGGCAAGCGGCAAGGTTTTCCCTTTCCGCGCCGCGCGTCGGGCGCCCTCTCCCACCGGTACGACCGGATGGGCGCGGTCCCGACGCCAGACGGAAAGCGACCCGGCCCCCGCAAGGGGACCAGGGCCTGGCGGCCGGCAATTCCTGCCGCCCTGGAACAAGGAAGGTACGACATGAGCGCGATCTGGACCGGCGTTTCCGGGCTGCTCGCCTACAGCAGCGGCATCACCAACACCGGCAGCAACCTCGCCAATGCCGGCACCACGGGGTACAAGTCCTCGCGGATGCTCTTTTCCGACATGATGAGCACGCTCGCCGGAGGGACATCGGACGGAAGCCAAGTCGGCATGGGCGTGCAGGTCGGCAGCACATCCATGACCACGACCGTGGGCGGAATCCAGGACGCCACCAATTCCATGGACATGGCCATCGGCGGCGAGCACGGCTACTTCGTCGTGAAAAACCCCACCAACGACAAGGTGTATTACACCCGGGACGGCTCGTTCAACTTCAATACCGACGGCTACCTGGTGACTTCCACCGGCAACCAGGTGCAGGGATGGGCCGTGGACCAAGCCGCGGTCACCGCGGCCAAGCGCAACGGCACGTCGCTTTCCACGACGCCGACCACGGGAACGGCGACCGACATCCAGATCAAGGACTTCACCTTGCCCGCCCAGGCCACGAGCTCCGTGTCCATGGCCGTCAACCTCGACAGCACCACCGATCCCCAGACCCTGGACGCGAGCAACCCGTATTTCACCACGTTCACCAACTACGACGCCACAAGCTCCCCGCCCGTGGCCAATTCCGACTATTCCACGCAGGTCAAGGTCTACGATTCCGAGGGCGGCGAGCATACCCTCACGACCTACTACTCCAAGGTGAAGGACGAAAACGGCAAGGAATACTGGGAATACATGGTCACCGTCCCCCCGGCCGAAGACGGCAGCAGCTCCGCCGGCACGACCAAGGCCGGGGTGCTCATGATCGGCACCCTGACCTTCTCCGCCCAGGGCGAACTCGAGAACCAGACCGCCTTCACCCCCTCCGGCAGCGATCCCACCAACCTGTCGAACTGGACCCAGGCCACCGTGGACAGCAACGGGGTGCCGCAGATGAACGCCACCTTCGTCTCCAAGACCGATTCCACCAAAACCCTGGCCAGCCAGAGCATCGAATACAAAACCGGCCTGTCCACCTCGGAAAAGGCCTGGAGCGCCAGCGCCCCGACCACGGCCGCGGACATCGGCACCCTGGCCAGCGCCAACGCCGGCTACACGCCCTCGGCCACGGTCAACAGCGCCACCTGCAGCACCAACTACGCCACATCTTCCTACACGCTCGATTCCAAAAGCGACGGCTACGCCTCGGGCGAACTGATCAGCACCAGCGTGGACGAAAACGGCGTCATTTCCGGGACGTTCTCCAACGGCCAGACCTCGGCCCTCTACGTGGTGGCCCTGGCGGACTTCCGAAACCCCACGGACCTCTACCGGGAAGGCAACAACCTGCTCTCCGCCACCTCGGCCTCGGGCACGGCCACCCTCGGGCGGGCCAATGCCGGCGTCTTCGACGGCATCACCGGCTACTCCCTGGAATCGTCCAACGTGGACATGGCCACGGAGATGGTCAACCTCATCACCTTGCAGCGCGCCTTCGACTCCAACTCCAAGGTGGTGACCACGGCCGACGAGATGATGCAAAAGGCCATGGAGATCAAGAAGTAGGCGAGCGCGGCCGCAGTCTAGCAGCCGTACTGCCTGCGCCACTCGTCGAGGAAAAGCAGGCTCGTCTCCAGGGGCGAGAGCACTCCCTGCCGGGCCCGCACGGCCCAGACCAGGTCGTCGAAGGACACATCCGGCGGCAGGGAAAGCTCGCCCAGAAGCGCCGCCACCTCCTCCCGCATCTCTTCGGGCAGCCCGGAAAGAGCCTGGCCGCCGTCCCGTTCCCCCGCCGGCCAGCCGGGCAGGCGCGCGGCCGTGAAGTCCAAAAGCGCCTCCATGCGCCGGACGTAGGTGTGCTCGGCCAGGGCGCGCCGCCGGGCCTTTTCGGCGAAGGCCGCGCGTGCGTCGGGATGGGCCAGGAAGTAGGCAAGCCGCTCCTTGAGTTCGGCCATGTCCCCGAACTGGGCCAGCTCGTCCTCGGAGAAGAGTTCGGGCAAAAGGCCCCGCCGGTCCACCAGCTGGAAGGCCCCGCACATGGCCAGCTCGAAGGTTCGGGGATTGACGAAGTCGCCGCCGGGCACCAGCCTTTCCACGGAAACGCTCGAGTGCAGGTTGAGGTTGACCTCGGCGGCGTTGAAGATCTTGACCGACTCCTCGGTGGCTATCCGACGGCCGTCCAGGCGCAGGCGCGGGGCCAGGGTCGCGTCGCCGTCCCAGTCGCTGCCGAAGACGGCCAGCCCGAAGTCCAGAAGCTCGGCGAAGGCCAGGCGGCGGTTGGGATAGCCCGCGCCCATGAACGACGTGCGCGCGCCGTAGATGCGCCGCTCCACGGGCGTGAGCTCCAGGGGACGGTGCACGGCCGGATCGGCGGCGAGCGGCAGGTAGAGGGCGTTCCCCTGGCCCACGGCGGCCAGCTTCTCCAGGAGCGGCTCCTTCTGGATGACGGCGAAGACGTCGTAATAGGGCGCGAAAGCCTCCCAGTAGGTGAAAAGCCGGAAATCCTCCACGAACCACATGGCCGTGGCCACGCCGTCGCGGCGCAGGCGCCTAAGCGCCTGGCGCGACAGCGGCGCCTGGGCCAGGGCCAGGATCAGGTCCGGGCCGAAGGTCTCGGCCTTGGCGCACACGGCCTGGGACACGACCTGGAGGAAGCTGTTCTCCAGGTATTCCAGGCGATCGGACGTCACGCGCAGGTCTTTCAGCGCCGTGAACGCGCCGTGAAAGGCCGGGGCCTCGAACACCTCGACCGCGTGGCCGAGCCCCCTCAGGGCGTCGGCGCAGTACCGGCCGATGGGCAGCGAACCGCCGTACATCGGCAACACCACGAGCACGCGCAGGGCGCGGGAAAAAGCCATGGCTACCACTCCCCGGCCAGGGCCCGGCCCGGCGGCGGCAGGACCCAGTCCGTTTCGAGACTGAGGCTTTCGGCCAGGTCGTGGCCGCTTTGGGCGGGCACGGCGTCCGTCGCCTCCCCGGCCAGGCGGCGGGTGAGGAAGGCGCGCAGGGCCTCGCGCCGGCCGGCCGTGGGGTCGTCGCCGCAAAAGGGCCGGCACAGCGCGCCCAGGGCGTCGCAGTCCGTGGCCAACCCCACTATGCCGGCCGGGGGCGCGGCCTTGGCCGGGGCGGCCAGGCAGCGGTGCAGGGCCGGGTCGGCGAAGGGCGGCAGGCAGACGAGCCCCTTGTCGCAGGGGGCCGACTCCAGGCAGGGGGCGCAGGGGACCGTGTGCTGCCAGACCGTGTGCCCGAGGCCGTACGGGCCGGTCTCGTGGCTCCAGGCCGAGGACAGGAAAAAGGCCGTGACCGGCACGCCGCAAAAGGCGGCCAGGTGCATGGCCCCGGTGTCCGGGGTGACGAGGCGGTCGAGGCCGGACAGGGCGTCCACAAGCCCGGGCAGGTCGGTCGTGCCCGTGGCGTCGCGGCAGGCCTCGCGCACGGGGCCGTCCAGCCGGCGCATGAGCGCCCTGGCCTCGCCGGCCTGGGACGGCGTGCCGAAAAGCGTGACGCGCCTGGCTCCGCCGGCCAGAAAAAGCGTGCGCACGATGGGGGCCAGCACTTCCGGCGGCAGGGAACGCCTGGCCGCCCGGCCGGCCAGGGCCACGCCGAGCCCGCCGCCCCGGGGCGCGGCCGGCGGGTTGACCAGGGCCGGGTCGAGGGGATCGTCGTCGAGATGGGCCCAGATGTCGGCCAGGTTGATGCCGGCCCCGCGCCGGTCCCGGGTCAGGCGAAAGACCAGGCGCAACAGCGCGTCCTTGTCGGGCTGGCCGGCGTGCATGCGGTAGCCCCGCTGGACCTCGGGCGGGAACATGGCCGCAACGGCCATGGAAAGGGGCGAGAAATTGAGGAGGAAGACCTTGTCCCAGCAAGCGGCGGCCAGGGCCTCGAAGGCCGGGCGCGCCTCCACCACCCGCCGGGCCGCGGCGTCCCGGCCGGGCGCGCCGTGGGCCGGCAGGCCGTGGACCGCGGCGAAGGGATAGAGGCGGCGGGCCAGGCCGGCAAGCGACGCGTCCACGGCCAGGTGCACCTCGCCGCCGGTCGCCTCGACCTTGCGGGCCAGGCCGGCGAGCAGCCGGCGGGTTTGGGCCAGATCCCCGATGCGGGCCAGTTGGACCACCAGAAAGCGCGCCATGCCTCCCCCGCCAGCGTCACGAATTCGCAAAACCCATGTGAAAAAAAGCCCTTTTCGGTCGGTGCGTTCTTCTGCTATAGGAGGCTTCCATGCGGTATTATCCTCTTTACGTCAATCTTCACGGCAAGCGCTGCCTGGTGGTGGGCGCGGGCCAGGTGGGCCGGCGCAAGATCGCCGCCCTCGCCGCCTGCGGCCCGGCCGAGGTGCTCGTCCTCGACCTCGCCCCGCCCCGGGACGTGGTGGAGGAACTGGCCGCCGCGCCGGCCGTGGTCTTCGAGCGCCGGGCCTTCGTCCCGGCCGACCTCGAAGGCCGGTTCCTGGTCATCGCCGCCACGGACGACGAGGAACTCAACTGGACCATCAGCCGGGAGTGCGCCGCGCGCGGCATCCTGTGCAACATCGTGGACCAGCCGGAAAAATGCAGCTTCATCGTGCCGGCCCTTTTCACCCGGGGCGACCTGACCGTGGCCATCTCCACGGGCGGGGCCTCGCCGGCCCTGGCCCGCAAGATCCGCCAGGGGCTGGGGGAATTCCTCGGCACGGAATACGGCGCGCTGCTCGTGCTCATGAGCGCCCTGCGGCCCATGGTCCTGGGGCTTGGCCTGCCCACGCAGGAGAATTCGGCCATCTTCCGCGAACTCGTCGACTCGCCCCTGATCGAGGCGCTGGAACGCGGTGACGCCGCCGCGGCCGAGGCCGTGCTGCGGCGCATCCTGCCCGGGCCCCTGCACGGGGAAGCGGCCGGGTTGATCGATGGAGCCCTGGGTCATGCCGGCGCTTAACGTTCTCTTCTTCTTCGTCCTGGCCGCCTATTTCCTGGGCGCGACCCTGCACCTGCTTGGCGTGGTGACGGGCAGGCGGCTCCTTCGCCGCACGGGCGAAGGGCTCACCGTGGCCGGCTTCGCCCTGCACACGGCCGACCTCGTCGTGCTGCTGGCGGCCGAGGGCGGCGCGGCCCTGCTTTCCGGCGAATTCTACTTCAGCCTGCTGGCCTGGAGCCTGCTGCTGATCTGCCTGATCCTGTGGTGGCGGCTGCGCCTGGAGATGCTGGGGCTGCTCGCCGCGCCCCTGGCGCTGTTCCTGTTTCTGTCCTCCCAGGCCGTGACGGCCACGCGCATGCCCTTGCCCAAGGCCCTGGGCGGGCTGTTCTTCGGGCTGCACATCGGGGCGCTCTTTCTGGCCATCAGCCTTCTGGCCATGGCCTGCGGCGCGGGCGCGGCCTACCTGTACCTGGACCGCAAGATCAAGACCAAGGAGAAGCTCTCGGGCTTTTCCAAGGCGTTGCCGGCCCTTTCCACCTGCGACACGGTCAACCGCTGGGCCGTGACCGTCGGTTTTCCGCTCTACACCATAGGGCTGCTTTCGGGATTCATCTGGGCCAAGCTCACCTGGAACCGCATCTTCTCCTTCGACCCCAAGGAGATCACGGCCATCTGCGTCTGGCTGCTCTTCGCCTTCCTGTTCCACCAGCGGCTTTTTCTCGGCTGGCGCGGCCGCAAGCCCGCGCGTCTGGCCATGTGGATCTTCTGCCTGACGCTCGTGTCCTTGCTCGTCATCAACTTTTTCATGCCAACGCATCACAGTTTCGCGCGATATATCGATGGAGCATCAAATCTACCTGTTTGGCCTCAACCATAAGACCGCCGGCGTCGAGGTCCGAGAGGCCTTCGCCCTGGGCGAGAGGCCCACGCTCGGCGATCTCCTGGTGCGTGGCGAGGCTCGCGTGCGCGAGGCCCTGGTGCTGTCCACCTGCAACCGGGTGGAGGTGCTGGTGGCCGATGTGCCCGGCCGCGACGTCCGTCCGGCGGTGCTGCGCGCCTGGGCCGCCCACTGCGGCCAGGACCCGGAGGTGCTCGCCCCGCACCTCTACGAGCACGCGGGGCTTGCCGCCGTGGAGCACCTTTTCTGCGTGGCCTCGGGCCTGGACTCCCTGGTGCTGGGCGAGCCGCAGATCCTCGGACAGCTCAAGGCCGCCTACCGCCACGCCGTGTCCCTGGGCACGGCCGGAGTGATCACCAACCGGCTGTGCCACAAGGCCTTTTCCGTGGCCAAGAAGGTGCGCACGGCCACGGGCATCGGCGCGAGCGCCGTGTCCATCAGCTACGCCGCCGTGGAGCTGGCCAAGCGCATCTTCGGCGAGATGGCCGGCAAGCGGGCCATGCTCGTGGGCGCGGGGGAGATGGCGGAGCTGGCCGCCCTGCACCTGCTCAACGCCGGCGTCTCCGAGATCCTGGTGGCCAACCGCACCTACGCCCGGGCCGAGGAGCTGGCCGCGCGGTTCAAGGGCCGGCCCGTGGCCTTCGACGAATTCGTCTCGCGGCTGCACGAGGCGGACATCGTCATCAGTTCGACCGGCGCGCCCCATGTGGTCATACGGGCCCGGGACGTGCGTTCCGTGCTCAAGGCACGAAAGCATAAGCCCATGTTTTTCATCGATATCGCGGTGCCTCGCGACATCGACCCCGACGTCAATAGCCTGGACAACGTCTACCTCTACGACATCGACGACCTCCAGGAAGTGGTCGAGGAAAACCTGGCCCAGCGGCGCGAGGAAGCGGCCCGCGCCCGGGACATCATCGGTTTGCAGGTGGAACGTTTCGGCGAGTGGCTCAAGTCCCTGGACGTCAAGCCGACCATCGTGGATCTGCTTGCCGCCGGCGAGGACGTGGCCCGCCGCGAACTGGCCAAGACCCTGCGCCGCCTCGGCCCCGACGTCCCCGACGAGACCCGCCGGGCCATCGAGACCCTGTCCTTGTCCATCAGCCACAAATTGCTCCACGAGCCCATCGCCTTTCTCAAACGCCGGGCCCGGGAGGAAAAAGGCGACAGGTTCATCGATCTCACCCGCCGCATGTACAACCTGGACCGCGAAGGCGTGCCGCCAAACGCCCATGCGGACCGGAAACCGCCCGAAGACGAGGCCATCGACACGGACCTCGATGCGACGGAAGACAGCGAGTAATCCCATGCGATCCTATCTCATCGACGAAGTCGCCGCCGAAAACATGGAAACCATCGAGCGGCACCTGGCAGAAAAAGGTTTCAAAGGTCCCCTGGACCACATCTACTACATCCCCTTCCCCCAGGAGATGCTCAACGACGAGCAGCAACAGCACTACGGCCAGTGCGGCCCGTACATGCTCATCCTGGAGACCGGGCGCAACTGGCTCAAGCTCGAACTGCTCGTGCGCGGCAGCGGCAAGCTGCGCTGCTCCTGCATCAGCTACTGCACGCCCGAACAACGCCAGCAGATGATCGACTTTCTCGACAACTTCATCCGGGAACTGGACATCCCGGTCTGACGCCCTCCCCGGGGCCGGTGCTTTCCCGGCCCCAGGCCCGTCCGCGACGCCAAAAGCCGCCGCCCCGCGCCGGCCTTCGGCGTCGCGGGCGCGGACGCGGTCCCGGGCGCGGCCAGGCACGCGGCATGACGGCGATCCCCGCTTCTCCCCCAGACGCCGGCCCCGGCCCGGACCTCGGCGCGCTGCCGCGTCCCCAGGCCCTGCTCTGCTTGTCCGTGGCCCGCTTCCTGACGCGCGACTGCGGCCACGACCCGGCCGACGCGACCTGGATCGTGGGACTTTCCGGCGGCCCGGATTCCCTGGTCCTTCTCACCATCCTTTCGATCCTGGCCCCGCGCCTGGGGGCGCGCCTGGAAGCCGCCCACCTGGACCACGGCCTGCGTCCGGAATCGGCCGCCGAGGCCGCATCCGTGGCCGCCTTTTGCCGCGCACGCGGCCTCCCCTGCCGCGTGCGCCGCGCCGACGTGGCCGGGCTCGCCAGGAGCCAGGGCCGCGGCATCGAGGACGCCGGCCGGGCCGCCCGCTACGCCTTTTTCGCGGAACTGGCCGCCGGCCGGGACAACGCCTGGACCGTGCTCGGGCATCAGCTCAACGACCTGGCCGAGGACCAGCTCATGCGCCTTTCGCGCGGCGCGGGCTGGCCGGCCCTCGGCGGCATGCCCGCCCTGGACGCCGGACGCCGGCTGCTGCGCCCCCTGCTGCTGACCCCACGGGCGGCCGTCGAAGCCTTTGCCACGGCCCTGGCCCTGCCGGTCCTCGCCGATCCGAGCAACGCCGACTTGGCCTTTCTGCGAAACCGCCTGCGCCATGACGTCCTGCCCCGGCTGGAAGCGGAGAATCCTCGCCACCTGGAGGCGGCGGCCAGGCTCTGGCGGCAGGCCAGGCTGGACGAGGCGCTTTTCGAGAGCCTCCTGCCCACCCCGGACGACCCGGCCGTGCTGCCCATGGACACGCTCCTGGCCCTGGACCCTGCCCTGCGCCCGCGCCTCTACCGCCGGGCCCTGGCCTCGCTCGGTCCGGGGCAGGCCCTGGCCGACGGCCTGCGCGCCCTAGACGCGGCCGTCACGCGCCGCCGGACGGGCAGCGCCTTCCAGTTTCCGGGCGGCAAGACAGCCCGGATCACGCGGCGGGCCGTGGTTTTCCGGGCGCGATCGACTTTCGGGCCAAACCCGCCGACGCCATTGACAGGGCTTGCTTCGGGGGGTAGTGAAGCCGATTGTGAAAAATCAAACATGGAGGCAGTCCCGGTGAATATCCTCACGTTCGGTCCCAACGGCAGCGGCAAGGGCACCCAGGGTTCCCTGGTGAAAAAGAAGTACAATCTGGCCCACATCGAGTCCGGGGCTATCTTCCGCGAGCACATCGGCGGCGGCACCGAGCTCGGCAAGA
>JAEWCY010000110.1 GCA_023390395.1 Pseudomonadota bacterium | reverse complement strand
CCCGAGGCCCGCTGGCCGCCGGAGAGCAGCGCCTGGCCGGCCGGCCGGGACGGCGGCGGGGCCTCGTCCGCGTCCGGGGCGGCCTCCACGGCCATGGGCCGGGACTGGACCACGAAAAGCTCCCGCCCCGGGGTGAGCACCCATTCCACGTCCTGGGGCGCGCCGAAGGCCTTTTCCAGCACGAGCCCCTGGCCGGCCAGCTTGGAGGCGGCGGCGTCGGGCAGCACCGGGCCGTCGAGGTGCATCCGGTCGAGGAGGAAATGCGGCGGATCGTGGGAAAGGACCAGGCGTTCGGGGCTGGCCGCGCCCTCGACCAGGCCGCCGCCGAGGCCGGGCACGGCGTAGACGGCCATGGGCGCTTCCGGGTCGCCGCTGTCGCGGGTGTAGAGCACGCCCGAGGCGGCGGCCGGCACCATGGGCAGGTAGAGCACGGCCATGGGCGTCTCCTCGTCGGCGTAGCCGGTGAGGGCCCGGTAGGTGATGGCCTTGGCCGCGTACTTGCCGGCCACGACGCGCTGGTAGGCCTTGACGGCGTCGTCCGGCGCGACGTCGAGGAGGCTTTCGTACTGGCCGGCGAAGGAGGCCCGGCCGTCCTCGGCCACGGCCGAACTGCGCGCGGCCAGGCGGGCGGGCGCGCCGCCGGGCACGGCGGCCAGGGCCCAGGCCGCCTCGCTTAAGGGGACGGCGATCTCCTCGGGCAGGCTCGCCGCCAGCACGAGCTCCCGGATGGCCCCGGCCGCCTCGGCCACCTCGGTCGGCCGGGACAGGTCCACCCGGCGCAGCTGGCGGTTGATCTTGGGGCGCAGCTCGCAGGCTTCCAGGAAGTAGCGGAAGGCGCTGGTGGCGACCACGAAGCCCGGGGGCACGGGCACGCCGGCGGCGGCCGCCCGGGACAGGTTGGCGGCCTTGCCGCCGCCGGCGGCTGCGTCGCCGCCGAGCGCGGCCAGGGAGCGGACGAACGGCGCGCCCATGTCCCCGACCGGCACGTCCAGGGCCATCTGGACGTAGAAATCCACCTTCTTGGCGTACTCGGCCAGGTCCAGGTGCTTGCTCGGCGACAGGCGCGACAGGCGCTCGACCATCTCCGAGACCGACAGGCGAAGCCGCCTGGTCAGATGGGCCACTCTGGCCCAGTCCGCGGCCGCCGCCCCGTAATGCACGTCCTCGACCGCGGCGATGAGCTCCAGGCACAGGTCGTCGAAGCGCAAAAGCTCGCGGAAGGCGTTGTACTTCTCCCGCAGCAGCACGCCCGGGGCGAAGACCTGGTAGGTCCAGCGGCGGAAGAGTTCCTTGGAAAACACGGCCCCGCTCCGCTCAACCGCCCTGGGACGAGGCCAGGGCCTCTTCCACCTTGCGCTCGAGCTCTTCCTTGTCGATGGGTTTGACGCAGTATTCGCAGGCCCCCAGGCGCACGGACTCCCGGGCCGTCTCCAGGGTGGGGTAGCCCGTGAGCATGATGACCCGGGTCTCGGGGGAGCGTTTCTTGATCTCCTCCAGCACTTCCACGCCGCTCATCTTCTTGAGCTTCATGTCGAGGATGGCCAGGTCGGGCTTTTTTTTCGCCACGTGGGCCAGGGCCTCCTCCTCCTCGGTGAAGACGCCCACGGCGTGGCCCTTGCGTTCGAGGATGCGCTTGATGACCACGCCGGCGTCGATGACGTCGTCGAGAACGATGATGTCGGCCATGAGGTCAACCCTCCGGGGACTCGGCGGGCAGGCACACGCCGAGGGTTTCTTCGTGATCGAGCGGCAGGTCCACGACGAAGACCGTTCCCGGGCCGGGGTTCTCGCCCAGGCTCAGATCGTCGAAGAATCCCGCCGGCGCGGGGCTTTCCACGGTGATCGCGCCGCCGTGGTCCTTGATGATGCCGAAGGAGACGGAAAGCCCGAGCCCGGTGCCCTGGCCCACGGGCTTGGTGGTGAAGAAGGGGTCGAAGATGCGGGAGCGGTTCTCCTGGGCGATGCCCGGGCCGGTGTCGGCGAACCAGGCCGTGACCTTCTGCGCGGCGGCGAACAGGCGCGAGCGCACGAGCAGGGTCCCGCCGCGCGGGCCCATGGCGTCGCGGGCGTTGGAGAGCAGGTTGATCCAGACCTGCTTGAGCTTCTCCGGGTCGCCGTAGATGATGGGCATGCGCTCGTCGAGGTCCGTGGCGATTTCGGTCCGCTCCAGGGAAAAGGCGTGGCGCACCAGGGTGACGGCCTCCATCAGGGAGTTGTTGAAGCACATTTCGATCTTGGCGCTCTCGGCCTGGCGGGAGAACCCGAGCAGGTCGGCCACGATTTTGCGGCAGACCTTGGCCTGTTTCTCGATGGTTTGCAAATCGAGGCGCATCTGGCTTTCCGGCGGCACGTCGTCCTGGAGGAGCTGGGAGTAGCCGAGGATGACGCCAAGGGGCGTGTTGATCTCGTGGGCCACGCCGCCGGCGAGCTTGCCGAGCGACTCCATCTTCTGGGACTGGATGAGCTGCTCCTGGAACTGCTTGAGCTGGGTCACGTCCCGGGCCGTGCGCAGGATGCCGATGGTGCGCCCCTTGCCGTCGACGATGGGCACGCGCACCACGTGCAGCCAGGTGGTGGCCCCGTCGCGGCGCACGGACACCTCGCGGTCGCTGGGGCGGGAGGTTTCGAGGACCAGGGCGTTTTCCGCGTGCATGGCCTCGCCCTCGTCCAGGGGAAAGACGTCGCGGTCGGGCGTTCCCACGATGTCCCGGGCGTCGGCCCCGACGAAGGCGGCGAAGGCGCGGTTGACGGCCAGGTAGACGAGGCGCTCGTCGAGCAGGCAGACGAGGTCGGGGTTGGCGTCGAGGATGGTGCGCAGCTGGCGCTCCTGGCGCGAGAGCACGCGCTCGGCCCGGCGCAGCTCGTCCAGGTGGGTCTTGAGCGACACGGCCATGACGTCGAAGGTCTCGGCCAGGTCCTGGATCTCGTCGCCCTTCTGTTCGGCGAAGACCGGGCAGCCCTCGCAGGATTCCGGGCCGCCGCCGCGCTGGCCCGGGGCGGCGGTGAGCCAGCAGCGCCGGTCGCGGTCGCCGTGGGCCGGGCAGGCGGCCCGGTCGCAGGACAGGACCGAGGAGCAGGCGGCGCGGGCGCGCGGCCCGGCCCGCTGGTCCAGGTTGCCCTTGACCACCTCCTCGGCGTGGGCGCGAAGCCTGTTGATGCGCTCGGTGACGCGCCGGGCGAAGAGCGTGGACGGGGCCAGGGCGGCCACCATGGCCGCGGCGGAATAAAAGACGATCATCAGCGCCAGGCTGTCGGCGGCGGCCTCGGCCTTGGTGCGCGAGAGCCCGATGCGGGCCGTGCCGAAGGGCGTGCCCACGATGACCACGGGCGCGGCGAAATCGTCGATCATCTCCCGGCCGGTGTCCAGGAGCCGGATATGGGGCGCGCCGCCGGCCGGGGCGTTGACCTCGCGCAACTCCGTCGGAAAGCCGCCCTTGAAGGTGTGGACGAGCACGCTGCCGTCGCGGTCCAGGATGAAGGCGTAGACGATGTCGTCCACCTTCTTGAGCTCGTCGACCATGTTCTTCAGGCGCAGCAGGTCCATGGACAGCATGGCGTCGGAGACGCGCATGGCCAGGTTCTCGGAAAGGACCAGCCCCCGCTTGCGGGTCTCGGACTGGAGCGACTCGGCCGCCGCGCGCCAGGTGAGGTAGGCCAGGGGAATGCTGATGAGCCCCACGATGAGCACGATGCCGCAGTTGATCTTGGTGCGAAAGCTCAGGCGCGACAGCCGCGGCAGCCGGATCATTCCTCGTCCTCCGCGGCGTCGATGTCGAGCTTTTCGGCCAGCTCCCGCACCGGGGCGTAGTCGGCGTCGGTGGCGGCGATGATGCCGCGCATGCCGGCGGTCTGGAGGATGACGGCGTCGTCGGGGCGCTCCATGGACAGGGCGAACATGGCCCGGGAGACCCGCTCGACGATGTCCCGGGACAGCCCGGCCCGGGCGGCGTAGACCCAGCCGGGATAGGCCTTGCTCTCGGCCAGGACGCGGATCTGGCCGATGTCGATCTTGCCGCGCAGGATGTCCAGGGAGCCGTCGCGGATGGAGCCTACGTCGCAGGTGCCGGCAAAGACGGCCAGCACCACCTTCTCCTGCTTGCCGCCCGGCCCCGGGGCGAAGGTGACCTCGGCGAAGTCCCGGCGGCGCAGGCCGTGGTCGAGGAATTCGCCCAGGGCGTAGAGGTAGCCGCCGGCCGAGGACGGGTCCACGGCCATCCAGCGTTTGCCCCGGCAGTCCTCCAGGGTCTTGAGGGCCTGGTTGTCGCGGCGGCAGATGATCTGGCTGCGGAAGTCCGGCTTGCCCGAGGGCTCGATGATCCGCGCGAAGGCCCGGGCCCCGGAGCGGGCCATGCGGATGTAGGCGAAGGGGTTGGAGTAGGAGAGGTCGATCTCGCCGCGCTCCACCATGCGCACGTGCTCCTCGAAGGTGTCGGGGAAGATCTGGCGCAGGGTCAGCCCCGTGGCCCGGCCGAGGTAGTCCAGCAGCAGGCGGTGGCGCTCGTAGGAGACGGTGTGGGCGTACTGGGGGAGGTAGGCGTAGGTCACGGCGCGGGGCGGGATGCGCAGGGTCGGCTCCTCGCGGCGCGACAGGTCCACGCGCACGGCGTCGTCGTCGCCGCCGCAGCCGGCCAGCAGCGCGGGCAGGGCCAGGCATGCCCGCAGAACGTCGCGTCGGCGCATGGTTCCTCCTCCCGATGATCGAGACAGGATACGCCGTTTCGCGGCGGCTGGAAAGATGGCCCGGCGCTCAGTCCCGGGGCCTGGCCAGGTCGGCCCAGGAGCGCAGCTTGGCCCGCAGGGCGGCCGACTCCCGACGGGCCTTTTCCACGCGGCCGAAAAGGGGCAGCTTTTGCCAAAGGGGCCACATGGCCAGGCGGACCAGGATGTAAAGGCCCAGGAACACGGCGTTGTAGCGCAGGGGATGGCCCGGGAGAAAGGGCACGTCCACGCCCTCGAAGCGGCCGGACAGCCAGGCCAGGGCGAAGGGCACGGGCCACACGGACACGGAGAAAAGGGCCGCGCCGGCGAAGAAGGACTTGCCGAAGGCCTCGTTGGCCTCCTTGTTGGCGGCCTTGTAGGCGGTCTTGTCCCCGGCCTCGATGGCGGCCACGGACAGGTTGTGCATGCGGGCCATCTCCTTTTCCTCGCGGGCGTAGTGGCCGCGATTGAAGAGCCAGACGGCGTCGTAGGTGAGCCGGCCGAGCAGCAGGGAGCCCACGGCCAGGCAGAGCGTGCCCAGGTAGAAGCCGGCCGAGGCCGAGCCGGGCAGGCGGAAGGGGGCGATGAGCAGGCTGTCGAGGAGTTCCAGCACGCGAGGCCTCGTTGCTTAAGGGTAGGACGGCCTGTTGCGGCCGCCGGGCGCGGGGGAGTCCTTGAACCGGTTCGGCCCGTCGCCGGCGAAAAGCTCCGGCGCGTTTTTCGCGGACGCGGCACGATACACCAGCCCGCCCGGAAAGCGAAGCCGGCCGGCGGCCGCAAAAAAGGCCCCGGGCACGAGGCCCGGGGCCGCCGTATGGGAGAGGCGTCCGATGGTTAACCGAACATCTTGAGGTTGAAGAAGCCGCGCAGCACGTAGTCGATGCCGACGTACAGGGCCAGGACGATGAACAGGCGCTTGAGCCAGATGTCCGGGATGTACTTGGAGGTGCGCGGGCCGATGATGGAGCCGACCACGACGCCGACCAGCTCGATGCCGATCATGTGCCAGTGCAGGGGCACGCCGCCGGACATGAAGGTGGCGATGGAGGTGATCATGC
>JAEWCY010000163.1 GCA_023390395.1 Pseudomonadota bacterium | reverse complement strand
CTGCGGGGGCAACTTCCAGATAAAGACCGCCGCCGTCGAATAATTTTAGCGTCTTGGGGCCGGGCTTTGCGTTGCGTATGGCAGCGTCGGTGAGCATCGGGGGCAACTCCTTCGGCGCGTCGTGGCGTTGCCCCCATTATTGCCCCCACATGCCCCCGGGTGTCAATGGACGTCATCGGACATCTCCAGACATGGATTTCTGTGATTGTCATGTTATTGTTGGATGTTTTGGATTCCAGTGGACTTTGTTGGACTGAAGTTTGGCGGAGGGAGAGGGATTTGAACCCCCGGACGGGTCACCCCGCCAGTGGTTTTCAAGACCACCGCCTTAAACCGCTCGGCCATCCCTCCGCGAAAAAGCTTCCTAAGGCCCTTTCGGCGGCGAAGCAACCTCGAAATCCGCCGGCGCGCACCCCAATTGTCGCAGGTGCGCGCCAAGCGCCTGCGGCATCGCCTCGAACGCCAGCCCGATGCCAGGCAGCGCCCGGCCGCCCCACGGCGAAAGCCAGGCCACCCGCGTGCGCACCGGCTCCGCCGTCACGTCGGGAAATTCCAGCCAGGCCCGTTCGCCGATGCTCCAGGGCGCGGTCGTGAACACAAAACAGCCGAAAAACGAGATGTTCGTGGTGCAGGTCTTTTCGCCGTCCGGCCCGTCGCCGTTTTGCCCCGGCGGTGTGCGTCGCAGCACTGTGGGCAGGTGGAGGTCCATCCGCTCCCCGCGACGCAGACAACGGGGCGGGAAGTTGCGGCAGCCATCCACGAACAGCGCCAGCCCGTCCCGGCAGTCCGGGCCGACCCCGGTCCCCAGGGCGACAATCGCGTCCGAAGCCGGGTCGTGCTTGAGCCGCAGCGAGGGATAGACCTCGCTTACGGCATGGAGCAGGTTTCTGTCGAATTCCCGGGCCCGGACAATGGTTGGCACGTCGAAAAGCACGCCGTGGTAGCGGCTGCAGCGCATGGCCGCCAGCAGCTCCTGCGACGTCGCGGCGGCGTCACAGGCCACGCCGAGCGCGGCCAGGGCCTCGGTGAAACGTCTTTTGGTCCGCTCCTCGCGGACAATGAGCAGCATCCGCATGGATACGCCTTCCCCTTGCGCGACGATCCCCGCCAAGGCGCCTGCCGGGAGCCGTCTGTCCGGACCGCCCCCGTGTCGCCGTCCATTGCTCTCAAAAAGCGGACGGATTTCCCGGCGACACAACGCTAGCGGCGTTCTCCGATGAGCTTGCGCGCCCGCTCCGCCAGGGTGCCAACCTCGGGTTTGGTCACTTGGTCGTCGGCGCCCACGGACAGCCCCTTGTGGTAGAGCTGGTCGTTTATAAGTGAGGAGAAAAGCACCACTGGCAGCGCCTTAAGCACCGGGTCGTCCTTGATCTTGCGGCACAGCGTGTGCCCGTCCATGGACGGCATCTCGATGTCGGTCACCACGAGGTTGATGTTGTGGGACAACGGCGTGCCCTTGGCCGCCTCGGCCTTCCAGCCGAGCAGCCGCTCCCAGGCGTTTTGCCCGTTGATGTCCTGCACGACCTCGAAGCCGTCCTTCTCCAGGTAGGAGGCGATCAGCCGCCGGATGGAGTTGGAGTCGTCCACGACCAGGGTCTTGTGGGAGGAGCGTTCCGGCTCCGGGATGGCCTCGGCGGCCTTTTTCCGTTCCGTGCGCATGGCCAGGGCGGGGTTTAAGTCCCAGATGATCTGCTCCATGTCGAGCAGCAGCACGATGTGGTCGGAGAATTTCACCACGCCCGTGAAGTTGTTGGCCGCGAACGTGGCCACGTAGCCCGAGGGCGGCTCCACCTCGGACCAGCTCAGGCGGTGGATGCGCGTGACGCCCGAAACCATGAAGGCGTTTATGACCCTGTTGAATTCCGAGACGATGACCTTGGTGTTGGCGTCCCGGGCCATGGGCTTGCCGAGCCACATGCTGAGGTCGATGAGCGGGATGACCCGCGAGCGCAGGTTGAACGTGCCGATGACGCACGGGTGCGGCGTCTGCGGCATGCCCGTCACCTTGGGCAACCGGATGATCTCCAGCACCTTGGCCACGTTGACGCCGTAGTAGGCCCGGTACGGCTTCTCGTCCGGCCCCACGGCCTCATCGATGTAGAATTCGATGATCTCGAGCTCGTTGGTGCCCGATTCCAGGAGGATGTTGGTCTGCGCCATGGTGTCTCCGCGTGTCCCTGTGGCCGTTTAAGCCATGAAAAACGACACCTTGTCCGTTTTGTCGGACCGCGCCGCGAAAAGCGGCAGAGCCCGATGCTATGCTTAGCCGCAACCCGGCTTCGGCGCAAGCCGTTTGGTTCCGGGCGCGCCGGCTTTACAGCTCCCTGCCCCCTGGACTACACAGCCGTGTGCATCCCGAAACGCCAAGCCCCCATCCGGCGAGCAAAAATTTGAGTCTTCCCGCAACCGCCTATATCCTGCTGTGGTATCCGCTGCCCTCGGAGACGTTCATTTTCCGGGAGGTGGAAAACGCCAAGGCCGCGGGCATGCCCTTTTCCGTGTATGCCCTTTACGGCGAGGCGGCCAGACACCTTTCCCCGGAGATGCGCCGCGTCGCGCCCTCGGTCGTGCGCCTCGGGCTCCGGGGCGTTCCCCGCATCCTGGCGGACATGGCCTGCTGGGCCGTGCGCCGGCCTGTGGAAACCGCGCGCATCCTCGGCTCCATCCCCTGGCGGCGCTGGAGCTGCCTGGAGGTGGCGGGCGAAAACGTCTGGGCCATGTGCGCCGGCTTTTCCCTGGCCAGAATGTTCCTGCGCGACGGCATCAAGCGCATCCACGCCGGCTGGGCCAACGGCCCGGCCACGGCCGCCTGGGTGGCCTCGCGCCTGTCCGGCATCCCCTTTTCCTTTTCCGCCCGGGCCGGGGACATCTACCCCCAGGACGGGGCCCTGGCCGAGAAGATGCGCGCCGCGGCCGCCATCCACACCAACAACAAGGCCAACATCGCCTACCTGTCCGACACGGCCCCGGACGCCGCCGACAAGATCCGCCAGATCTACAACAGCCTGACGCTGGCCGGCAAAAGCCGCTCCCCGGTCCACATGGAACCGCCGTACCGGCTGCTGGCCGTGGGGCGCTTTTGCCGCACCAAGGGCTTCGACGTGCTCATCGACGCCTGCGCCGTGCTGTCGCGCCGGGGATTTCCCTACCAGCTCACCCTGGTCGGCGCGGGCATGCCCTGGCCCACGGCCGTCATCCGCCGCCGCATCCGCATTCATGGGCTTCGCGCCCGGGTGTTCCTGCCCGGCTTCGTCAGCCACGACCGCATGGGCGAGCTCTATGCCGCGAGCGACATCTTCGTCATGCCGAGCGTCGTCCATCCCACGGGCGACCGCGACGGCATCCCCAACGTCATCATGGAGGCCCTGGCCCACGGCATCCCGACGGTCGCCACCGACGTGTGCGGCATTCCCGAGGTGGTGGAGGACGGCGTGACCGGCCGCCTCGTGCGCCAGCGCGACCCCGAGGCCCTGGCCGACGCCGTCATGGCCCTGGCCGCCGACCGCGACCGGGCCGTGGCCATGGCCGAGGCCGGGCGCGAGCGCGTGGCCCGTATGTTCGACCCCGAGGCCAACACCCGGGCCATCCTCGATTTCTTCGCCGAAGCCACGGCACGGGGCGCGCGCTGACATGTGCGGCATCGCCGGTTTCGTCTGGCCCCTGGCCGAGACGCCGCCCCCCGAGCCCGAGCGCCTGGCCTGGCTGTCCGCCGCCACCGGCGCGCTGCGACACCGCGGCCCGGACGGCGAGGGTCTCGTCCTCGACGGCCCCTGCGCCCTGGGCCACCGGCGGCTGTCCATCATCGACCTGGCCGCCGGCTCCCAGCCCATGGAGGACGCCGACGGCCGGGCCGTCGTCACCTTCAACGGCGAGATCTACAACTACCGCGAGCTCAAGGCCCGCTACGCCGCCCGGGGTTTCAGGTTCCGCACCAATTCCGACACCGAGGCGATCCTGGCCGCCTGGCTCCTGGACGGGCCGGATGGGCTCGACGCCCTGGAAGGCATGTTCGCCTTCGCCCTGTGGGACAGGCAATCGCGCACGCTTTTCGCCGCCCGCGACCGCTTCGGCAAAAAGCCCCTGTACTACACCGTGCAGGGCGGCGTGCTGGCCTTCGCCTCGGAGCTGACCGCCTTCGAGAAGCTGCCTTTCCTGCGCCTGCAAACGCCGGTTTCGGCCCTCATGCGCTTCGCCGCCTACGAATACCTGCCCACGCCCGAGACCATCTACAAGGACGTGTACAAGCTGCGCCCCGGCCACAGCCTGCTGTGGCAGGGCGGCAAGCTGACCACCTCCCCGTATTGGGAGATGCCCTTGCCCGGCCCCGCGCCGAAAGCCTCGGAAGAGGACCTCTGCGCCGAGCTGCGCCTGCTTCTGGCCCAGGCCGTCAAACGCCGGCTCATGGCCGACGTGCCGCTGGGGGTCTTTCTTTCCGGCGGCGTCGACTCCTCCACCGTGGCGGCGCTCACCGCCGGCATGGTCAGCCGCATCAAGACCTTCAGCATCGGCTTTTCCGAAGCCTCCTACGACGAGTCGCGCTACGCCAGGCTCGTGGCCGGCCGCTTCGCCACGGACCACCACGAGCGCATCCTCTCGGCCGACGCCTGCGGCGCGCTTTTGCCCGAGATCGTCTCCCGCTTCGACGAGCCCATGGCCGACCCGTCCATCGTGCCGACCTATCTCCTGTCCCAGGTGACGCGCGAAAACGTCACCGTCGCCCTCGGCGGGGACGGCCCGGATGAGCTTTTCTACGGCTACGAATACTTCCCGGCCTTCAAGCTGGCCGCCGCCTACGACAGGCTGCCGGCCTTCGCCCGCAAGGGGGTCGTCGAGCCCCTGGCCAAGCTTTTGCCGCACTCGGCCGGCTACATCAATCCGCGCTTCGTGGCTGACACCTTCCTGGCCGGGGCCACGGCCCCGCCATGGCTTCGCGTCCAGACTTGGCTTTCCGCCTTCACCGCCGAGGCCCAGGCGCACCTGTGGAAGGAGCCCGCGCCCGGGCTCCTCGATCCGGCGAACCTCTTCGCCCCGACGCGGGAGCTCTTCGAGGCCTACCCGGCCGCCGATCCCCTGGCCAGGGTCGGCTACGTCTTCGCCCGGCAGTACATGCTCGACTACATCCTGGTGAAGGTGGACCGCTGCTCCATGATGCACTCCCTGGAGGCGCGCGCCCCCTTCCTCGACCGCGACGTGGCCGAGTTCGTCTGCCGCCTGCCGGCGCGCTGGAAGCTGCGGGGGACCAGGCGCAAATACCTGCTGAAAAAGGCCGTGGCCGACCTCCTGCCCAAGGAGATCCTCGGCCGGGGCAAGCGCGGCTTCCTCATCCCCGTGGCCTCGTGGCTGCGCGGCCAGCTGCGGCCGCAGATGGACGCGCTGCTCGGCGAAAAGCACCTGCGCGAGCAGGGCGTCTTCGACCCCAAGGAAGTGGGGCGGCTGGTGACCGAGCACGCCACGGGCGCGGTCGATCACCGCAAGAAGCTCTGGACGCTTCTGGTCCTGCAACTGTGGCTGAGTAGCCGCAAACCGAGTCTCATCCCGTGAAGCCCCATCTCGATCCGGCCCGGCCGGAACACGCGCTCACCCGCGCGGCCCTTCGCGCCTCGGGCCGGGCCGACATCCTGCTTTTCCTGCTCGTGTCCACCATCGCCTCCACGGCCGGCATCCAGGCCTGGCAGACGCTCATCAACAACTTCGCCGTGGAATCGGCCCACCTCGGGGCCGACGCCATCGGCTTCGTCCAGTCCATCCGCGAGGTGCCGGGCTTTCTCTCCATGCTCGTCATCTACGTGCTGCTTGTGCTCAGCGAACAGCGCGCCGCCTCGCTCTCCGTCCTGGTCCTCGGCATCGGCCTGGCGGCCACGGGCTATTTCCCGAGCTTCTGGGGCCTGACGCTGACCACGCTGGTCATGTCCACCGGCTTTCACTACTACGAGCCGCTCAACCAGTCGCTCACCCTCCAGCACTTCAACACCTTCGAGGCCCCGGTGGTGCTCTCGCGGGTGCGGGCCGTGGGGGCCCTGGCCAACATCGCCGTGGGCATCCTCATCTATTTCATGGCCGACGCCATGGGGTTCAAGGGCATGTTCGTCGTGGTCGGCGCGCTGGTGGCCCTGGCCGGCGTGTGGGGGCTTTTCAAGAAGCCCTGCGAGACCGATCTGCCGCCCCAGAAGAAGAAGATGTACCTGCGGCGCAAATACTGGCTCTATTACGTGCTCACCTTCCTCGAAGGCTCGCGGCGCCAGATCTTCATCGTCTTCGCCGTGTACCTGCTGGTCAAGAAGTTCGACTACTCCATCCAGGGCATCTCCATCCTCTTCATCATCAACAACGCCATCAACTATTTCCTGAACCCCATGATCGGCCGGGCCATCAACCGCTTCGGCGAACGCCAGCTGCTGACCATCGAATACGCCGGCATGATCCTGGTCTTTCTCACCTACGCCTACACCGACTCCCACATCGTGGCCGGCATCATGTACGTCCTCGACTTCCTCATCTTCAACTTCAACGTGGGCGTGCGCACCTACTACCAGAAGATCGCCGCGCCCGAGGACATGGCCTCGGGCATGGCCATGGGATTTACCATCAACCACATCGCCGCCGTGGTCGTGCCCGTGCTCGGCGGCATGCTGTGGATGGTCGACTACAAGATTCCCTTCTTCATCGGCGTGGGCCTGGGCGTGGCCTCCCTGGCCCTCACCCAGTGCATCCGCCTGCCCGCCGCCAAGACGCCCTGACGGCGGTCTTCGCGGTCGGGCCAGCCTTCCCGACAGTCCTGTTGTTCTGAAAGCGCCCCGCGAAATCCGCCGGGCGCGTCTCCCGGCCGGCCGCGACGCTCGCCGGCGACTCCCGCCTTTTCCTTTCCATGACCCGGCGTCGCCAGGCCCCGGACGATTTCCCATCGAGGTTGCCTTGACTAACTGATAGCAAGCTATTAAATAGCGACGCATCGAACGGAGGTCGTCCATGTCCCAGTCTCCACGGGAGCGCATCGGCATCACCCTGGGCCGCGCCGCCCGGCTCATGCGCACCAGGCTCGACGAACGCCTGGCCCCGCTCGGCCTCACCCAGGCCAAGTGGCTCATCCTGCTCTACCTTTCCCGCGACGGCGGCAGGAAGCCCCAGAAGGAACTGGCCGAGATCGTCGGCGTCGAAGGGCCCACCGTGGTCCGGGTCCTCGACGGCCTGGAGCGCCTGGGGCTCATCGAACGCCGCGACCAGCCGGCCGACCGGCGGTCCAAGGACGTCTGCCTGACGCCGCGCGCCAGCGAGCTCGTGGCCGAGATCCGGCGGATCACGGACGCGTTTCGCCAGGACATGTGGGCCGGCCTGTCCGACGAGGACATGGCCGTGTGCGGCCGCGTGCTCGAGACGGTCATCGCCAACCTGGGCGGGCTCGGGCGCGATCCGGACTGAGCCCGCCGGCGCGTCCGCTTCCACGTTTTTTTTCAAGGAGTTCAGGCATCGTGTCCACCACAGACGTTCCCGGGAGGGGGGCCGCGCGGTCCCTTTCCCCCCTGTCCCCGCGCCGCAGGAAAACGCTTCTCGCCGCCGCCGTGGTCGCGCCGGCCCTGGTCCTGGCCGTCTGGGTCGGCCTGCGCTGGCGGCACGTCACCGAAAACGACGCCAAGGTGCTGGCCGACATGGTCGCCATCAGCAGCCGCGTGGAAGGCTGGGTGGCCGGGCGCGCCGTCACCGACGGCGATCCCGTGGCCAAGGGCCAGGAGCTCGTGCGCATCGACCAGCGCGAAACCTCCCTGGAAGCCGAGGCGCTTCGCGCCAGGCTCGAATCCCTGCGCCTGGAATCCGAGCGCCTCGTCGCCCAGCTCGCCGTCACCCGGGGTTCCACGGAAAGCGACGTGGACGCCGCCCGAGCCCGCCACGACGCGGCCGAGGCCGCCATGCACGCCGCCCAGGCCGAGTTCGAGCGCACCCGCCTCGACTACGACCGCAACAAGCGCCTGGTAGACGAGAAGGTCATCTCCACCCAGGCCTGGGACGTGGCCCGCACCACCAACCAGCAGACCGAGGAGAGGACGCGCCAGTCCCGGGCCCAGATCGCCGAGGCCAAGGCCAATCTGGCCGACGCCTTGGCCAAGCGCGGCGACGTGGCCGTGCTCGAAAAGCAGATCGAGCAGCTCGGCGCGGACATGGCGCAGGTGCGGGCCCAGATCCGCCAGAAGGAGGTGGAGCTCGGCGACCGCGAGGTGCGAAGCCCCATCGCCGGCGTGGTGGACCAGAAATTCGTCGAGCCCGGGGAGTTCGTCATTCCCGGCCAGCGCCTCGTGCTGCTCCACGACCCCAAATCCGTCTGGATCGAGGTGCACCTCAAGGAGACCAAGCTGGCCGACGTGCGCCCGGGCCAGCCTGTGGCCATCAGCGTGGACGCCTACCCCGGGCGCTCTTTCACGGGCGAGGTCGAGCGCATCGGCAACGCCGCCACCAACCAGTTCGCCCTGCTGCCGAGCCCCAACCCGTCCGGCAACTTCACCAAGATCGCCCAGCGCGTGCCCGTGCGCGTCAAGGTGGACCAGCCCGGGGACAACCCCCTGCGGCCCGGCATGATGGTGGAGGTGGACATTGACGCCTCGCACCGTTGAATCCCTGGCCGCGCGCTACGGCGCGGCCTACAAATGGTACGCCACCGTGGCCGTGATGCTCGGCTGCGTGGCCACGGTGCTGTCCTCCACCATGGTCAACGTGGCCATGCCCGACATCATGGGCGAATTCGGCATGGGCCAGGACCAGGTGCAGTGGCTCTCCACCGCCTTCCTGGCCGCCATGACCGCCAGCATGCTGCTGACCGGCTGGGCCCTGGCCGTTTACGGCCCGCTGCCGCCGTACCTGGCCGCCCTGGCCGCCTTCGTCGCCGGGTCGCTGCTTGGCGGATCGAGCGGCGGCGAGGAGACCCTCATCCTCTCCCGGGTGATCCAGGGCGCGGCCGCCGGCCTCATCCAGCCCGTGGCCATGGTGGTCATCCTCACCGTCTTCGATCCCTCCCGGCGCGGCACGGCCATGGGCATCTACACCCTGGGCATCGTGGTGGCCCCGGCCCTGGGCCCCACCGTCGGCGGCATGCTCATCGACAACTACTCCTGGCGCTACATCTTCTTCCTGGGCGTGCCCCTGTGTCTCCTGGGCGCGGTCCTGGCCCTGCCGTTTCTGCCCCGTCAGGACAGGCGCGCGACCGGCCCCTTCGACCTGCTTGGCTTCGTTCTGCTCTGCCTGGCCGTGGGCGCGCTCCTGGCCGGGCTGTCCAACGGCCAGCGCCAGGGCTGGGACTCGGGGTTCGTGCGCACCGCCCTTGGCGCGAGCGCCTGCGCCTGGGCCGGGTTCCTCGCCCGCGAACGCGCCTGCCGCGCGCCGCTGCTGGCCCTCGGCGTCTACGCCAACCCCCGCTTCCTGGCCGCCGCCGTGGTCTCCTTCATCCTCGGCATGGGCCTTTTCGGCTCCACCTACCTCATCCCGCTCTTCGTGCAGACCGTGCAGGGCTACACCCCGACCGAGGCCGGCCTCATGCTCATGCCCGCCGGCCTGGCCATCGGCTTCGTCTCGCCCATATCCGGCCGGCTGGCCGACCGAGTGCCGCCATACCTGCTCATCATCGCCGGCCTCGTCCTTTTCGCCTGGTCCGGCCTGCTCATGACCGAGGCCGGAACCTCCACCGACTTCTGGACCTTCACCTTCTGGGTGCTCCTCGGCCGCCTGGGACTCGGCTGCATCACCCCGGCCCTCAACAGCGGCGCGGTCCGGGTCCTCGACCCCGGCCAGATGGGCCAGGGCGCGGGCAACATCAACTTCATGCGCCAGCTCGGCGGCGCGGTCGGCGTCAGCCTGCTCTCCGTCTACCTGGAACGCCAGACCACCCTCTACTGCCAGGCCTTCAACAACCTCCAGACCGGCAGCCACGCCGCCGCCGACGCCCTGGACGTGGTCTCGCTGCTGCTCTCCCGGGCCGGCGTCTACGACGACGTCTCCCAGGCCCTGCGTCCCGAGGCCGCCTACCACTTCCTCTCGGAAATGGTCGCCGCCCAGGGCCGGATGCTCGGGTTTCGCGAGAGCTTCCTGCTCACGGCGGCCGTCTTCGCCGTGGCCATCGTCCCGGCTTGGTTCATGCGCCGTGGCGGCCGTACGAAAGGGGCGGCGCGGGAGGTGGGGCAGGGTAGGTAGGATGGGGGGAGGAAG
>JAEWCY010000129.1 GCA_023390395.1 Pseudomonadota bacterium | reverse complement strand
GGCCGAGGCGCTCCTTGCGGCCGTGGCCGCCCTGGCCGGTCGCGCCCGGGAGGCCGTGGCCGTGCTGGCCGTGGGCGATTTCCCCGGGCGCGATCCCCTGGCCGCCTTCGCCCTGGGGGCCGACGTGGTGCTGGCCGCCGACCCGGCCGACGCCGCCGCGCGCCTGGCCGAGGCCTGGACCCGTCGCCGCGCCCTGCCCTCGCTTTTCCGGGCGGAGAAGGCATAGCCCCATGGACCGCATCCTGGCCCTGCTCGTGCATCCCGATCCGGCCGTGCGCGTCGCCCTTCGCGCGCGCCTGGCCGAGGCGGACTTCATCCGGGTGCTCGGCGAGGCCGTGGACGCCTACGAGGCGTCGGAGCTTCTGCGGGCCATTCCCTACGGACTGCTTTTTTGCGGCGTGGACCTGCCGGGCGAGGTGGGCGGCTTCGAGCTGGCCGAGGCCCTGGCCGCGGCCAAGCGCCAGCCCGGGCTCATCTTCATCGCCGCCGACGAGTCCCGGGCCTTCCGGGCCTTCGAACTCGGCGCGGCGGACTATCTGCTGTGGCCCTTCTCCCCCCAGCGCTTCGCCCAGACCCTGGAACGGCTCGCCCGCTACAAGCCGGCCTTTCGCGAGGCCCCGCCGGCCCAGTGGCGGCCCGGCGGACCGGGGCCGGCCGGCCGCGACGAGGAAAGCGAGGCCGAGGAGACGGTGCAGCTGCCGCTTGAGGGCGACGAGGAGGACCGCTTCATCACCGCGCTGCGCCAAGCCTGGGACATGGGCCACGAACGGCCGGTGGACATCGAGAAGCTCCCCATCACCCTGGACGGGCGCACCATATTGCTCCCCTACACGCAGATCCTTTTCATCGAGGCCTACGAGGACTACTCCTTCGTGCACACGGCCGGCCAAAAGCTCCTCACCTCGTATCGCCTGAAAAACCTGGAAGAGCGCCTGCGGCCCCACCGCTTCTTCCGGGTGCACCGCAAATACCTCGTCAACCTGGACCAGGTGACGGAGATCGCCACGCTTCCCGGCGGCAACTTCATGCTGCGCACCGCCGGCAAGACGCGCATCGAGCTGCCCATCGGCCGCCGGCGCATCGGCGAACTCAAGCAGATTCTCGGACTGTAACCGGGCGCGCCCGGCAAGGAGGACACGGATGCCCAAACCCGCAACGCTTGACGCACTGCTCGTGGAGGAGCGGGTCTTCCGTCCGGCCCCGGCCACGGTCATCGAGGCCAACGTCAAGCCGGCGGACCTGGCCGAGGCCTACCGGCTGGCCGAGGCGGACCCGTGCGCCTTCTGGGAAAAGGCGGCCCTGGAACTGGAGTGGCACCGCAAATGGGACGCCGTGCTGGACGATTCCCGCGCCCCCTTTTTCCGCTGGTTCCCGGGCGCGCGCGGCAACATCGCGCACAACGCCCTGGACCGCCACGTCCAGACCTGGACCAAGAACAAGCTGGCGCTCATCTGGGAGGGCGAGGCCGGGGACTGCCGCAAGTTCACCTATTTCGAGCTCTACCGCGAGGTGAACCGCTTCGCCTGCGCGCTGCGGGCCCTGGGCGTGTCGCGCGGGGACCGGGTCTGCCTGCACCTGCCGCCCGTGCCCGAGACCGTTGTCGCCATGCTGGCCGCGGCCAAGATCGGGGCGGTGCACGTGTTCGTCTTCGCCGGCTACTCGGCCAAGTTCCTGCGCGAGCGCCTGAACGAAGCCGGGGCCAAGGTGCTGGTCACGGCCGACGGCTTCTACCGGGGCGGGCGCTGCATCAATTTGAAGACCGTGGTGGACGAGGCCCTGGAGGGCGTGCGCGGCGACGTGGCCGAGACCGTGGTGGTGGTGCGCCGCACCGGCGACGACATCGACATGCGCGAGCCCCGCGACCTCTACTACCACGACCTGCTGCGCCAGGAGTCGCCCGAGGCGGCCACGGAGATCATGGAGGCCGGCGAGCCGCTCTTCTGGCTGCCCACCTCCGGGGCCACCGGCCGGCCCAAGTGCGTGGCCCACGACCACGGCGGCTACATGGTCGGCGCGCACCACACCTTCCGCACCGTGTTCGACGTCAAGCCCACGGACATCCACTTCTGCACCGCCGACCCGGGCTGGATCACCGGCCACACCTACGGCGTGTACGGGCCGCTTCTGACCGGGGCCACGGTCATCCTCTACGAGGGCCACCCCCTCTACCCGCAAGCCGACCGCCTGCCGTCGATCATCGAGCGCTACGGGGCCACGATCTTCTACGCCACGCCGACCTTGATCCGCATGCTCATGCGCTACGGGCCGCAGTACCCCAAAAAGCGCGACCTCTCGACCCTGCGGCTTTTAGGCAGCGTGGGCGAGCCCCTGTCCCCCGAGGCCTGGATGTGGTTCTACAAGCATATCGGCCATTCCAACTGCCCGGTCCTCGACACTTGGTGGCAGACGGAAACGGGCATGGCCATGATCGCGCCCATGCCCGTGTCGGTGCTCAAGCCCGGGTCCGTGGGCAAGGCCCTGCCGGGCATCGCCGCCGACGTGGTGGACGGGCAAGGCGGACCCGTGCCCCCGGGCCAGGGCGGCTACCTGGTGGTGCGCCGGCCCTGGCCGGGCATGCTGACGGGGCTGGCCGGCGACGAGGCCGGCTACCGTGAGACATACTGGGACAAGATCCCGGGCCTTTATTTCGCCGGCGACGTGGCCCGGCGCGACGAGGACGGCTATTTCTGGATCCAGGGCCGGGCCGACGACGTGCTCAACATCGCCGGCCACCGTGTGGGCACGGCCGAGGTGGAGGCGGCGCTGTGCGCCCACCGGTTCGTGGCCGAGGCGGCGGTCGTCGGCGTGCCGGACAAGATCAAGGGCGAGGTGGCCAAGGCCTTCGTGGTGGCCGATCCGGCCTGGACCGGGGCCTTTCCCGACGCCGACGCCCTGGCGGCGGAACTGCGCGGCCATCTGCGCCGGGAGCTCGGGCCCATCGTCGTGCTGCGCGGGGTGGAGCTGCGCCAGAGCCTGCCGCGCACGCGAAGCGGCAAGATCCTGCGCCGCAAGCTGCGGGCCGAGGAGCTCGGCGAGCCCTACGAATACAGGACCGACGAGGAGTCGTAGGGATTTCGCCCGCGCAAACGCCAGGCGGCCGGAAGTCCCCTCCCGGCCGCCTGGCCCGACATCCGGCGCGCCGACCGCGCCGGCGTCAGCCCTGGGCCTTCCCGGCCAGGGCCGCGTCGATCTCGTCTCCCACCGAGACGCCGAAGTGGACGTAGACGTCCTCCACATCCTTAAGCGGCAGCCAGTAGCCCTTCATGCGACGCGCATTGGCCGACGCGGGCGAGGTCATGGCCGTTCCCTGGCGCAGGGCCGTCAGGGCCAGGCATTGCTTGCAGTGGCCGTCGGCCTTGTTCTCGGGGTTGAGGCTCGAGCACTTGACGCCGACGGGGATGCCGGCCGCCCGGCCAGCGTCGTTGACGGCCAGGATCTCCCGGCTTTTGTGCAGCAGAAAGACCGGCTCGGGAAACGGCCCCCACATCATGTGGAAGGCGTCGAGGACCTGTTGCGAAACCATGCGGAAACCTCCTGGAGCCCCCGGCGGGGGCTTCTCTCGACAAGGACGGGCGAGGCGGCCCTTTATTGCGCCCCGGGCTCCGATTCTTCCGGATCCTGCCTGGCATGTCGCCGAAACGACTTTTCTCCCACGTCCTTCCACCAGGCGTCGTAGGCCTTTCGGGCATCGACGTCCCGCAGGCGCGGGCCGTGGCCGGCCCTGCCGTGGCCGATGCCGCCGGCCAGGATGCGGGCCAGAAGCAGCAGGCCCACGGCCTGCCAGTAGCCGATGCGCGCCGTGCCCAGGACGTCGGGCAGGACGGCGTTCCACAGCAGCATGATGGCATAGCCGAACACGAGGGCCAGGGTCGCGGCCAGAAGCAGGCCAAAGGCGATGTGGACCGTGACCAGGTAGGCGCGGCTGCGGGGCCGGCCGGACGGGGCGTGATGGAACATGTTTTTCCCTTTCTCCTTTCAGTCGTGATGCTGCGCGAGCAGCTCGCGCAGCCTGGCGTTGGCCCGGCTCTTGCGGGAAAGGAGCGTGCCCAGGGGCTCGTCCCATTCCTCGGCCAGCTCCCGGAAGGCGAGGCCGTCGATTTCAGTGGCGATCCACACCGCCCGCTCCTTGTCCGACAGCCGGCCAAGGGCCCACAGCAGCCGCTCGCGCAGCTGCAGGCGGGCGACGGAACGCTCCGGCGTCTCGTCGTCGCGGGGAAGCTCCGGACCGCCAGGTGCGCCGCCGCCCTCCTCGTCCAGGGGCACGGTGTCCCGGGAGGCGCGGCGGTAGTCGATGATCCTGTTTTCCAGGGACCGGTAGGCGTAGGCCATGAGGTTTTCGACCTCGCCCGCCACGTCCGCCCGCTTGAGCAGGCCGAAAACCACGTCCGAGACGATGTCTTCCACATCCATGGAGGAAATCCGGGACAGGCGGCCGCGCACGTGGCGCAGGAACCTGGCCCGTTCCCGATCGAGCAGGCGGGCGAAGGCCAAGGCGGCGTCCTTCATCGCCCGCCCCCCGGGCGAAGCGGCCCCCGGTCCGGAGCGGCGATGCGTCCCGCCACGGCGGGAACGGTCGGGCGCGGCGCGTTCATACCCTCTTCTTGCGGGCCGTTTCCGTGAAAGACAATGGCCCGGCCGGCACGCACCGGGCCGAGACACGCCCCCGGGCGGGGAGCAAACGGCCGCGCCGGCCCGGCACGCCGCCGGGGACGGCGATCGCGGCAAAACATCCGTTGCGCGTTTCCATGCGCCCTCCTTGTCCATCGGTTTGGGAAACCGTCCGTTCACCGGGCGCACGGCGGCTTCCTCACAAACCAAGACGCCGGAGGCAGGGGATTATTGCCTGGGCGCGCAGGGACGGCGGCCCGCGCCCCGCCCCCGCACGGGAAATAACCGGCGCCCGCCCCCCCCCGGG
>JAEWCY010000128.1 GCA_023390395.1 Pseudomonadota bacterium | reverse complement strand
GGGAACCCCTTTTTCCCAAAAAGGGGTTCCCTCCCCCCGATTCCTCTTCTCCCTCTCCCCGGGAGCGCATAATGCGGCAATGCTGGTGTGGGACGGGCGGGCTGGAGCCCTTTAGCGACGGGTACATGCTGTGTCCGGCCTGCGGCACGCTGGTGTCTCGGGAGGACCGCGCCGAGGGCTACGGCCGCGACTACTGGTACGACCATCAGGAAGGCGACCTCGGCCAGCCGTCCATCGAGGCCCGGGCCAGGCTCGATCTGCCGGAGCGGTGCGTCTATTGGCTGCGGCGGTTTCTGCGCGCCTGCCTGCCGCCGGGCGACGTGCTGGAGCTCGGCTGCGCCCACGGCGGTTTCACGGCGCTGCTTTCCCGGGCGGGCTTTCGCGCCCGGGGCCTCGAACTCGACGGCTCGGTGGCCGGCATCGCCAGGGAGACCTTCGGCGTGTCCATGCTCGCCGGCCCCCTGGAGGAGCAGGACATCGCGCCGGGAAGCCTGGCCGCAGTGGTGCTCATGGACGTCATCGAGCACCTGCCTGATCCCGTGGGACTCCTGCGCCGGGTCACGGGGCTCTTGGCCCCGGGCGGCGTCGTCTTCGTCCAGACCCCGCGCTTTCCTTCTGGAATGACCCATGCCGGGCTTCTCGCCGCCGGCGATCCCTTCGCGCGCATGCTGCTGCCGGCCGAACACCTTTATCTTTTTAGCGAAAAGGCCGTGCGAAAGCTTTTCGCTTTCGCCGGGTTGGACAATCTGCGTTTCGAAACGCCGCTCTTTCCGTATGACATGTTGTTTACGGCCGGCCGGGAACCCCTGGCCGACCACGGCCGCGGGGCGATCGAGGCGGCCCTGGCGCGCACGCCCGACGGCCGGTTCGCGTTGGCCATGCTCGACTTGGCCGAACGGGCCGAGGCGGCGGAAGTGCAGGCGGCGGCCCTGTGCGGCGACGAAGCAGCGGCAAAGGGTGGGCTCGAGGGCGTCATCCGCGAGACGGCCTCGGGCTGGACGAGCCGGGGCCGGCTGCCGGAAATCGTCAACAAGGCCTTGCTGCGCGTCAACCGCCTGGCCTGGGCCTACAACAAGGGCGTCAAGCATCTGCTGGCCAGGGGCCTGGCCCGGGCCGAGGTCGCGGCGCGCAAGGCGGACGGCGAGATCCTGGTGCTGGTGGACCTGACTCCGGTGCTGCCCGGCGGGGACAACGGCGGGGCCAAGCTCATGACCATCCTGCTCCTCCATGAGCTTCGCGCCATGCGCCCGGACTGGCGGTTCGTGTGCCTGGTCTCCGACGCCGCCTTCGACGAGCTGGCCCACCTGGACGCGCCCAACATGGAGCGGGCCCGGGCCGGCGCCATCGGCCACGTCCGGGGCATCTCCTCCTGGAACGGCAGGAAGGTCGATCTGCTCTTTTGCCCCTTCACCATGCCGTATTTCCACCATCCCGACGTGCCGGCCGTGTCGGTGATCTACGACCTGCAGTACGCGTATTATCCGCAGTTCTTCGCCTCCGAGGAGGAGGCCGGCCGGGAGCGGACGTTTCTCACCGCCGCCCGGGTGTGCCAGCGGCTGGTGTGCATCTCGGACTTCGCCCGGGCCACGGTCTTGGAGCAGGGCAACGTGCCGCCGGGGCGCACGGCCACCATCCACATCTCCCTGCCGCGCCGCCTTTCCCGGACCGACACGGCGGCCACGGCCGCCGCGCGCCAGCGCCTCGGCTTGGGCGACGCTCCCTATTTCCTCTATCCGGCCAATTTCTGGCCCCACAAGAACCACCGCATGCTGCTGACGGCCTTCGGCATGCTGTGCGCCCGGCGCGAGGGCGAACGGGCGCGCCTGGTGCTGACCGGCGCGGACACGGGGCTGCGCCAGGAGCTCGGCCGGGCCGTGACGGGCCTTGGCCTCGACGGGCGCGTGCATTTCGCCGGCTACGTGTCCGACGAGGAGCTTTCGGCGCTCATGACGGGCGCGACGGCCCTGGTCTTCCCGTCGCTTTTCGAGGGCTTCGGCATGCCCCTGGTCGAGGCCATGGCCGTGGGCACGCCCATCGTCTGCTCAAACGTCACGAGCCTGCCCGAGGTCGGCGGCGAGGCGGCGCTCTATTTCGACCCGCGCCGGCCCGAGGACATGGCGCAGGCCCTGGCCCGCCTCCTGGACGAACCCGGGCTGGCCGGGGAGCTGGCCGCCAAGGGGCGCGACAGGCTGCCCGTCTTCGGCGGCCCGCAGGACATGGCGCGCAAGTACCTGGAGGTCTTCACCGAGGTGCTGGAGCGGCCGGTGTCCCAGAGCACGGCCGTGCGCGGGCTCTACGCCGACGGCTGGTGCGGCTCGCGCCTTTTCGCGGCCTACGGCCCGGCCGCGAATCGCCAGTGGCTGCGGGCGCGCTTCGCCCTGCCGGCGGACGCGCCGTCGGGTCGGGTGCGCATCGAGACGTTCCTGGACGGCAAGCTGGTCGGCCGGCCGAGGACCCTGGCCCGGGGCAAGGAGGCGTCCTTTTCCCTGGATCTCGGGCCCCACGGCGGCTACGTGGAATTCTTCCTCGACGGCGCGCGGCGCGGCGAGGGCGCGGGGCCGGGCGCGGACCGGCGCAGGCTCTCGGCGTGCTGCCTGGAGCTGCGCCTGACCGACGGCGCGCGCGAGGTCGACCTGCGCTACGGGGATGCCCATGGCCAGGCCTAGCCTCTGCGTCGTCACGCCCTCCTTCAACCAGGGGCGTTTCATCGGCCGCACCATCGAAAGCGTGCTGTCCCAGGGCGTGACGGACCTGGAGTACGTGGTCATGGACGGCGGCAGCACCGACGAGACCGTGCGGGTGCTCGAAGGCTACGCCGGCAGGCTGCGCTACGTCAGCGAGCGCGACAAGGGCCAGCCCGACGCGGTCAACAAGGGCATCGCCGCCACCTCCGGCGAAGTCGTCGCCTGGCTCAATTCCGACGACGTGTACTTTCCGGGCGCATTTGAAGCAGTGCTTGAGGTTTTTGAAAAACATCCAGAAGTGGACGTCGTTTACGGTGACGGGGACCACATCGACGTGGACGACGCCTTCATCGAGCCCTATCCGGTCGAGCCCTTCGACCTGGAGCGGCTCAAAAACCGCTGCATCCTCTGCCAGCCGGCGGCCTTTTTCCGCCGCCGGATCGTGGAGCGGCTGGGCGTCCTGGACCTGCGCTGGCAGTACACCCTCGACTACGAATTCTGGCTGCGCCTGGCCAAGGGCGGGGCGGTCTTTTCCTACCTGCCGCGAAAGCTGGCCGGCTCGCGGTTCTATCCCCAGACCAAGACCTCCGGGGCCAGGCTCAAGGTGCACGCCGAAATCAACGACATGATGGTCGCCACCTTCGGCCGGGCTCCGGACCGCTGGCTGGCCAACTACGCCCACGCCCTGGTCCGGGAGCGCTGGAGGCTCGCGGAGGACGCGGCGCTTTTCACCCCGGCCGTGGCCCTGGCCTCGCTCGCCGCCTCGGTGCGCTGGAACCGGGGCGTCTCTCCCGCCCTGGCCCGGGCCACGGCGTCGTGGCTCAGCCGGGGCAAGCTCTTTGCGGGCGCGCAACTATGAGGATCGGCTTCGACGTCTCCCAGACCGGCGCGGGCAAGGCCGGCTGCGGCTATTTCGCCGCCGGACTCCTGGACGCCCTGGCCCGCGTCGACAGGCGAAACGACTACGTCCTCTATCCCGCCTTCGGCGATTTTTTTTGGGAGCCGCGCCCCAAGGCCTGCCAGCGCCCGGCCGGCGGCCGGTTCAGGACCGGGCCGACCTTTCGCCGGTTTTCCTCCCAGAAGCGGTTCTTCCGCCAGCCGCCGCCGGATTTCGAGGCCCGGCTCGGCGCGCCGGACATCGTGCACGCCAACAATTTTTTTTGCCCGACCGGCCTGGGCCGGGCCAGGCTCGTCTACACCCTCTACGACCTGTCGTTTCTGGAGAACCCGGCCTGGACCACCGAAGGCAACCGCACGGGCTGCTTCGACGGCGTGTTCCGCGCCGCCGTCTCGGCCGACCGGGTGGTGTCCATCTCCGAATATTCCCTCAATCACTTCTTGAGGGTTTTCCCGAATTACCCGCGTGAGCGGACCGTGGTCGCGCCCCTGGCCAGCCGGTTTTCCGCCGATTCCCGGCAGGAGAGGCCCAAGGCCGTGGGCGGGCTTGCGCCCGGGAGCTTCTGGCTGTGTGTGGGCACCATCGAGCCGCGCAAGAACCACGAGCGGCTTTTCGCCGCCTATGCCGCCTGGCTGCGGGAGACGGGCGGGGACATGCCGCTGGTGCTGGCCGGGGGCAGGGGCTGGCTCATGGACGACGTGGCCCGCACGGTGCGCGGGCTCGGCATCGCGGACAGGCTCGTCTTCACGGGCTACGTGTCCGACGCCGAGCTTGCCTGGCTTTACGCCTCGTGCCACGCCTTTCTCTATCCGTCTCTTTTCGAGGGCTTCGGCCTGCCGGTGCTGGAAGCCATGAGCCTGGGGGCGGCGGTGGTCTGTTCCGACGCCACGTCGCTGCCCGAGGTGGCCGGCGACGCGGCCGTGCTGGTCGATTCCCTGGACGTGGCCGGCCTGGCCCAGGCCATGGCCGCCGTCACGGACGACGTTGGCCTTCTTGACGGCCTGCGGCGTAAATCCTTGGCGCGGGCGGGGCTTTTTTCCTGGGAGAAGACGGCGGCAGTCGTGCTCGCGTGCTATGACGCGCTTCTCGCCTGAGCGCGCGGGCAAGGGCGTCAACAGATGAGAGAAAAACCGGCATGAAAGCGTTGCAAGAAGCGCCGCGAGGATGATCCGGGCCGGGAAAACGATGTCCTTCGGTTGCCGTGGCAAGGCGAGAGCACCGAACTCTGTTTGAAATGCCGTCCGCGAGGACGGCATTTTGCATCGTGCCCGGGTGGCTCAACTGTTTACGGCCTTGGCCGTGATGCCGTGCGTTCTGTACGTATTCAAAATGTAGAGGACTTCTTCCTGCGTCAGGATGGAGGCCGGGCAAGGCCTGGCCTCTTCGTGCCGGGCGAAGCGCGACATGATGTCCTGGGTCGTGAAATAGAATTTGATCAAGTCGATGGGGAATTCCAGAATATCCTGGAGCCTCCCCTTGTCGTAGGCGTCGAGGACAGGCTGCGGGCACGGCGGCCTGACCAGGGCGACGACTTCCATGCCGAGTCGGCCAAACCGATATATCTGCTGGATTGACGTCTGGATATCGGAACTTGTTTCGATATATGCAAGGCGAATCTTTTCATTTCCTCCCAGCAATGCGACAGCCTCGTCGAAGTCGTGCGCCAACAGGACGTCATACTGGAAAGAAATGGCCGTAGCCATTGCAGAGAGTTCAGTTTTGTCTGAACAGAGTATGAATACGCTTTCTGACAATATCGAAACCTTTTCGGCATGTTAATATGGATGTCTTCGTGTTTTGACAGTCGGCGACGCGCGGATGCGGTTACAACGTTCGCTTCAGGGACGCATGGAGCGCGAGCGAAGAGCGGGGGAGCCGAAGAGGAAAGATCGTCCCGGAGGGGACCGGAAAAACAGGGAACTTCAGGGGAATGCAACGGAAGCCATCGCCTGGACCGGCGGCTCGGGCTTGCCTGCGGCGTGGCCGCCGTCGGGTCGGGCGCTGCCGACGCTTGCAACAGGGGAATTTTTCGGGTCGCTGCGCGCTAGTCCCGCCGCTGTACGTCGCCCCGCCAGCCGTTGAGCGGCGCGCAGCAGCCGTGGCCGATGCCGAGCAGCGCCCGCATGCCTTCGCCCCTGGCCGGGTCCTCGGCCAGGCGGCAGCGGTAGCGGCCGGCGGCCTCGTCCCAATACAGGTCCGGACAGCGCTTTTGGTAGCCGTAGAGAATGTGCGACTCCACGCACGGGTCCGACAGGCAGCACCAGCCGCACCCGACGCAGGGCAGGGAGCTCAGGTTCGAGGCAGACGGGCTGCCTGGCCGGTATCCGGACCAGGGGACGCCCCGCGCGGCATGGCGATCATGCGTCGGACTCCTGTGGCGGTCCCGTCACCGAGGCGGGGCCTGGGTTGGGCGAGGCGGAGGCGCGAAATACGGTCGCTCCAGATAATAGAAGGAAAACGTCGCCAGCCCCAGGGCGCAGGCCAGGGTCAGGGCGTAGTTGGCCAGCATCGACCACACGCCCCCGACCGGGACGCGCAGCACGTTCTGGGCGATCTGCATGGCCAGCACATGGGTCATGAAGAGCGAATAGCTGACGATCCCGACGAACCGCAAGGGCGTGAAGCAGAAAAAGCGGGTGAGCGGGCTTTGCCGCGTCAGCGCCGAAGCCACGACGAGGAACAGGGAGCCGTTGACCGCCGCGAAAAAGAGCAGGTTCTTGACATGCTCGTTGCCCGGCGCGGCCATGAAATAGCCCGTGCCCCACAGCCAGCGGCAGTAGAAGAAGAGCAGCAGCCCCACGAGCCAGGTCAGGCGCGGCAGGCGCTTGAGATACGCCAGGCCGCGCGGGTCGGCCATGAGCCGGGCCAGGGCCACGCCGTAGAAAAAGCCCAGGAACCGGGCAAAGGAAATGCGGAACCTCACCTCGAACTCGCAGACCACGAGGGCCGTCACGACGGCGAAGAAGAAGGGCCAGCCCGAGGTGAAGGAAAAACGGCGGCAGCCGATGAACAGGGCCGCGCAAAGGACGTAGAAATACATCTCGTAGACCAGCGGCCAGGCGAAGAAATGGATGAGCGGCGAATCGAACAGGCTCAGGAAAAAGAGGTTGTCGAAGAGCTTGGTGCGTTCCGTGTCCGCGGCCACGTACAGGGTGACGAAGACGATGACCGGCAGGAGCCTGCGGTAGCGGTCGAAGAGGAAGCGCAACGCGCCCGGCTTCTTGCGGCTGATGCTCTTGTAGACGAGCAGGCCGCTCAGGAAAAAAAACAGGTCCACCCCGAAGCTGCCGGCGTGGGCCAGGGTGAGCAGGCCCCAGGGCAGGCCGCCGGGCTCGGTGAAATAGAATTTCGGCTGGTACCGGGCGAAGAAGTGCACGCCGAAGACCATGACGATGGCCCAGCCCCGGATGCCGTCCAGGGCCGGAATGCGGTTGGCCCGCAGCAGGAAGACGTCTTCCAGCCAATCGAGGAGTCGTCTCGCGGCAGTTGTCATGTCGGAAGCTCGCATGCCGGCTACCAGTTCGCCGCGCCCGGCGTCCAGTAGCCCCAGGCCCAGCAGTTCCGGGCGGGATCGACCAGGGCCGGGTCGGTTTTGCGGGCCAGGGCGCAGTCCCCGCCGCCGTGGGCGAGCAGCTTAAAGTCCTGGCCGTCGGAGTGGTAGAGGTACTGGACGGCCGGGTCGTCGCTTCGGGCCGGGTCCCGCGGGAGCGTGGGCGCATAGCGTGGGGCCAGGCCGGGAATCCAATCCGGGTCGGACTTGCCCGGGCCGGCCAGGAAGCCGGCGAAGGCGGCGTTGGCCGGATAACGGCCGGTCGCGGCCTTGCAGGCTTCGAGCGCCCGGCGCAGGGCGTCGAGGTCGGCCAGGCGCTGGCGCTGCAGCGCGGCGCGCTTGACGGTGTACCAGGGCGTCCAGACGCCGAGGGCGTGCCAGGCGGCAAGGCCCAGGGCCGCGGCCAATACCAGGCCGCAGACGGTCTCGAAGCGCCTCGGGCGCTGGCGGGGGGAGGCGGCTGTCTGTTCCATGACGTCCGCCTGGGTAACGGCATCCGACTTTTCGCGCAAGCGGGGAGAGCGGAGGAAGGCGAGCGGGAAGGCGCTTGACATTGCCATGCAACTCTGTTGCATCATCTCCCTTGGCGCGCCCGGGCGCGTCAAGGAGAAGCCATGAAGAAACTGCTTGCGTTGATGGCGGGAATCGTTTTCGCTTGGAGCGCGCCGGCGGCGGCGAAGATGCTGGTCGCGGTCAGCATCGCGCCCCAGGCCTATTTCCTCAAACAGATCGCCGGGGACCGCGTGGATGCGCTGGTCATGGTACCGCCCGGGGCCGACGCCCATACCTACGAGCCCAAGCCCAGGCAACTGGCGGAGCTCGGCAAGGCGGCCGTCTACTGCGGCATCGGCATGGATTTCGAGAACGCCTGGCTGCCGCGCTTCCAGGCGGCCAACCCCAGGATGGCCGTCGTGCGCACCGACGCCGGCATCGAGAAGATCCCCATGGTCGCCCACGAGGACGACGATGACGACCACGGTCAGGCCAAGGGCAAGGGGAAGGGCAAGGAGGAAGGACATCATCACGAGGCCGGCGAGCCTGATCCCCATGTCTGGCTCTCGCCCAGGCTGGCCAAGGTGCTGGCCGCCTCCATGCGCGACGCCCTGGCCAAGGCCGACCCCGAGGGCGCGGCGGACTACGCCGCCGGCTACGACAAGTTCGCCGCCTCTTGCGACGCCCTGGCCGCCGACATACAACAGCGGTTCGCGGACCTGCCCCCGGGCGAGCACAAATTCATGGTGTTTCATCCGTCCTGGGGGTATTTCGCCCGTGACTTCGGCCTGACCCAGGAGCCCATCGAGCAGCTCGGCCGCGAACCCGGCCCCAAGGCCCTGGCCGCTTTGGTCCGTGAGGCCCAAAAGGACGGCGTCAAGGTGATTTTCGTGCAGCCGCAGATGAGCGCCCGCCAGGCCCAGACCATCGCCCAGGCCATCGGCGGACAGGTGGCGGCCCTGGACCCCCTGTCCGGCGACTGGGCGGCCAACCTCGAAAACGCGGCCAAGGCCCTGCGACAGGGCATGGCCGGACAGACGGAGCCAAAGTGACGCAACCGGTCGTCGACATCCGTGACCTGACGTTTTCCTACGACGGCCAGGCGGTCCTTTCCGGGATCGGCCTGGCCGTCGCTCCTGGGGAGCGTCTGGCCGTGCTCGGGCCGAACGGCGGCGGCAAGACGACGCTTTTAAAGCTCATCCTCGGCATCCTGCGCCCGAGTTCCGGGACGATCACGGTCTTCGGCGAGGAGCCCGGCCGCAACAGCCGGCGCATCGGCTACGTGCCCCAGCGCCTGGAAGGCACGGCCGCCCGCAAGGACCTGCCCATCCGGGTCCGCGAGGTCGCGCTCATGGGCCTGCTTTCCGCGGGGCGGCGGGGCTTTCGCCATAGCCGCGACGAACTGGCCCGGGCCGAGGCGGCGCTGGCCCAGGTGGAGATGTTGGCCCTCAAGGACCGGCGTTTCTGCGACCTCTCCGGCGGACAACAGCAGCGCACCCTCATCGCCCGGGCCCTGGTCTCGGACCCGGAGCTCCTCATCCTCGACGAACCCACGGCCAACATCGACCCCCAGGGCAAGTTCTGCCTCTACGAGGTGCTCTCGCGCATCGGCCAGGGCGTGACCTCGCTGGTGGTCAGCCACGACATGAGCATCCTGGCCGCCGGCGTCACGGCCGTGGCCTGCGTCAACGGCCGGGTGATCCACTCCCCCGAGCCCCGGCTGACCAAGGAAATGGTGGACCTGCTCTACGGCGTCCACAGCCCCTCCTGTCCCATGGACGCGTTTTTGCGCCGCATGCCGCCGGACCTGGCATCCCTTTCCCCTTTGGAGCCGCGATGATCGCCGACCTCGTCACGCTGCCGTTCATGCAGCACGCCCTGATCGCCGCGCTCTTGGCCGCCTTGTGCTGCGGGATCATGGGCGCCCTGGTCGTGGCCAACCGCATGGTCTTTCTGGCCGGGGGCGCGGCCCATGCCGCCTACGGCGGGGTGGGGCTGGCCTATTTCCTGGTCCTGCCCGTGCTGCCCGTGACCGTGGCCTTCACCGTGGCCGCCGCCCTGTGCATGGCCGCCCTGACCCGGCGCCGCGTGGAGGACACGGACACGGTCATCGGCGTGCTCTGGGCCGCGGGCATGGCCTTCGGCATCATCCTCCTCGACGTGACCCCGGGCTACAAGCCAGACCTCATGAGCTACCTCTTCGGCAGCATCATCACCGTGCCCGTGGCCGACCTCTACGCCCTGGCCGGCCTGGCCGTGGTGCTTTGCGCCGTGACCCTGCGCCATTACAACGGCTTCGTGGCCATGGCCTTCGACCGGGAATTCGCCGCCGTGCGCGGCGCGCCGGTGGGGCTTTTGCACTACCTCCTGACGGCCCTGGCCGCGGTCACGGTGGTGCTGCTCATCCGCGTGGCCGGACTGATCCTGGTCATCGCGCTGCTCTCCGTGGCCCCGAGCCTGGCCTTGCGGCGGGCTTCCTCCCTGGGCCGGGCCATGGTCCTGGCCACGGCGCTCAACATGTTCTTTTGCCTGGCCGGACTGGCCCTGGCCTACGGCTGCGACCTGACCTCGGGCGCGGCCATCATCGCCGTGGCCGCCGCCGCCTATTTCGTGTCCCTCCTGCCGGGGCTTCGCATCCGCGGGCAAAGGGGGTAAGGGAACGGGCATGGTTTTGGCCGAGGAAGACATGGCCCGCCTGCTGGCCGAGGCCGGGGCGGAACCCACGCCCGTGCGCCTGGCCGTGGCCCGCGTGCTGGCCGGCGGCGACCGGGCCATGCCCGCCGCCGACATCCTGGCCCGGGTGCGGGAGGCAATGTCCGTCAACAAAGTCACCCTCTACCGCATCCTCGACCTCTTCGTGCGCCAGGGCCTGGCCAACCGCCACAGCAGCGGCGACCGGGCCTTCCGCTACTGCCTGGGGCCGCGCCTGTCCGGCCGCGCCCACGGACACGCCTACTGCCTGCGCTGCGGCCGCATGGAATGCTTGCCGGCCGGAAGCGACCTCCTGGACGTGGTTGCCCTCGGCCGCTCCCTGGACATGGACGTGCTCGGCGTGGAGGTGCGCATCGACGGCGTCTGCGCCGCCTGCCGCCGGGCCGCCGGAGAGGGGCAGGAAGGGGCGGCCGGTTCCGACGGTCCGGCTGTTGACGACAGTCGGGGAAAAAATTAGCCTTCCACGTTCCAGCCAGCCCCCAGGATACCCCCGGCCATGAAGACAATGCTGGTTTTCGGCATTTCCGGTCAGGACAGCATCTCTTTGACCAGACTGTTCTTGGGCAAGGGCCGTCGGAACGTCGCCGTCGGCCGGGCGTCTCCGGCCAGAACCGCCAGCCGCCTGGGCTGGAAGGCCGTCATGCATCCCGCCGGCGTGGCCCAGGCCATGGTCGAGCGCGAGATGCGCCAACCCCTACGGGAGAATATCGCTTCATGAAGAGCAAAGTCGCCCTCATCACCGGCATCACCGGTCAGGACGGAGCCTACTTGGCCGAACTGCTGCTCCAAAAGGGCTATGAGGTTCACGGCATCAAACGGCGGGCCTCGCTTTTCAACACCCAGCGCATCGACCATCTCTACCGCGATCCCCACGAGACCGACCGCAAGCTCGTCCTGCACTACGGCGACCTCTCGGACTCCACCAACCTGATCCGCATCGTGCAGGAAGTCCGTCCCGACGAGGTCTACAACCTGGCCGCCCAGAGCCACGTCAAGGTCTCCTTCGAGTCGCCCGAGTACACCGCCGACGTGGACGCCCTGGGCACGTTGCGCGTTCTCGAGGCCATCCGCATCCTGGGGCTGGAGAAGCATACGCGTTTCTACCAGGCTTCGACCTCGGAGCTCTTCGGCAAGGTGCGGGAGATCCCGCAAACCGAGACAACGCCGTTTTATCCCCGCAGCCCCTATGCCGTGGCCAAGCTCTACGCCTACTGGATCACGGTCAACTACCGCGAAGCCTACGGCATGTACGCCTGCAACGGCATCCTTTTCAACCACGAGTCCCCCATGCGTGGCGAGACCTTCGTCACGCGCAAGATCACCCGGGCCATGGCGCGCATCAAGCTTGGGCTGCAGGACTGCCTCTACCTCGGCAACCTCTCCGCGCTTCGCGACTGGGGCCATGCCAAGGACTACGTGGAAATGCAGTGGCTCATGCTCCAGCAGGACGCGCCTGAGGATTTCGTCATCGCCACAGGCCGGCAGTACAGCGTGCGCGATTTCGTCAAGATGGCGGCCAAGGAACTCAGCATCGAGCTGCGCTTCGAGGGCGAAGGGGAAAACGAGCAGGGCATCGACGTGGCCAGCGGCAAATGCCTCGTCGCCGTCGATCCGCGCTATTTCCGCCCGACCGAGGTGGAGACGCTGCTCGGCGACCCGAGCAAGGCCCGGGAGCGCCTGGGCTGGCAGCCGCGCATCGGCATCGAGCAGATGGTGTCCGAGATGGTGCGCAGCGACCTGCGCGAAGCCGAGCGCGATTCCCTGTGCAAGAGCCAGGGATTTACGGTTTTCGACTACAACGAGTAGGCCCCGCCCTTGACACGGAACTGTCCGATATCTAGCTCAAGGCCGGCGCATCGCGCCCCAACCTTCAAGGAGAATCTTCATGGCCTATGACATCCGCCTCGTGAAACTGATCAACGGCGAAACCGTGCTCGGCAAGTGGGACGAAGCCGCCGGCAAGCTGACCGATGTGGCCCTGCTCCAGACCATTCCTTCCCAGCAGGGCGTGCAGATGCTGCTGCTGCCGTTCGGCTACCCCTTCGAGACCGAGGTGGGCGG
>JAEWCY010000096.1 GCA_023390395.1 Pseudomonadota bacterium | reverse complement strand
GGGCTAGCTCCCGCAAGGCGCCATGCGCCCGCCTCGCCGACCGTCCGCCTGGGCGTGGTCGCCGGCGAGGCGGGCGCCGCCGCCGCCGCGACCGCGTCTTACTGGATGTCCGCGTCCGGGGGCGGCAGTTGCACCGGCCCGGAGGCTTCGACCAGGGCGACGCCCTTGACCTTTCGCAAAGCGTCGAGTCCCCCGACCGGGGCCGTGCCCGCGATCATGCCCAGGCTTTCCATGGTGCGGCTGACCCGCAGCCCCTTTTCCCGCAGTTCCGCCGCCAGCCGGCCGAGATCCGCCCGGCCGTCCTCTGTCGCGGAAACGACGACCTCGATGTGCGATTGCGGCTTTTCGCCCACGGCTGCCTCCTCCGGCCTCCCCCGCCGGCCGTCGCCATCGGGATCGAAGGCGGCGGCCGGCGGGTCCTGCTCCCCTAGAGCGATACGGCCCTGGCTGGGGCCGGTCAACCCGGCGGCTACGGGGCCTGCACCAGGCCGCGGCCCACATCCACGATGGGCAGGGGCAGCGTCTTGGCGCTGGTGATCAGCCGCTGCCACAGGCCGGCCCCGCGCACGCCGGCGGCCTCCGCCCACAGCGCGGCGATGCCGGCCACGTGCGGCGTGGCCATGCTCGTGCCGCTGATGGTGTTGTACCGGGCCGGCATGGGCCAGGTCGAATAGACCGCAACGCCCGGGGCCGCGATGTCGACCGCCGTGCCAGGCCCGCCGACCGTGTCGCGGCACGAGAAGTTGGCCACGGCCAGGTTGGCGTCGAGCGCCGCCACGGCCAGGAAGGACATGCTGTTGGCCGGCCGCTCGACACAGGCGAACAGGCCGTGGGCGCGATCCGAACTGTTTCCGGCCGCCGCGACGACGAGGCAGCCGGCGTTGAGCGCCCGCTCGCCGGCGGTCTGATAGAACGTCGTGGTGCCGCAAGTCCTGGCGCTGAGGGACATGGAGACGACATGGCAGGCGTTGGCGACGGCCCAGTCGATGCCGGCCAGGATGCCGCCGTCCGCGCCGCTGCCCTGGTCCGAAAGGACCTTGCCGATGAAGATGTCGGCCTTGTGCGCCACGCCATAGCGCGGCCCCACCCCGGGCCGCAACGGGCCGCAGGCCGTTCCGGTGCAGTGGGTGCCGTGGCCGTGGCCGTCGTTGGCGCTGGTCACGCCTTCGAGGAAGGCGCGCGACACGACGGCGCGGCCGGCGAAATCCGGATGGGCCAGGAACAAGCCGGTGTCGAGCACCGCGACGCGGATGCCCACGCCGGCGTATTTCGAGGCCGGAACATTCGTGGCGACCAGCCCCCAGGTATGGGTCGGGCTGTCGCCGTATCCCGCCGTTTCCATCCCGGCGCCGGCCGCGGCCGCGCCCGAGGCCGAGGCTGCCGCGAACAGGCTTTGCGTGGCGTCGCGGAAGCCGCGCAGATACTCCAGGGACACGCCCTCGGGCTGGCCGATGGCGTAGGCGACGCCTTCGGGTTCCACGGCGAGGATCGGCGACGCCTCGCTCGCCTCCATGGCCAGGACTCCCGCCGCGTCGGGCGGGACGTTGACCACGGCCATGCGCAAATGCTCCAGGACCGCGCCGCCGTCGCCCGGCACCTGGTCCACCTCGATGCCGGAGGCGGCGAAATCGCTGCTGCAAAGCAGTTTTCCCGCGCCCATGCCGGCCTTGTCGTCCAGCAGGGCCAGGGCCTCGGCCTGGGCGTCTTCGCGAAACGTGACGATGTAGCGGCCCGTCGTTTCCAAACCAGTGGGAACAGCGCAATCAGGGTGCATCGTTTTTCCTCCTCGAAGCGGTAAGAATCAAACGATACCGCGATGGGAGACGGCCGCGCGCGCAGGGGGTCGCAAACCGGCGGGCCGCCGACCGGACGGCCTTGCCGAAGAAAGGGAGCCCATCGCGTCGCCTGGGCCACGACGCCGCCCACGGTCATGGCGCGCGGGGAGCGCCCCCCGTCGTCCCATGCTCCTTGCCCGCAGCGGCTTTTATGCGACTGCACACTTATCCATCCATTAATACATTTTTTCAACAATATTTTGAAAATATAACGTTAAAATATAAAATTATAGATAACACTGCGAAATATGGGACACTCCCATTCCCCGTCGCTTGCCGGGCGCAGGCAAGAACGGACGGTACGGACCGCAGGGAGCATGGTTCAGCGACGCGGCGCATGACGTCATGGCGAAGGTGCTCGGGGCAAGACGCTTTCCCTGGCGCAATTTCAATGCTACACGTGGCCGCAACGACAGGCATGCCGACCGCTCTTTTTCGAACATTCGACTCGAATGGGCTCTGCTCGGACCGGATATCGCAACATGGCGGCCGTCCATGTGATGGAGCTTCCCGCGAGGCCTGCTCCTGTCCCAACGACGCATACGGAACAAGACGGACACGTTCCTGACGACAACCTGATGTGTCCCTTTGCCATGCTTGTCTTACCCTAAGCATCTCCGCCTGCGGCATTGCAGGACGAGATGCCAACATCTTCAGGAGGCCGCATGACGCAGGCACTATGTCGTATCGTGGCGTTTCTTCTCTGCTTCGCCGCCGCGCCTGCCGTCGCGCAGCAGGCGATCGTCACGCCCATCCTGTCCTCGGCCCCCAACTTCCGGGACCTGGCCGGCCTGTCTGCCGTTTACGGCGGCACGGGATTCGCCAACGTCACGAGCAATTTCGGGGTGATGCGTACCGGCGTGTTCTACCGGTCCGACGACCTGGCCTCGCTGACCACCGCCGATTGGAAGACCATCTCGTCCCTGGGCCTCGGCCGGGACATCGACCTGCGCACCCCCGCCGAGATCGCGGCCGCGCCCGATGTGGTCCCGGCCGGCGCGACCTACACCAACATCAACATCTACGGGACCACGACCCAAACGCCGTTCCAGTCGTTTTCCTCGCCGCCCCGGGACGGGATCAGCTATTTCGAAAACCTCTACCGGGGGTTCGTCACCAACCCCGACGAGCGGACGGGCTTTCGCACGGTCCTGCTGACCCTGGCCCGCGACCCCTTCCCGGACCTGTACCACTGCTCGGCCGGCAAGGACCGCACCGGCTGGACCTCGGCGCTTCTCGAGACCATCGCCGGCGTCTCTCCGACGACCGTCATGAAGGATTACCTGGCCACCAACCACTACACGGCCTCGCTCATCGCCGAGACCCGGCAGGCCGCCGTGGCCGCGGACCCCGCGACCAACCCCGAGACCGTGGACGTCCTGGCCGGGGTGCTGCCCGGCTACCTGCTGGCCGCCCTGGACCAGGCCGACGCCTCCTACGGCTCCATCTACGGCTACCTGTTCCAGGGCCTGGGCCTGAGCCTTGCGGACATCTACGTCCTTCGGGCCAAGATGGTGGACTACACCCTCCTGCCCGGGCAGGGGGCGTACAGCGGCAACGCCGCCTCGGGCGCGGCCTATCTCAACGCCTTGCAGAATTCCGCCCTGTCCGGCCGCTACACCGCCTACAACTTCTACCTGCAGTCGTCCGTGGACCTGGGCAGCCTCGGCGGCGTCCAGGGGCAAGTCGGCGGCCAGGTCCACGCCGACGCCGTGGCCGCCCTGCTGCGCCAGCCGCTTCTCATCGACGAGGCCCTGCGGCCCTACGCCAGCGGCCGGGACCTGGAGACCGGCCAGATCCGCGCCTGGCTGACCGGCCTCGGCGGCGACTTTCGCACCGACGCCGGCCAGGGCATGGCGCGAAGCACCGAGCAAAGCGCCGGCACGGTCGTCGGCCTCAGCCTGCGCCCGAGCGACAGGGTCAGCGCCACGGCCGGCCTCGGCTTCCTCTGGAACACCCTCGCCAGCGCCGGGGGCGTGGCCACGGCCAACACCGCCTTCGCCACGGTCGGCGGACGCTACGGGTTCACGGGCCTGGACGCGGGACCGTACCTCACGGCGCGCCTCGACGGCGGCTACGTCGACTACCAGGCCAACCGTTCCCTGGGCGGGGGCCTGGGCAGCGCCAGCGGCCATGCCGTGGGCGGCCTCTACAGCGGCCAGGCCGGCCTCGGCCACGTCCTGCGGCTGGGCGCCCTCGCCCTCACGCCCCAGGTCGGGCTCCGGGCCACCAACGCCACCCTGGGCGGGGTCTCGGAATCGGGCGGCGAGCTCGCCCTGGACTTCCACGGCCAAAGCGCCGTCGCGACCAGCTTCCTGGCCGAACTCGAAGCCCGACTGGAGGCGGCCCAGGCCGGGGCGTGGACGTTTTCACCCGCGCTCACGCTCGGCTACGAGCGCTCCTTGAGCGATCCGCAAATCACGAGCACGGCCACGCGCTACGGCTGCGCCGTGAGCCAGAAGTCCGCTTTCGACAGCCGCGATCTCCTCAAGGCCGGGCTTGGAATCACGGCCAGGCGCGAGGCCTTCTTCGTCGAGGCCAGGGCCAACGGCCTGCTCGGCGACGGAGCCGCAAGCGCCGGGATCGGGGGGCAACTGTCCCTGGGGTACACGTTTTAGGCGGGAAGACGGATACCGTCCGGCCCAACCATGTTGCACTCCGCCGCCTCCGTGGAGAACCGACGCGCCGACGTGATCGGCCGCTTCGACGTCGATGCAGCCTCTTGCCGAAGCATGGCCTTAAGACTACACCACCCCTGAAGTAGCGACGCCAGGCCAAGCGCTCCCGCACCCGAATCGTTGCCGCCGACCGCTTCGGCGACAAGGCACGCTGTTCCCGAGAGGCCGCCCATGACCGTCTTGCTGCACGCGCATCCGCCCACCACGCCCTTCGTCTGCGCCGTCGGCGTCACCGGACATCGCACGCTGCCGTCAGAAAACGCCGCGGCCATCGCCAGGGCCGCTTCCGACATCCTGTCCGCCGTCAGAGACGAGGTCGCCAGACAATCGGCTGTCGCACCGCCGGGGCTTTTCAGTCCCTGCCCGCCCCTGTTGCGCTGCCTTTCCCCCCTGGCCGCGGGCGCCGACCGCATCGTGGCCGGACAAGCCCTGGGACTGGGGTACGAACTGCAAACGCCGCTGCCGTTTTTCCGGGAAGAATACGAGAACGACTTCGCCGAGGCTTCTTCCAAGCGGGAATTCCGGGCCCTGCTCGCCCGGGCCTCGGCCGTGCTCGAACTGGACGGGAGCCGGGCCGATGCGGAGGAAGCCTACCTGGCGGCGGGACAGGTCGTGCTGGAGCAAAGCGACGTGTTGCTCGCCGTCTGGGACGGCGCTCTCGCCAGGGGACGCGGCGGCACGGGACAGATTGTGGAAAAAGCCAGGAAACGAGGCCTGCCGGTCGTCGTCGTGGACCCGGCCCGGCCCGCCGCCATCCGCTTCCTGGGGCAGGAGGCCGGCGGCGACTGGCGAAAGGCGCTGGCGGCCTGCATCGAACATCTGGTCCTGCCGCCGGCCCCGCCCACGGAGGAGAAGCGGCCCGCCACCTGGCGGGAACGCCTCAAGGGCTGCTTTTCGGGAAACGCGCCAGGAGGCACCTCGCCGACCCGGTATTTCGCCGAGACCCTGCCCAGGCCGACGCTGCTCGGCAGGTTCCCCTCCTTGTTCGAAAAGGCCCTGGGCCACCGGAAGGACGGTTCGGAAACGGCCTCTCCGGCCACGGTCAGGACTCGGGACTGGCCCCGCGCCGCCCGGGACTGGCTCTGCGCCCTGTTCCCGGGCAAGGCCCCCTGCCCGGAGCCGGCCGAATCCGCGCCGTGCGGCTGGTGCGACGCCCTGGGCCTGGAGCGGGCCGACACGCGGCTGGCCGAGGAACGGCTGGCCGAGCATTACGGCTGGGCGGACCGGCTGGCCGTCCATTACGCGGCGCGCTACCGCGCCGTGGGCTATCTGCGCCACCTGCTCATGGCCGTGGTCCTCGTCGGCGTGTTCATCGGCTCCTACGTCAAGCACTTCGACGCGGTCGGCTTCGGCATCCAGGTCCTGGCCTTCGCGCTCATCCTTTTCCTCATCCGCGTCAACACGCTCGGCAACTGGCACCAACGGTTCCTAGACTACCGCTTCCTGGCGGAACAGCTCCGGCACATGCGCTTCCTGTTCCTTCTGGGGTGCATGCCGCCCTTCGCCCGCAAAAGTCCCGGTTCGGGCGCGGCGCGGGAAAGCTGGCCGGCCTGGCACCTGCGCAACGTGGCCCGCCAGGCCGGCCTCGTCCCGGCCCGGATGGACGCCGCCTTGCTGGCACGCTACCGCCAGCGCCTCGACGACGACGTCATCGCCGACCAGATCCAATTTTACATCGCCCGCCAGGACCGCTTCGACCTGGTGGCGCGGCGGCTGAGTTCCTTCGGCATCTGGTGCTTCATCGCCGGTCTCGGCTTCATTTTGCTGCGCTTCCTGATCTTCCTGTGGGTCAAGGAAGATACCGCCTTGCCCCTGGGCATCGCCGGCGGCAGCCTGCGCACGGTGTGCAACGAGATCGCCCTGGTCATCCCGTCCCTGGCGTCCATGGCCTTCGCCCTGCGCGCCCAGGGCGAATACGCGACGCTCGGCTCGCGCTACGCCCACACCCGAATGGTGCTCGTGCACAAAAGCCAGGACCTGCAGGCCATGACCCGGCTTACGCGCGGCGAACTGGCCGATTTCTCCGAAAAACTGGCGACGGTGCTGTCGAGCGAGGTCTCGGGCTGGCACGTGCTGGTCAAAAACAAGACCGTGCAGCCCTATTGAGCGGGCTCGCCGCCGTTCATGACGCGCCCGGCGCAAGCCGGACCGGCGGGAAGGTACGGGCCTTGGAGTCGAGCCAAGGACGCGCTCCTTTGGATTTTTCGTGCAACGACGCGACGCACTTGACAAAAACCAGTTTCCCGTTTTTCTGTCTCAAGGCATCAGTGCTCGATCAGCCTTCCAAAGGAACACCAACATGTCCGACGCAGACAGCTCGAACACGTTTCTGCTTTTTGGCGACGTGCATTTCAATCCCTTCGCCGACGCCTCCCTGGTGCCGCTGCTGGCCGCCTCGGACGTGTCCCAGTGGAAGACCATCCTGTCCTCGTCCAGCCAGACCGCCTATGCCGCCTACGGTCAGGACAGCAACTACAGCCTGTTCGAATCGGCCCTGGACGACATGGCCGCCCGGGCCGGAAACGTCTCCGTGGTCATCTATCCCGGCGACATCCTGTCCCACTATTTTGGCACGGACTACGCCAGCCTGACCGGCGACACCAGCCAGGAGGGGCTCAACGCCTTCATCCAGAAGACCGTGACCTTTTTCGCCCAGGAAGTGGACAGCCGCTTTCCCGACGCCACCATCATCGTCGCCAACGGCAACGCCGACAGCGCCTACGGCGAAACCGGCTCCCAGCCCGGCGACCCCTTCCTGTCCCTGTCCGCCCCGGTCTTCGCCCAGACCTTCTTCAACGACGCCGCGTCCCAGACGGCCTTCGCCGTCAGCTACTCCATGGGCGGCTACTACGCCGTGTCCCCGGACGGCCCCACCGGCATCAAGTACATCTCCCTCAACGACAACCTGTGGGCCAACGAAGTGGGCGATCCCGCGGCCGGGGCCATGGAGCTGGCCTGGTTCGCCTCGGAACTGGCCGACTCGGCCCAGAATTTCCAGAAGGTCTACGTGGTGGCCCACATCCCCACGGGAGCCATCGCCTCGTCCGTGGCCGGCACCTACGAGGCGACCGGCCAGGTCAGCTACACGGGCACCCTGGCCAACGCCTTCAACGACGCCTTCGAGGGCCTGGAACTGGCCTACAGCGGCACCATCGCCGCCAATTTCGTGGGCCACACCCACAACGACGACTTCCGCCTCATCACCAGCTACGACGGCTCGGGCGCGGCCGAACTCCAGCGCGTCACCCCCTCGATTTCCCCGGTCTTCGGCAACAACCCCGGCTACCAGCTCTACACCTACGACCCCATGACGTATTCCCTGGTCGACGAGACCACCTACGCCCTCGATCTCCAGTCGAGCTCGCCCAAATGGAGCCTGGAGTACGACTACGCCGCGACCTACGGCCAGGACCTGTCCACGCCCTCGGCCTGGTACGCCGCCTATGCCGAGATCCTGACCAACCCTGTCGCCCAGTCCGCCTATCTGACCAACCTGAGCCAGGGCGCGACGAGCGCCGGCTCCCTTGGCGCGGTCACGACGGCGGCCACACTCCTCACCCCCGGCTTCACCACCCAGACCGCCTACGACGCCGCCGGCTCCCTCCTGCTGGGGAAGGCGTAAAGGACGGCATTTCCCGGCCATCGCGTCGTTTCCTGTCCCCGCAAGAGGCGGGCGTCGCCTTGCGCCCGCCCGGCATGCGCTTGATTCTCCGCCGTGCCGGCCCCGGAATCGCATCCGTCGCCTCGCCGCCGACAGCCTGCATCGGGGCCCGCGACGGCCATTCGGGCGTGGAAACTGTTTCCTTCATGCTGCTTGCGTTTTTGCGCCGGATGGACAAGATGTAACGCCGTTGCAACATTAACCGGAACAGCAGCAATGGCTTTCGCTTCCGATTCCCCCGAGCGCCCCACGGCGGTCCCCACCCGGCGCAAAGTGCTCCTCGCGGCCTGTCTGGCCCACCTGACCCATGACGGCTTCACGGACATGCTCTACGTCTTCTTCCCGGTCTGGCAGCAGGCCTTCGCCCTGAACTTCGCCCAGGTGGGGCTCATGAAGACGCTCTTCTCCGGAGCCCTGGCCCTGTTCCAGATCCCCGCCGGCATGCTGACGGGCGGCAAAGGGCTGTGCCGGGCCCTCGTGGCCGGGGCCATGATCACCAGCGCCTCCCTTTTCGTGGCCGGAACCACCGACACCGTGTTCGCCCTGAGCGTCCTGCTGGTGCTCGGCGGCATCGGGGCCAGCGCCCAGCATCCCCTGGCCTCGGTGGCCATCGCCCAGGCCTACTCGGGCAAGGAGTCGCGGGTGGCGCTTTCCACGTACAATTTCGTGGGCGACATGGGCAAACTCCTGCTTCCGGCCCTGGCCGGCCTGCTGTTGGCCCGGGTCAGTTGGCAGGCGTCCATCCAGATGCTTTCCATGCTGGGCGTCGTGACGGCCGTCGCGCTCGTGGCCCTTCTGGGCCGTCTTCCCCTGGACGACAGGCTTGCGGCCAAGGATTCCGGGAGCGGCCTGTCGCGGCTGCGCGCCGCCATGACGCCGGCCTTCGCCGCCCTGAACGGCATCGGGATTCTGGACAGCGCCACCCGCATGGGCCTGCTCACCTTCCTGCCCTTCCTGCTGCGCGCCAAGGGCGCGGACATGAGTGTGCTGGGCCTGTCCCTGGGGCTTATTTTCGCGGGCGGCTGCGCCGGAAAGCTCGTGTGCGGCATCGTGGCCACCCGGGTCGGGTCCCTCAAGTCCATCATCCTCACCGAGACCTTCACCGCGGCGCTGATCCTGTTCCTGCTGCCCCTGCCCCTGTGGGGCGCGCTTTGCCTGTGTCCGCTTCTGGGCGTGGCCCTCAACGGGACCTCGTCGGTCCTCTACGGCAGCGTCCCGGAACTGATCCCGCCGCAGCACAGAAGCCAGGCCTTCGCCATCTACTACACCGCGACCATCGGCTCCGGCGCGGTGGCCCCTGTCCTTTACGGCATGCTGAGCGACGCCGTGGGCCTGACCCCGGCCTTGCAGGTGACCGGCTTGGTCATTTTGGCCACCATCCCGCTGACCTTGCCGCTACGGGGCAAGCTGGCCGCGTAGCCGCCGGCTGTGGGCGGGTTGCCCAATTTGGGTTTCCAAAACGAAAAAGGTTATCCCGAAGGGTGGAGTTCACCAGATTTCGTGGAGACTTTTCGACTTGAACTCTCAGGAAGCGAGAGCATGCATCCTTTCGCAAACCAAAGGCGACATGTAGTCGGGAGCAGAATGCCGCCGATGGGTATTGTACCAGCCTTCGATGAAATCAAACACGGCCAGTCTGGCCTCCTGCCTTGACCGAAACGAAAAGACGTATGCTGTGACCCCCTACCGGAATGATGGACCACTTCTGAAGGATTGCGTTGTTTCAGGAAGACTTAAAAAAACTGCGTGTGTTGGAAATAGTGTTGGGCAAGGAAAATGGCCACAGCCATTACGGATACAACTTATTGATTTTATTTGATATTCTCAACAAAGCTTGAAGCTCTGTTACCGGCACGAAAGAGGCGGAGCAGACTCAAACAACCTCTCAACATACCAATATATTTTTATTTTTAGCTGTATACGTTCCAAAAACGCCAGAGTTCCTAGACGTGAGGTGGACAAGCATGCGGATTCTGGACTGGCCGGGCAATGATGCCGGCTTCGTCCTCCGAAATTACTTTGCCTCATCGACAAGTTTGATGATCGCCTCGGTGATGTCGAGGGATGGATCGATGTAGGCAAAACCGTTTTTGTCCTGCACGGAGAGCAAACCGTGTGCCTTGGCGTATTGGGCCAACACCTTGTTGATCCTGTCCACTATGGGCTTGAACGTGACGGCTTCCTCCTCGCCGACGTCCTTGCGCAACGCCTGCGCGTCCGCCACATACTGCCGCGCAAGCTTGTCCAGTTCCACCTGCTTGCCGCTCCTTGGATCGTTGAGAGCCGGATCCGTTTTGAGCTTCTCTATAGCCTCCTCCTGCTTTTTCAACGTATCCTGGCGCGAGGCGAACTTCGTCCGCACCTTCTCAGCGGCCTGCATGCCAGCATTGCACTTCGTGATCACATCCCGCGTATTGATCACCGCCGTGGTCGGCTTGCCCTCGGACATCTGGCACCCCGAGCACAACAACACAACGCCGAGCACCAACAGGAATCGGAAACGAAGCGGCATGGCAACTCCTTTTGCGATATTAACGGCATCCCGGCCATACGCCGGCGGAGGTTAAAACGTGTATTTGAGCCCGAGGCTGGCGGCCTGGGACTCGTAGCCCGGCCGGAGCAGTTCCACGCCGGCCCGGGCCGTGGCCGTCAGCGACGACGATACGCGCATGCTCACCCCGATGTCGACCAGGGCCGAGTTATACGCGTGGTTGGTGCTTTTCACCTGATAGGCGGACCCCGGGGACCCAATGAACGAGGCCACGATGTTTTGCGATTCGCCAAGCCACTGGGCGCTCCAACCCACGCGCACTTCCGGCGTCACATCCCCGGCCGGCGTCTCGAAGGTCCGGGCCACACGCGCCCCAAGCACCGTGTTGAGGGCCTCGGTGTTGCGGGCCCGCACGCTTTGGCCAAGGGTGCCCGCGCCGCTCTCCTTGAAGGCGTTTTCATGCAACCGCTGCCAGGACACCGCCGCCAGCGGGCCGAAGGTGTAGTCCCCGGCCGTGAAGTCATAGCCGCCGCCTGTGGACACGTTCACGTTCCAACCATCCCAGTTCCCCTTAGCCGTGTACGATCCGCTCGGCAACGGCAAGGAGCGCGAGGACTGAAAGGTGTTGTAGGCGCCGCGCACCCCGGCATCGGCGTGCCAGGGGCCGCTTCGGTAGGCGGCCAAAAACCCGAGGCTCCAGTCGTTGACCGTGCCCTGGCCGCCGCCTTCGCTGTGGATGCCGATGGACTGGGTGACGAAACCGGGGGCCAAGGCCAGGGTCAGTTCCGGGGAAGAGCGGTAGAGCACGCCGCCGGTGATGCCGCCGGAAACGGTGGCGTAACCGGTTTGGCTTGAGGAGCCTTGCTGAAAAGCCCGCATGCCGATGGGTTTGACGAAGACGCCCAGGCGTCCGAAGGACAGAGACGATGCGCCGCCGCCCCTTGTATCAAGCCCCAAAGTCAGCCCGTACTGGTTGTTTTGCGAGGCCAAGGAAGCCGGGCCGATTTCCAGGGGGCTGGCGAAGCCCTGGCCCACGCCCTCCTCGCCTTCGTGCAGCCCGGCGTGCTGGGCGGAGGTCAGAAGCCGCCCGGCCGCGAAAACATTCTGGGAAAACAGGTCGTAGAACTCGGAGCTCAGCACATTGAGCGCATAGTTGGTCAGCGCGTTGGCCGGCAAGTAACCGGTGGTTGTACCGTAAGAGTAGTCCAGGTTTTTAATGAGTGTGGCCATTTCTCCGGTGGCGTTGTAGGCCACTGCGTCGAGGCCTGCGCCCACCGAGGAGGCCTGGGAATTCGTGGCCGAGGCGGAATAGGATTGGCGCACAAGGGTTACGGTGACGGCTGTCGCGGAGTAAACTGGCACGAATATCCAGTTTTCCGGTGTGGCTCCATAGGTCACGGTGGAATAGGTCCCGGAAACGCTGCCTGCTTGCGTGGTGAGCACGGTCCAGACTGTCCCGGAGCTGTAGTAGGTATATTCCGGCTGAATGGAGAGCGTGCCGCTCAATGAAGCGTTGCCGGTTACGGCGATCAGATCGTTGGCGGTCGGCGTAACCTGGCAGATGTAGGTGCCGCTTCCGCTTTGGGCGAAGTCGCCGGTGACGGTGATGGTGCCGGGAGAATTGCCCGGCGAGATGACGCCGCTGACGTTCAGGTTGCCCACCGTGCCGACGCCGTTAAGAGTGGCGCCGCTCGTTATGGTGAGCGTGCCGCCGAGGGTTTCGCCATCAACGAGGTGCAGGGCGCCGCCGCTGACGGACAGCGTGCCGCCATAGGCGGAGCCGTTAAACGACGCGCCCAGGTTGACCGTCCCCGAACCGACGAACGTGAGATCGCCGGAACCGGACAGGCTGTTGGTCAGGGTGAGGTCGTTGCCGGCGTTGTTCAGGGTGCCGCCGCCCCCCGCATTCACGGTAATGGACTGGGCGATGGTCATGCCGGCCGTGGTTGCCAGGGTCCCGCCGTTAAAGTTCAGGCTGGCCGTGGACGCGCCCAGGTTGGCGTCGCTGGATATGGACAGGATGCCGCCGAAGAGGGTCAAGTCGCCGGTGAAGCCGCTGTTGTCGCCGGACAGGGTCAGGGCGTAGTCACCGGTTTTGGTGATGTGGCCGCTGCCGGTGATGCTGCCGGCGTAGGTCACGTTTTTTGACGGGGCGAAGTTCAGGGTCGCGCCCGAGGCGACATCCATGGAGGAAGAGCTGCTCGAGCCGCCAAGGCTCAGGGTTCCGGCCTGGATGGAGGTCGGGCCTGTATAGGTGGCGTCGCCGGACAGGGTCAGGGTGCCGAGGCCGGTCTTGGTCAGGCCGCCGGTACCCGAGACCGTGCCGTTGAGGGTCAGATCATGGCCATTGGTGTCGAAGGTGCCGCCGCTGGCATTGAGGGTCACGGCGCGGCTGGAGACGACGTCAGCCCCGAGTTGCAGGGTGCCGCCGTTGAAGGTCAGGCCGCCGGAGGCATCGCCCAGGTTGGCGTCCGCCACGATGTTGACCGTGCCGCCGTTGATGTTGGTCCCCCCGGTGTAAGTGTTGGTGCCGGTGAGGGAGAGCGTGCCGGAACCGGTTTTGGTCAAGGAACCGGCGGTTCCCGACACGGCATCGCTGATGACGCCGGAAAGGGTCAGGGTGTCGCCGCTGTTGGCGACTTCAAAGGCGCCGCCGCCGGAACCCAAAGCGATCGATTTGTCGAGCGCCAGCGTGCTCGTGGCCTGGAGCGTCCCGCCGGCGAGCGTGACGCCGCTTGTGCCTTGCAGGTTGCCCGCCGAGGATATGCGCAGCGTGCCGCCTGTGATGGAGGTGGCCCCGGTGTAAGTGTTGGTGCCGGTCAGGGTCAGTGCGCCGACGCCGGATTTGGTCAGCGTGCCCGCCCCGGAAATGACCCCGGCATAGCTGGACGCGGCGGCGGTGTCGAAGGCGAGCTGCGCGCCGGAGGCCACGTCGATGGCGGACGAGACCAGGCTGCCGGACACGATCAGGCTGCCGGCGCTGACCGTGGTCGCCCCGGTGTAGCTGTTGGCCCCGGACAGGGTCAGCGTGCCGACGCCGGACTTGGTCAGCGTGCCCGCCCCGGAGATGACCCCGGCATAGCTGGACGCGGCGGCGGTGTCGAAGGCGAACTGCGCGCCGGAGGCCACGTCGATGGCGGACGAGGCCAGGCTGCCGGACACGATCAGACTGCCGGCGCTGACCGTGGTCGCCCCGGTGTAGGTGTTGGCCCCGGACAGGGTCAGCGTGCCCGCGCCGGACTTGGTCAGCGAGCCCGCCCCGGAGATGACCCCGGCATAGCTGGACGCGGCGGCGGTGTCGAAGGCGAGCTGCGCGCCGGAGGCCACGTCGATGGCGGACGAGGCCAGGCTGCCGGACACGATCAGGCTGCCGGCGCTGACCGTGGTCGCCCCGGTGTAGGTGTTCGTCCCGGACAGGGTCAGGACGCCGGCTCCGGACTTGGTCAGCGAGCCCGCCCCGGAGATGACGCCGCTGTATGCGGTGGTGGAATCGTTGGCCCAGGTCAGGCTGGCGCCCGAGGCGATGGACACGCTCGTGGCGGTCAGGTCGCCCTCCAAGGTCAGGTTGCCGGCGCTGACGGTCAGGCTCCCCGTCAAGGCCACGTCGCCGGTGATGGTCCAGGAGCCGGTATCCTCCTTGACCAGGTTCTGGAAATTGCGCACCTCCCCGTCCAGCGAAACGCTGCCCACCAGGGTCAGCGTGTTGACGCCGCCGCCGTCGATGATGCCGCGTACCGTGGCCCCGGGGCCAAGGGTCACGCTGTCGTTGCCCGAGCCGAGTTGGATGGCGATGTCCGTGGCGCTGGCGGCCAGGATGCTGCCGGTGCTGATGATGGTGCAGTCGGCGTCGCTGAAGGTCAGGGCGCTGGTCAGGTTGATGGTCCCTGAGTTTGTGAGGCTGGTCAGGTTGGTCAGGCTGCCGGAAAAATCGAGCGTCGCGCCGGAGGCCACGGTTATGGAGCTGGTGGCCAGGGAGCCGGTGACGCTCAGGGTCCCGGCGCTGACGGTGGTCGCGCCGGTGTAGGTGTTGGCCCCGGTCAGGGTGAGCGTGCCGGAGCCGGACTTGGTCAGGCCGCCCGTGCCGGAAATGACGCCGTCGAACGGGGAGTCGCTGGTGTTGTTCACCGTCAGGGTGACCGAGCCCAGGCTGACGGTGCCGCTGCCGGAAAGACCGCCGATGGTCTGTTTGTAGCCGTTGAGGTCCAGGGTTGCGCCCGTGGCGACGCTGACCGCCGAACTCGAGGAAAAGGCGCCTTCCGCGCCGGCTTGCAGGGTGCCTGCGGACACGATGGTCGCGCCGGTGTAGTTGTTGCTCCCGGAGAGGGTCAGGGTGTAAGCCCCGGACTTGGTCAGGGAACCCGAGCCCGACATGTTGCCGGCATAGGTCTGGCCCTTGGTCACCAGGTCCCAGGTCAGGGCGCCATTGTTGACGATGTCGCCTACCGACACGAATCCATTGTAGCCTACCGACACGAATTCGTTGATGCTCAAAGCGGCGTTGGCCATGATGGTCAGGTCGCCGAAGTTGCTGCTGTGGGCAAAGGCGGGGTTCAGGGTCCACGAAGTCGTGGTGGTTCCGTCGCCGACCACCAGGCTGGTCACGCCCTCGAACAGGTTGTCGGCGCTGTTGGCGCCGAGAAGGGTCAGGGTGCCGCCGCTTAAGTGCACCTTGCCGACGAGGGATGAACTGGCGGCGCCGGCCAGGTTCAGGGTGACGCTGCTGCCCGCGCCGCCGGCGTAGATGGCGTAGCCGTTGGAGTCCAGGGTGTCGTAGCCGATCAGGGAGCCGGTCACATAGAGGTTCACGGAGCCGGAACTGGAATAGACCGCATAGGCCGGACCATAGGCGCGGGCCTCGATGGTGTCGGAAACGACCATGGCCGTGCTGGTGTTGCCGCCGTTGATGTTGCCGCCAGCGTACAGGCCGTAGGCCTCCCTTGTGAACCCCGTGTTCGTGCCTGTGACCTGGGCCAGGATCGAGCCGCTGACCTCGCCGATGGAGATGGAGCCGCCGGCGTACAGGCCGTAGGCGATCCCGAGGTCCAGGTCCGTGGTTTTGGCCGTGACCGTGCCGGACAAAGCGCCTGCGATACTGATGTTTGCGCCGCTGCTTCGCAGGCCGTAGGCGGTCGCGCCCCCCGTGGCCGTGACCGTGCCGGACAGGTTGCCCAGGCTGATGTCGCCCGAGGCGCTCAGGCCGTAGGCTGTGCCGAGGCCGACGCTCGAGGACTTGGTCTCGGCCGTGATCGTGCCGGCCATGTCGTTTGTGATGGAGATGGTTCCCGAGGAGACGTACAGGCCGTAGGCATCCTCGTCCAGGCTGGTTGCCGTGATCGTGCCGCCCGAAGACACGGTGTCGATGGTGATGCCTGTTTTGGCCTTCAGGCCGTAGGCGTATCCGGAACCCGAGGCGGTGGTGGTCACCGTCGCGGAGACCGCTTTGGAGAGCCCGCCTGATATGGTGATGGCGCCCGCCTCGGAGGCGATGCCATAGGCATAGGCGTTTGAGCTTGTGGACGTGGCCGTGGCCGTGATCGTGCCGGCCAGCCCGCCCGCGATGGAGACGTTGCCCGAGGTGGCGGCGTATATGCCGTAGGCTTCGCCGGCGTCTCCGGCCGTGGCCGTGATCGTGCCGGCGAGCCCGGCCGTTATGGAGACGGCGCCTGCGGCGGAGTAAAGGCCGTAGGCTTTGCCGCCGTTCCCGGTCGTGGCCGTGATCGTGCCGGTCGAGGTCATGGTGTCGATGGCGATGACGCCGCCCGACGCATACAGGCCATAGTCGGTCCCGGAGCCCGTGACCGTGGACGAAACCGAGCCTGACAGCCCGCCCGTGATGGCCACGCCTCCCGTGGCGGCGGCAAGCGCGTAGGCGGTCCCGGCCGCGCCGGCCGTGGCTGAGACCGTGCCGGACAGGCCGCCCGTGATGGCCACGTTTCCCGTGGCGGCGGCAAGGGCGTAGGCGGTCCCGGCGTCCCCGGCCGTGGCCTTAACCGTGCCGGCGAGCCCGGCCGTCATGGCGATGTTTCCCGAGGCGGCGGACAGCGCGTAGGCGGTCCCGGCTCCCGTGACCGTGGCCGTGATCTTGCCGGCCGAGGTCAGGGCGTCGATGGTGATGGCGCCGCCGATCGTCCGCAGGCCATAGGCGTAGCCGGCGTCCCCGGCCGTGGCCGTGATCGAGCCGGACACTCCCCCCGCGATGCTGATGGAGCCCGAGGCGACGTACAGGCCCAGGGCGCTCCCGGCGGCATCGGCCGTGGCCGTGACCGAGCCGGACAGTCCGCCTGCCAGGGAAATGGTTCCGCTGGCGACGTAGAGTCCCTCGGCGGTGGCGGTCGAGATGTCGCCGGCCGTGACCGTTCCGGACAAAACGCCCGTGATGGAGATCTGCCCTCCTGCGGCCAGCCCGGTGGCGGTTGTGCCCGTGGCCGTCACATCGCCGGCCAGGTTGCCTTTAAGGAGCAGCGATTGTCCGGCGTACAGGCCGACGGCGACGCCGTAGGTTGACGCCTCGGCCAGGACGGAGCCGTTGAGCGTCAGATTCCCCTCGATGGTGAGCGTCGAACCGGCGTACAGGCCATAGGCATATCCGCTCCCCTGGGCCGTGGCCGTGATGTCGCCCGACAACTTCTTGATGGTGACGTTCGAACCGGCGTACAGGCCATAGGCGAAGCCGTTGCCCCCGGCCGTGGCCGTGACGTCGCCCTTCAACTCCGTTCCGATGGTGATATTCGTGTCGGCGTACAGCGCGTAGGCTTTCCCGCCTCCCGAGGACTTGGCCTCAACCGTGCCGAGCAAGTTCTCAATGCTGAGATTACCGCTGTAGTACATCTCATCCGACGCCCGAAAGCCGTAGGCGTTTCCGCTTCCCAGAGCCGTGGCCTCAACCGTGCCGGACAGGAGGGTGGTGACGGTGATGTCTTTGCCTTGCAGGCCGGTGGCGTTTCCATTCCCTGCGGTAGAGACGAAGATATCGCCCGACAGCGTTCCCACGCTGATCGAGTATTGCGAATTGGCGCCACGGCCGGCCTTCAGGCCCCAAGCTCCGTAAAGGTTCGAGGCTCCACCGGTGTACGTTGAGTTGACAGTGATCGTGCCGTCCAAGTTGGTTATATCGATGCCTTTGCCGAGCAAACCGATGGTTCCCTCTGACGCGCCGGATCCCGTTACCGTCAACGACGTGTTCGATCCAAAGGTTCCTATCGTTAAGGCGGACGTTGAGCTGCCAATGCCTGCGACAACATCGGCGACGCTTGATGTGAATATGAGGGTAATCTTGCCGTCGCCGGTAAAATTCAGCGTTGCAGCGTTTGTATAGACTAAGATAGAGGCGAAGGCGGTTGAATTAATCGTCACGTCACCGCTGGAAGAGTTGTCAAACGTGATGGCGTATGACGGGAGGAGCAGGACGACGTCATACAAATCGGGAATGGATGTCGTCTGACTCAGGGGGATTGCGCTGGTTGAGCTGAAATCAAAAAATATGGTGTTGGCGCTGACGACTTGCGCCAGGCCGTACCGCAGCGTGCCCGGCACGCTGGCGCTTTCAAGGGTGCTGTTGACGGTGATGGCGGCCCGGGCCGGGCCAGCGGAGAAAAGTACGAGCAGCGCCGCCACAAAGGGCGCCAGCCGGCCGAAGCCGGCGCGCCGCCGGAAGGGCCTGCGAGGTCCGTGATCGTTGCGATACGATGCTTCCCGTCTCACCAGGAGACGGATAACGCGAAAGCGGCAGGAAACGCTGTCAAGGATTCCCGTGATTATTGTGTAGCGAAATTCGGGGGCAGGCCGGTCTTGTCCGGCCAAAACGGACGAGGGAGACCGGACGGTGGGAGTCCCCTCCTTGAATCGCTAAACCCGGGATGTTAACCCGTCCGGTCAGCCGTGCCGGCGGATGGCGAACTTGCGCAACTCCTTCATGCTGGCAAGCCCCAGCTTGCGAAGCAGACGGCCGTAATAGGTCTCCACGGTGTGGAAGCTGATATGGAGTGACTGGCTCATCTCGGCGCTCGTCTCGCCGCGCCCGAGACCATCGAGGATCTGCTCCTCCCTCGGGCTCAGGGCAACCTCCCCCTCCGGCGCCAGCACCCGGTCGACCAGGCTGCGCCTGACCTCGGGGCTGGTGTAGCGCTGCCCGGCCGCAACCGACGCAATGGCCGTGAGCAGCACGTCCTCGCCCTCGCGCTTGGTGACATAGCCGCTGGCGCCCCGGCCAAAAGCCCGCTCGATGGACTGGCTGTCCTCGTGCATGGAATAGATCAACGCCGGCACGCCCCGGCCCGTCAGATCGTCGAGGAGGTCCAACCCGGATTCCTCGGCCAGGGACAGGTCCACCAGGGCCACCTCGGTCCGTGAACCGTCAATGGCGGCCAACAGCTCCGCCCGGCTGCCGGCCTCGCCGCACACGGTATGGCCGCTTTGCCTAAGCAGCAGCGACAGGCCGTTGCGCAGGACCGGATGGTCGTCGATCAGAAAAACGCGCACACCGGATGGTACAGTCTTATCCATCAGTATCCTCGTTCGTCTTCTCCGCCGGGCAGACCAGGGAACAGACCATCCTGGTACCACCGGCCTCGGCGTCGTCAATGGACAGCATCGCCCCGATCATCCTGGCCCGATAGGCCATCATGCGCAGGCCCAGTCCGCCCGGAGATTCGGCCGCAGACCGCCGACCGATGCCGTCGTCGGCCACGACCAGGATCAGCCGGCGGTCGAACCCGCAATCCAGGTTGATGGTGATCCGGCCGGGATGGGCATGTTTGACGGCGTTGGCCACCGCCTCCTGGGTGATGCGGTAGAGCTGGACGAGATGTTCGTTGCGGCAGGCCGAACAGGACAAATGCTCGCGGTATTGGATCGCGATGCCGGTCGACCGGCCCACGCGTCGCGCCAACTCGGCCAAGGACGCTCCTACTTCCCCGGGGCCGAGTTCCACCGGCCACAGTCCCCGGGAAAGGTCGTAGGCTTGGCCGACCGAATCCGTGAGCAGCGCGGCGATCTCCGTCACTTCCTTGGCCACTCCCTCCTCCGTGATGGAGCTTCGGGCCAGGGCCCCGCAACGCACTCGGGTACCCACCAACTGCTGGCACAGGCCGTCGTGGAGATCGTGGCTTAAGCGCCGACGCTCCTCTTCGCTGACGTTGACGATTTCCCGTTCCAGCCTGGTGCGCTCGTCCATTTCCGCGCGCAAGTCGGCGGACAGTTTTTCCACGGCCGTAAAGGCATTGGCAAACCGCTGGGCCAGGGCCAGGGCCTGGGACAGGACAAAGGCAAGGAAACCGAAGGGCAGGAGGTTCATCGCGCTGGAGCTGAAGACGTGCCCGTAAATGTCGCTCAGGGCGGTTGCCGACAAAACCATGTATCCCAGCAAGAGAACAAGGGCGCCATCGCGGCCACGGCGTAGGCTGATACACAGCATGACCAGATAATAGGCATTAAGGAGAAAGGTGGATAAGGCATACCATCGCAGGGAATCGTATACGACAAGACGTGATTGCGTAACAACAATAAAGATAAATATAATATTTCGTATATCGCAAATATGCTGAACGATAATAAAAAATTCATCCGGATAAAGTGATCTATAAAATCTATACATGACGGATGACAAAGCAGCATAGCTCACGAGCAAAAGCTTATCGACAATTGTTGGATCGATATTTGGAATAAACAAATTTATCGACCAATCCGACATACCTAGTGTTACATAGATACAAATGAATACGAGACAGCCCAAACTGAAATAGAGGGTGGATGCCTCTTTTCTTTTCAGGAAATAAAGAGATAAATGATAGATGGCCATAATCAACAGGCTGCCTACAAGAAACATTGTCCACGCCCAGATACGGATATGTATCTGTTCCAGTTGGTCCGGCAGGCCCAGTAGAATTGGATAAAGCAGTCCCCCCCGGCGATACGCGTAATTTGACACCTGCAGCACCAGATCAATGGGGGCTCCCTGGCTGTCAATCCTGGCCAGCACCAGGGAGCGATACGGCGTTTCGGTGGCGGCGCTGCGTCCCACCACGCCGCTTTGAGCGATTAGCTTGCCGTCGGCCCACAATCTGAAGGCGGCATGAATATCGATAATCCGCAAAGCCAACTGGAGATTCTCGGGACCTGGCAACAGGCGCAGGCGGAAGGTGGCCTGCCCCTGGCCGGGCAAGGGCCGGCCCTGAAACATCTGGTCGTTCCACATACCGGGCAGGTTCATGAAGCCGGACGGCGGGGGCGGGGCAAGGTCGGGTTTGAAATCTTCAGGGGCAAGGAGCCGGTCCCAGTAGAATTCCCACTGGCCGTGGAGGGCAATCTGGCCATCCCGGGCCACATCCCACCCGGACAGGTCGAGCACGCCACGCTCGGCCGCGGGCGTTTTCTCGTCCTGCCTGGCACACCCCAGGCAGGACAGGAGGGTCAGGAGAACCAGGGCGGCAAGAAGTCTTGCCTGGCGGGCCTGGCGCATACATTCCCCCGATGTCTCAAGGTTATGATGTTCCCTACGGCAGGGCCGAACCGCTGTCGAGCATTCGCGGTAAGGGATCGGACTGGCAACCCTTTTTTTAGCCGCCCCGGATTCCCCTACGCAGCAGCGCCCCGGCATCGGTAAGGTGGTTGTCGGGGTCGACCGGCTTGCCGTTGACCCGCATCTCAAAGTGCAGGTTGTTGCCCGTGGTGCGTCCGGTCCGCCCCAACTGACCGACGACGTGCCCCTCCCCAACACGCTCTCCTTGCTTGACGGCAATGGCCCGTAGGTGGGCGTAGCGCGACTTGACGCCCTTGCCGTGGTCGATGTCCACCACCCGGCCGTAGGCTCCCTTCCAACCGGCGAACACCACGGTCCCTTCCCGATAGGCAAGCACGGGCAGTCCGGCTGGGCCAGTGAGATCCAGGCCTTTGTGGAATTTCTTCGATTTTCCCAAAGGGTCGCTTCGCGTGCCGAAGCCCGAGGAAACGCGCTTCTGGGGTTTCTTGCCCTTGGCGGGCTTGCCGGCCTCGGCCGGCCCGGACAGGGCCACGGCGAGCGCCGCCAGAGTCAAACCGGCGACGCAACGCCTCAAGGCCCTGGACACGCGCGAACGTATTCGTTCTCCTTGCCGCATCATGCCTCCTCTCGTTTCACGGTTGCAGGTTCTCCAGTTCCTTTTTCGTCTCAGCCGCCAGTTCCTTGTCCTTGGGCGCCAGCGCCTGCGCCTTTTCCAGATGTTCCCTGGCGGCTTGCGGGTCCTTGAGCTCGTACTTGTTGACCATGCCGATGTAATAATGGGCTTCGGCCACGTCGGGTTTCAGGGCCAGCACGGCCTGGAAATCCCCGATGGCCTCGGGGAAGCGCCGCTGCTCCAGGTTGACGATGGCGCGGTGAAACAAGGCTCCCACGTTTTGGGGATCGATCTTGAGGGCTTCGCCGTAGAAGTGTTCGGCCCGCTGCCAGTCCTTGCCGCGCATGAAGGCGTCGGCCAGCTTCAGGAGGGTTTCCTCGTCCTTGGGGTTCTGCTGGAGCTTGGCCATGAGCTCCGGCACGGCGGCCATGGGGCCTTTGGCCTTGGCCTGGGTGCGGGCCGTCCTTGAGTCTTGCACCCTCGCCCGGTCGAGAAACGAGGTCAGAAACAGGGCGGCAAGGGCTGTTGCCATGAGCGCCAGGATGGGCTTGCGCAGGGGATGGTCGCAGGCAACGACCGCGGGTTTTGGCTTCATGCCGCACGTCCTTTCGGGCTTGTCCGCCCGGGGTTGAGGCGAAAGGCCAACAGCGGCGACAGACAGACCAGGATGCTGCCGATCCAGACCCAGTTGACCAGGGGATTGACGCTGATCTTGAGCGGCGTCAGGCGCTCGCCGTCCAGGTCGTGGACCGTGGCGTACAGTTCGTCGCCAAGGCCGGGTACCGTCGAGACCTCGGTGTGGGGGTGGTCGTAGTTGCGGTAGGTCAGGCGCTGGGGCGTGAGCACGCCCACGGGCTTGCCTCCCCGGCTGACCGTGATCCGGGCCTCCTCGGTGCGTGTGATCTCCTGGCCGGGCGTGTCGGTCGCGCCAAGGCCTTCGTAGGTGAAGCGATAGCCGCTGAAGTCGAAGGACTCTCCGGGAGAAAGGGCCTTTTCGACGCTGCGCTGGAAGGGGCCGGACACGGCCACGCCGAGGACGATGACGGCCAGGCCGATGTGACTGCCGTGGCTGGACCAGAACCGGCGGCGGCCAAGGGAGCCTGGGACCAGGATGAGGAGCAGGAGCACGGACAAGCAGGCCATGGCCGCGGCGGCCACCCCGGCCACCGCCAGGATCGGCCTGACGTCCATGGACGCGCCGGCGGCGACCACCGCCAACCACAGGATGACCAGGCCGGTCGGCACGTCCAGGCGTTTGGGGCCACCTGTCCAGCCGAACCAGGGAGCCAGGGCCATGACCATGGTCAGGAGCGTGAACAGGGGCAGGCAGACCGTATTGTAAAAGCCCTGCTCGGCGCCCTTGGGGCTGACCGCCCACAGTTGGCTGAGCAAAGGCCAGATGGTGCCCAGAAGGACGACCAGGCCGAGGGCGAGCAGCAGCCAGACAGACACCACCATGAGCCCCGGACGACTGCCGAGCCCCGGCAGCGTAGACGTTTCCCGCCTCGAACTGACGGTCACCGCGAGGCAGGTCAGGCATGCGGCAAACAGGACGCCGACCAGAAGCGGCCCGGCCACGCCGCCGTCGCCGAAGGCATGCAGCGACTCGACCACGCCGCTGCGTACCAGATAGGTGGCGAACAGGCACAGGATGAGCGTCAGGCAGGCCAGGCAGACGTTGGTGCGGGGCAGCACGCCGAAACGCCGTTCCAGCAGGGCGGTGTGCACGAGCGCCGTGGCGGCGAACCAGGGGATGAGCGAGGCGTTTTCCACCGGGTCCCAGGCCCAGTAGCCGCCCCAGCCGAGCTCCATGTACGACCACCAGCCGCCAAGGAGAATGCCGGCGGTGAGGAACACCCAGGAGCCGAGAATCCAGTTGCGGGCCGCCTCGAGCCAGGCGCGCCCCTCGCCGGAGAGCGCAGCCGCCAGGGACAGGCAGGCGGGGATGGCGAATCCGGCGTAGCCGATGAAAAGCAGCGGCGGATGGAAGATCATGCCCACGTTTCGCAGCAGCGGGTTGAGCCCCTTGCCGTCGGCGGGCGGCGAGGCGAGCGTGACGAAGGGGTTGCTGGGACCGGTCAGCAGCACCAGGAAAAAGCTCTGGAGCGTCAGGAAAAAGAGCCAGAAGAGCACCCGGGTGGACGGCTCCAGGGCCTTGTAGCGGGCGGTGCGGGAAAAGATCGCCCCGGCCAGGGCCAGGATCAGGCCCCAGAACAGCAGGGAACCGGCCTGCCCGGCCCAGAAAGCGGTGACCGTATAAAAAAGCGGCAACAGGCTGTCGGAATAATCCGCGACATAGGCCAGGGAAAAGTCCCGGGAGAGCAGGCCGCCCAGAAGCGCGGCCGAGGCGCAGGCCATCAGGAACGCGGCCGCGTCCTGGCCGCGCTCCAGCCAGGGGAGTTTGCGCCGCTGTCGGCTCCAGGCTTCCAGGCAGGCCAGGGCCCCGCCCAGAAGCGAGACGAGCATGGCCAGGAGCAGGGCGAAGTGCGCTGCCAGATACATCATGCCTCCAAAGTGACGTGAGTTGCGTTACGCGGCGGCCGAGACGCCCGCCTGGGCCAGTTCCTTGAGCTCGCGGGCCATGGCCGCCAGGGCGGCCGCCCGCAGCGTTGCCGTTTCCAGGCGAGCCCAGTGTCATGCTCCTTGCGCGCGAAGGTTGTCGCCCGGGTCGGGCCGCGGGCGCGGCCCGACCCGGTTGTTCCCGATCCGTTACCAGCAGCCGCCGTCGTGGCCGCCGTAACCGCCGTGCCCGGAGCCGCCGTGGTACTGGCCCTGGCCCATATGGCCGGGCTGCCCGTAGGAAGCGCCCATCATCATGCCGCGTCCGTGCCCGGGCCCCATGCCGCGTCCTCCCATGGGGCCGTAGCCCCCCATGTGGCCGTAGGTGGCCGTAGCGACCGTTTGGGTGGCGGCGCTGGTCTGGTCGTTGGCTTGCGCCCGGGCCGATCCGACATCGGCGAGGGTCAGGGAGCCGACGACGAGAGCGATGCCAAAGCCTATGGTCAGGCGACGCGCGATATTCGTGGACATGGTGAACTCCTTGCTATGGTTGTGGGCTAAGCCCGTTGGTTTACGCCTGTTCCAGGATCTTCTTCATGGCCAGATACGCTTCCAGGTCGATCTCTCCCTTGGCCAGCCGGACCTTGATGATGCCCAGGGAATCCTCCCTGTCGGCGCGGCGGGTCTTGTCGGCCTTCCTCGGGCCGAACAGGAAGAAGATCCCCACGAGAACGGCGACGATAAGCGCCGTCGTTCCCAGTCCCCAGAAGAGATGCCCACCTCCCCAAGGAGCGAGGCCGGGGACTTCGCATTCCCACATCATGTGCGCCCTCCTGGTTTGGTGTGGGGTCATCCGGCGTCTGCAGCGCCGTTTGACCCTGCTAAGGCAACAGGCGTGCCAAAGTCGGATGCAAGAGCTTCTTGCCGTAATAAAAGGATAAATTGCGACAATGGAGGTGACGGACGAAGCAAGACAAAACGCGACGAGTAAATTCTACTCGACATCTTGCCTCTCGCCTGTTTACTTTTTACTCGAGTGTGCGCTTTTGCCCGGAAGGACGGCGGCCGCGCCCACGCAAGAGGAAGGCAAGCATGCAGACGCGATCCAGGCCGGGACCCCGGTTCCTGGCCAACATCCCCCCCTGGCTCTATCTCGGTTCGGTGGTCATCCTGGCCGTGGTCATGGCCGTGATGACCACGCGCAACACGCATCGGGAAAAAACCTTGACCGGGCAGACGCTTTTCGAAAAGGGCACGGCCTTCATCCGGGCCTTCGAGGCCGGGGCGCGCCTGGGCCTGGGGATGCACTGGCGGGGAGAGCAGTTCCAGGCCCTGCTCGAAGAAACGGCGCGCCAGCCCGGCGTCCTCCGACTGGCCGTGACCGATGCCGACGGCCGTATCCTGGCCCATAGCGACAAGACCATGATCGGCCAACGCCTCTACGATCCGCCAACCATGGCGGCCCTGGGCGTGGCGGCCCGGGAGAAATGGCGTACGACGCCCCTGCCCGGCGGGCGCCAGGCCTTCGAGGTCTATCGGGCCTTCGAGCCAGGTTTGGGGCGCGCCGGGGCCGACGACTGCGGCGAGGCGGCCGAGGGGCATGCCTGCCCTTGGGGTGGATCGCAGGCGGGCTCGGGAACCAGGCGGCAGGTCATCTTCGCCGACTTCGACCTCGCCCCGTACGAGGCGGCTCTGGCCGAGGACACGCGCAACTCCGTGGTGCTGGCGGCCATCCTTTTCCTGCTCGGCGTGGGCGGTGTTTTGATTCTCTTTTGGGCGCAAAGCTCCCGCCTTTCCAGACGGGCGCTCAACGACGCCAGGGCGTTCGCGGCGGAGATCGTCGACAATCTCCCGGTGGGGCTTTTTACCACGGACCGCGACGGCCGGCTCGCCGTGGTCAACGGCGCGGCCGAGCGGATCGCCGGCTTCAAGGCGGCCGACGTGGTCGGCAAGCGGCCGCAAGAGGTGCTTCCCCCGGTCTGGTGCGGCCTGCAGGAAGTCGTCGAGTCTGGAGAGCCGGTGGCGGAGCGCGAAACCGAGTGCTCCTTTGACGGAGAAAGAAGCCTGCCGCTGAGCGTGAGCGCCGCAAGGATCGTCAACGAGGAAGGCGCGCACCTGGGCAACATCTACATCTTCAGGGACCTCGGCGAGGTGCGGCGGCTCCAGGAGGAGGTCCGCCGCAAGGAAAAGCTGGCCGCCCTGGGCGGCCTGGCCGCCGGCGTGGCCCACGAGATCAGAAATCCCCTGTCCTCCATCAAGGGCGTGGCCAAATACTTCGAGGGGCAGTTCGACGCCGGCAGCGAAGGTCGGGAGCTCGCCGGGGTCATGGCCCGGGAGGTGGACAGGCTCAATAGGGTCATCACCGAGCTTCTGGATTTCGCCCGGCCTTCGGACGTCAAGATGCGGCCCACGGACCTCATTGAACTCGTCGACCGCTCCCTGCGCCTGGTCGGGCCGGACGCAACCGCACACAACGTGCGGGTGGCATTTGCCCATGGCGGGGAATTGCCCAGGGTGGCCGTCGATCCCGACCGTTTCACCCAGGTTCTGCTCAACCTGTACCTCAACGCCGTGCAAGCCATGGACAGCGGCGGCGTCCTGACCGTCAGGGCAGGCTACGAAGCCTCTCGGGGCAAGGTCCGTCTCGATGTCGAGGATGCGGGCAAGGGCATCCCGCCAGAAAGCCTGGGGAGTATTTTCGATCCCTATTTCACGACCAAACCCTCGGGCACGGGTTTGGGCTTGGCCGTCGTCCAGAAACTGGTCGAGGCGCATCAGGGAGAAATACAGGTCAAAAGCACACCCGGCCGGGGTTCGGTCTTTTCCATCTTCCTGCCGGTCCTCGCCGGATAAGGAGGGAACCATGCCTGCCAAAGCCAAGACCACCGTCCTGGTGGTGGACGACGACCAGAGCCACCGCACCATTTTGCTGGCTCTCATCAATGGCTGGGGCTACGCCGCCACCGGAGCCGACGACGGAGCCAAGGCCGTGGCCCTGGCCAAGGACAAGCCCTTTGACCTCATCCTCATGGACGTGCGCATGGCCGTCATGGGCGGCATCGAGGCGCTCAAGGAGATCAAGGCCTACAATCCCGCCATCCCGGTCCTCGTCATGACCGCCTATTCCAACGTGGAGTCGGCGGTGGAGGCCATCAAGGCCGGAGCCTACGATTACCTGACCAAGCCGCTCGACTTCGACGTGCTGCGTCTGACCATGGAGCGGGCCCTGGAGCATGTCTCGCTCAAGGCCGAGAACCGGCAGCTTCGGGAGCGCCTGGTTTCCGCCTTCGATCCTCGCAGCATCATCGGCCGCAGTCCGGCCATGCGCCGGCTCATGGAAACGGTGGCCATGGTCGCGCCCTCCGAGGCCACGGTGCTCGTGACCGGGGAATCCGGCACGGGCAAGGAACTCATCGCCCGGGCCATCCATGCCAACAGTTCCCGCCGAAACGGCCCCCTGATCACGGTCAATTGCGCCGCCTTAAGCGAGACGCTGCTTGAATCGGAACTCTTTGGCCATGAAAAAGGGGCCTTTTCCGGGGCGGACAAGCGCCGCGAAGGCCGCTTTATGCAGGCCGACAAGGGGACCATTTTCCTCGACGAAATCGGAGAGACCTCCGCCGCCATGCAGGCCAAGTTGCTGCGGGCCATCCAGGAACGGGAAATCCAGCGGGTGGGGAGTGATCGGGTTTTGCACGTGGACGTGCGCATCGTGGCGGCCACGAATCGCGACCTCAGGGACGAGGTCGAGGCCGGGCGGTTCCGGGAAGACCTTTACTACCGGCTCAATGTCATGACCCTGCCCGTGCCGCCGCTGCGGGGCCGGGCCGAGGATATTCCGCTTCTCGCCATGCACTTCCTGAGCAGGTTCGCCGAGGCCAACCGCAAGACCGCCAAGGGGTTCACGCCCCAGGCCATGGACCTGCTCCTCAAGTACGGCTGGCCCGGCAACGTACGGGAACTCGAAAACGCGGTGGAGCGGGCGGTCGTGCTCATGGCTGGCGATTTTGCTACGGAAAGGGAGCTGCCGCTCAGCGTCATTCAAGCGTACGCGTCACAGGGACCGGAACTCGACCAGGGGCGGCCGCAGCCCGGGCCGGCGGCGATTCAGCCCTTGGAGGAGGTCGAGCGCGAGGCCATCCTCGCCGCCCTGGAAGTGACGGGCGGCAACAAGACCGAGGCCGCCCGGCAACTGGGCATCACGAGAAAAACGCTCCTGGCCAAGCTGCAACGCTAATTGAGTCCGCGCGGCTTTGATAATTGTGTCCGGCTGTAAGTCCATAACAAGATCTCTCCTTGATCGAAACGACCTTTTTCGACAAAGTCGGTTGTGCCAAACTGCCCGTGCGTTGCGCCGGATTCGATCTGGCCCGCTTTGCGCCCAAACCCAAGGGGGCTTCCGCGATGCTGGTGTCGTGCAGGCGTTGTTTCCGCTGCATGAGCCACCCAGTATGGACGGCGCCGAAACACCCAGGAACGGGGTTATTTCTTTGGCGGACCTCTTCCTTTCTGATGTGGCGACGGAGACGGCCCGCACCTTTCGTGCCGTAACGAGCCGCCTCGTTTGACAACCAGCGGCTTCTCCAGGACTCTCTGCGGTATCTGGGCGACGTGGCGCGCCGCAAAAGGTGGGGCCGCGCCTGCTCGTCCGGCAACAGGCTCGCTCCCGCTCCTCCGGGGCTTGGGCTCGGCTATCGCCAGGCCGGCGCGACTTCTGGCGGAAGGGCCTGGACATCCTTCCCGTCGTCGTGCACGCGCGTCTCCTTGGTGGATACTCTTTTTTGCAGGCGAGGTATTTTGCACACTGTTCTGACGGCGGCCGAAGGGGTGTTCCAATAGACTCAACGCACTGCCGATGCCGTGGGAATCGTCGTTGTCGACTGTGTGGAAACGGCACTGGTCCATGTGTCTGGAGAATCGCATGCCAAACGATTTGAGCCTTTCCCTGGAAATCCCGCCGGACACCGCATTCTCCTGTCCCGTTGTGAACGCAGCCAAAACATTGGCAGAGCACATGGGGGTCGGCCAGCGTGAAAACTACCGCTTTCAACTGACTGTCGAGGAATTCTGCCTTTGCCTTTTCGGGCTTGCGCAGACAGACACCCCGGTGCGCATCGTCCTGACAGGCAAACGCTCTCTTCTGCGCGCGACCTTTTCGTTCAAGGCCTCGAATCTGACCTTGAAGGAGCTCAACATTACCGCCTGCGTAGCGGTACGGGCGCCTGACGAACCGCCCCGCGACCTGGGGCTGCTGCTGGCCGCCAAGGCGGCGGACCGCTTCCGCCTCGAGCATGAAGGCGGTGATCGTTTTTGCATCGTGGCCGAGGTGGACAGACGCTACCCGGCACTGGCGCCCGTCCATGCCCCCGAGAACCCGCGCCCGCCGTTTCGGCTCGCCCGCGACCCCGACGCGGCGCGTCTTTCCCAGGCTGCCGCCCTGGCCATGGGGGCCTACCCGGCCTGGCAGTGCCCCACCTCCTTCCGGACACCGGAACGGTTCGCGGACCTTGTCGCCGACGGCCAATTCGACTGCGTGTGCGCCCTTGACGCGGCAGGCCGGACCGTGGGCCTTTTCTCCTGGACTCCATGCAGCGAACAGGCCCTGCTGTTTTCAGGCCCCTTTGTCTTCACCCCTAAGGAAGCGCGCGGCGCGGTGGCAGGACTTCTGGTCGACAGCTTTTTGCAGGCGGTGGCCCGCGAGCGCTATGCCATTGTCCTGAGCTTTCGAGCTACCCCTGATCTGCCGCCGGGCTATTTCGAGCCCCTGGGCTCTCTCCAAGCCAGCACCGACGACGGTTGCAGCCAACAAACGGTCCTTTTCCGACACCTGCTGGAGGACATGGGCCAGGCGGTGTGGTGCAGTCCGCGGATCGAGGACTTCCTGCGCCAGGCGTACGACCGGCTGGCCATGCCCCGGGACCTCCTCCCCGTCGAGGAACCGGCCGACCGCCCCCGGCGCGCGTCGCTCCTGGGCACGACCCTCGATCGCCGCCGCGACTTGGCCGAACTGCGACCTTTCCTGGACGGCGAGGACATGGCCGCCAATCTGAGCGCCCATGTGACCGCCATCTGCGACAAGGGCATCCGCCGCATCCTCTATTACATGGATCTGGCCCGCCCCTGGGAAGCGGCCTTGGCCGGCGATCTGTTCCGCTCCGGCTTCACCCCGAAAGTCGTGCTGCCCCACGGCGGGCAAGGCGACATGGTCGTCTGGCAGCATGATCAGCCTTGCTGAACGCGTTCCGGCCTATGTCCGGACCTTCGAGCGCTACGTGCCAAGCCCCCCGGATCCGGTGCTCATGCGCCAGTACGGGGTGTCGCATCTCCATCGCCTCAACAACAACGAGAACGCCCTGGGGCCGCCGCCCCTGGCCGTGGAGGCCATCGCCGCCTTCGCCCCCGGGCGGGCCGCCGTCTATCCCAGCGGCGACGCCCATGCCCTCCGCCAGGCCCTGGCGGCGCGGTTCGGCAAGTCTCCCGAGCAGTTCCTGGTCGGCAACGGCTCCTGCGAGGTCATAAGCTCCGTCATCCGCGCCTTCTGCGCGCCGGGCGACGCCATCGTGACGGCGGACAGGACCTTCGCCGTGTACGAATGGGTGGCGAAGTTCTCCGGCATCGAGGCGCGGCTCGTCCCGCTCGCCCGCCGGGCCTTCGATCCGGCCGGGCTGCTGGCCGCCGTCGCGGACGACGTCAAGATCGTTTTCCTGTGCAATCCCAACAACCCCACCGGCGCCTGGTGGAACCGGGCCGTGCTGGAGCGGTTCCTGGTCGCCCTGGCCGGCCGGGCGCTGGTGGTCCTCGACGAGGCCTACCGCGAATACCTCGACGACCCGGACTATCCCGACGGCATGGAGGCCATGGAGCGCCACGACAACGTCCTGGTCTTTCGCACCTTCTCCAAGATGTACGGCCTGGCCGGATTCCGGGTGGGCTACCTGTGCGGCCCCCCGGAGGCGGTGGACTACGTGCGGCGCGCCCACATCGCCTATTCGGTCAACACCCTGGGCCAGATCGCGGCGGCGGCGGCCCTGGCCGACGACGCCGGCCACATCGACAGCACCCGGCGCATGGTGGCCGGGGCCAGGGACTTTTTGCACGGCCTCTTTGACGCCATGGGGTTGGAATACGTCAGCGGAGCAGGCAATTTCATCATGGTCCGTACGCCCGTCTCCGACACCCTGCTCTACCGGCGGCTCATGCGCGAGGGCGTCATGGTGCGCACCATGACGGGTTTTCGCTATCCCAACTGGATTCGCGTCTCCCTGGCGCGCGAGCAGGCCATGGAGGCCTTTGCCAAGGCGTTTCGCAAGGTGCTGGATATCCCGTGAACGATCACGCCAAGTCCCGGCCCGAGCGGCTTTTCACCTACGACTTCATCGTGCTGACCCTGGCGGCCGCTTTCGGGTTCTGCAACATCGCCGTGTTCTACGGCTTCGGCTCCTACCTCGAACGCCTGGGCATGGACCCGGCCTGGTGGGGGCCGCTCCTGGCCGCCGAGCCCCTGGCCGCTTTTTGTCTGCGGCCGTTTCTCTGCGTGCTGGTCACCCCGCGAAACGCCCTGGCTCTCGCCCGGTGGTCCCTGGTCGGCATGGGATTGGCCCTTTGCGGCTATCCGTTCGCCCGAAGCGTCGAAGTCCTCCTGGTGGTGCGCCTGTGCCACGGCGTGGCCTTCGTGTGCTTGGTCAGCGCCGTCACGGTCCTGCTCGCCCAGGTGATTCCCCGAACGCTGGCCGGCCGGGCCTTCGGCTACTTTTCCCTCTCGGCCCTGGTGCCCTATGCCGTCATGCCGCTCCTGGCCGAAGGGTTGCTGCCGCGTCTGGGCGGCGAGGACCGGGTCTACGCCTGCTGCGCGGTGTTCGTCCTGCCGGCCCTGGCGCTGCTTGGGCCGCTTGGGCGGCGCCTGGGACGGCGGGCCATGACCGGCCTGGCCGAAACGGGCCGGCCGACCTGGGCGCAAGTGCGCCAAACCCTGGCCTCACCGCCGGTGCGGCTGCTCCTTCTGGCGAATTTGTTCCTTTTTTCCAGCACCACCCTGATCTTTTTTTTCATCAAGCCCTTTGCGGTGCGCCTCGGGCTGGCCGACCCCGGGCTTTTTTTCACGGTCTCCACGGCGGCCTCCATCGCCACGCGGCTGCTGGCCGGGCCGGCATACGACAAGTTGCCCAGGGAAACGCCGCTGCTTGCCGCGTTGCTTGGCCTTGCCGTCTGCATCGCCGGATTCGCCGCCACGACCGGGCAGGGCCGGCTGCTGATGCTGGCCGCCGGCTACGGCCTATGCCTGGGCGTCGCCATGCCCCTGGCCAACGCCGTCATGTTCGGCCTTTCCCCGCCGGCCATGCGCGGGACCAATTTGAACCTGATGCTCTTCATGATGGACACGGCCTACGTGTTCGGCCCCTTGGCCGGCGGGGTGATGCTGGCGGCCGAGGCCGGTTATCCGGCGCTGTTTTACACCGCCGCGGGCTGTGCCTTGACGGCCGGGTTGCTCGTGGCCCCGCTCGTTGGCCCTGGGTGGCGCAGCTGGCGACAGGACCGGCACTGAGCCCGGGCTGCGCCAGGCCCGGCGGGTCCCGTCGCTTCTGTTGCGAAACGGGCGCGGCGAGCGGTCAGGGCCGCAGCAGGCGCAGGGGCAGGTTGGCGGCCAGGCGCAGGCGATAGGCGGCCGTGGCCCGGATGTCGTCGATGGGCGAAACGGCCTCCCGGATGCGCCGGCCGACCGCGGCCAGAGTTTCCCGGTCCAGGCGGCGGCCGAGCAGATACGCCTCGGCCTGGGGACAGCGCGTCACCGTCGGCCCCAGGCTGCCCACGGCCAGACGCGCCTCGGTCACCCGCCCGGCCTCGTCCCGGACGATGACGGCGGCCAGGCTGGCCACGGCGATGGCCAGGGCGTCGCGCCGGCCGACCTTCTCGAAATGCTGCAGGGCATCGGGCGGGGGCGGGGGAACGAGCACCGCCGCAACGATCTCGCCACTGGCCAGCGCCGTGCGCCCGGGGCCGAGAATGAAATCGGCCAGGGGGAGCCGGCGCGTTCCCTGCCGTGAGGCCAACTCCACCGCGGCGTCCAGGGCGCAAAGGGGCGGCAGGGTGTCTCCGGCCGGCGAGGCCGTGGCGATGTTGCCGCCAAGGGTGCCCATGTTGCGGACAAGCGGCGAGCCCAGGACGGCCAGGGCCCGGGCCAGCGCCGGCAGGCGCTCGCGGACCAGGGGATGGGCGAGCAGCCGCGCGTGGGTGGCGGTCGCGCCCAGGCGGAGCCGGCCGTCCGCGAGGCCGACAGTGTCCAGCCCGGGGAGGCCTTCCAGGAGCGCCACGTCGCAGGGCGGCTGTCGCCGCAGGCGCACGAGCAGATCCGTGCCGCCGGCCATGGGGCGCACGCCGGCTTCCAGCAACGGCCAGAGCGCTTCCCGGCAATCCGGCCGAAAGACCCGGCCGTTCACGGCTTCTCCTCCCGGATGACGGCCGCCGCCGCCAGGACGGCGTCCACGATCTTCACGTAGCCGGTGCAACGGCAGAGGTTGCCGGCGAGTCCCTGGCGCACCGCCTCCCGGTCGGGGGCGGGCTCGCGGGCCAGGAGATCGGCGGCCGCGATGGTCATGCCCGGCGAGCAGTAGCCGCACTGCACGGCCCCGTGGGCGGCGAAGGCCGCCTGGAGGGGATGGGGCGCTTGCGGGCTGCCGAGCCCCTCGGCCGTGGTCACGTCGCGGCCTTCGAGCTGGGTCGCGAGCATGAGGCAGGACAGCTTGGCCGTCCCGTCCACCAGCACGGCGCAGGCCCCGCACTCGCCCGTGCCGCAGCCTTCCTTGGCGGCGGTCAGGCCGCAGTCCTCGCGCAGGACGTCCAGGGCCCGCTTGCCCTCTTCGACGGTGACGCGAACGGGCGCGCCGTTGAGCTGGAAATGTATCTCCCTGCGTTCGCTCATGAAATATGGTCCTCCATGGCCGCCAGCACCTGCTCCGGGGAAACGGGCAGGCGCGTCGCGAAAAGCCCGACCGCGTCCTCCAGGGCCTGGGCCAGGGCCGGTCCCGGGCCGTGGACGCCGAGCTCGCCCATGCCCTTGAGGCCCAGGGGGCCGGTGGGCTCGTCGTCGTCCAGGGCCAGGCAGTCCATGTCCGGCAGGTCCACGGCCGTGGGGAGCAGGTAGCTGCCCAGGTCCCCGGCGCGCAGGCGACCCTCCTCCAGGACCGGGTCCTCGAACAGGGCCAGCCCCGCGCCCTGGGCCGCCGCGCCGTGGAGCTGCTGCTCCACGCCTTCCAGGGAAAAGACCTTGCCGCAAGCCACGCTCAGGAAACACCGGACCAGGCGCACCTGCCCCGTCAGCTCGTCGGCCTCCACCCCGCACAAGCAGGCCCCGTGGGAATAGAACCGGTGGGGAAAGCCGAAATGGAATTCCCGGCCCGTGTCCGGCGGGTTTTCGACCACGGCCATGGCGTGCTGGTCGATGCAGATCCGGTCGTCGCGGGTAAGGAAGCCGGCGAGCACAGCCAGGGGGACGACGCGGCCGGTGACGGGGTCGGACACCGCCCCGGGCACGAGGACGAGCCGGTCGGGTTCGTCGCACAAAAGCGCCAGCGCCGCCCGGTGGCGCAGTTTCGCCGCCATGGCCCGGCAGGCGCCGAGCAGCGCGTTGCCGAAGGTGTAGGTGGTGCGGCTGGCCGAGGACGAGCCGGCCGGCGGACAAAGCCTGGTGTCGGGCTGACGGCAGGCGAAGGCGGTTTCGGGCTGGTTGAGGGCCGCCGCGGCCATGGCCGCGAACGCCGCGGCGTTGCCTTGGCCCATGTCCGGAACGGAATTGAAAATGCGAAACGTGCCCTGGCGCGTCAGTTCCAGCTTGGCGGCGGCATGGTCGGACAGGCCCCGTCCGTAGCCCATGGCGTTATGCATGGCGGTGAGCCCCACGCCGCGCCGGACAAAGGGCGGGGCGGACTTTTTCCATGCCTCCCGCCCAGCCCACAGCGGATGGTCCATGGCCGCCCGCAGGCAGGCGGCGACGTCGGTCCCGGGTTCGGCCGCCACCCCGACGCCGTTTTTTTCGCCGGCCCGAAGCGCGTTTTGCAGCCGCAGTCCGGCCGGGTCGCGGCCAAGGCGGCCGGCGAGCAGGTCCATGGCCCGCTCCACGGCGAAGGTCGCCTGCACCACGCCGAAGCCGCGGAAAGCCCCGCCCACGGGATTGTTGGTGTAGGCGCACAGGCCCTCGATCCGGGTGTTTGGGACGCGGTAGGGGCCGGCGGCGTGCTCCATGCCGAGGGCCATGATCTCGGCGCTCAAATGGGCGTACGGGCCGGCGTCGAAATGCATGATGCAGGACAGGGCCCGCAGCGCGCCGTCGGCGTCGGCCCCGAGGCGGATGTCCATGACGGCGCGGTGGCGTTTGTAGCCGGCCAGGAACGTCTCCTCGCGGGGCCAGACCATCTTGACCCATCGCCCCGGGACGCGGAGGGCGGCCAGGGCCAGCAGGCACTGGACGGTGGCCCCGTCCTTGCCGCCGAAGCCGCCGCCCAGGTACGGGGCGCGCACGCGGATGCGCAGGGGGTCGAACCCCAGGGCCTGGCCGATCTCGAAGCGGTCGCGAAACGGGGCCTGGGTGGAGGCGACCATGTCCAGGACGCCCGACGGGGCGAGGCGGGCCAGGCCGTTTGGCGGCTCCAGGAAGGCGTGCTCCTGCATGGGCGTTTCGAACCGCCCGCCGACGACCACGGCGCACCGCGCCAGAGCGGCCGGGGCGTCGCCCTTCTCCATGAGCCCCCGGGCGAGCAGGTTGCCCCCCTCGCGGCCGGGATGCACCAGGGGCGCGCCGGGCGACAGGGCTTCTTCCACGTCGAAAACGCCGGGCAACGGCTCCAGGGAAAGGCGGATGCGGGAGAGGCCTTCGGCCAGGGCCTCCCGGCTTTCGGCCACGACCAGCGCCACGGGGTCGCCGCAGTGACGCACGCGCTCCCCGCACAAGACCGGCTGGTCCTTGTGCACGATGCCCTGGCGGTTGGTCCCGGGCACGTCGGCCCGGGTCAGCGCCGCCACGACGCCCGGCGTCCGCCGGGCCGGGGCCGTGTCCAGGCCGGCGATGCGGCCGTGGGGGATGCCCGCCCGCAACGCCCCGGCCCACAGGCAGCCCGGGGGAGTTTCGTCCACGGCGTACCGCTCGCGGCCGCAGGCCTTGTCCAGGGCGTCGATCCGCATGAAAAGGACTCCGTTTCGTGGAAACTCGTTTCCGGCTTCCGTCCGCGTCCGGGAACGCGTCCGGGAACGGCGCGCCCGACGTCGAGGCCGATGGGGAACGCTCCGCCCGCCCCGAGGGGCGGGCGTGGCCGGAAAACGGAGCATGGGCCGGTCATCGAGGATACCCGCCCGGCGGGCGCGCGACAAGGGCGCGGAGCCTGCTCCGCGCGGCGGCGGGCGCGGGCGGGAAGCCTCCCGCCGCTTCGCCGGGCGTTTGACCGGTCCTTGGCGGCGGGGTAGAAAACGTATCCGGCGAAGGGGGGGATGCATGCAAGACGGAAGGAACGCCGCCCTGGCGATCCTGGACGCGGGCGCGGCTTTCGGAGCCGGGCGGCCGGCCTATCTTTTCGGCGACGCTTCGCTTTCCTACGGCGACCTGCGCGCGCGTTCGCTGCGATTCGCCTCCTTTCTCGCCTCCCGCGGCCTGGAGCCGGGAGAGCGCGTCCTGCTGGTCCTGCCGGACACGCCCGCCTTTGCCGTGGCCTTTCTCGGGGCCATGCTGGCCGGGGTCTGCCCCGTGCCGCTCAACACCTCCCTGACGGCCCAGGACTACGCCTTCCTGCGCGACGACGCCGGGGCGCGGCTCGTGGCGACCGTCCCCGGCCACGCCGCGCTGGGCGCGGTCACGCGGGACGTCCTGGGCGTGCGCTGCGACGACCTGGGACCGCCGGGGATCGAACGTTTCCCGGCCGACTTCGCCCCGCGCCCCGCCGACGACGCGCTGCCGGGATTCATGCTCTACAGTTCGGGCTCCACCGGCCGCCCCAAGGGCGTGCCCCACCGGCAGCGGGACCTGCTGGTCCCGGCCGCCACCTGGGGGGCGCTGCTCGGGCTGTCGCGCCGGGATGTCGTCTTCTCCTCCAGCAAGTGCTTTTTCGCCTACGGGCTGCTGGCCAACCTGGCCTTGCCCCTGGCCGTCGGGGCCTCGGTGGCGCTTTTCCCGGGCAAGCCCGGCCCGGGCGACGTGTTCGACGTCCTGGCCAGGCACAGGCCCACGGCCTTTTTCGGCGTGCCCACGCTCTACAACACGATGCTCCGGATTTTCGAGCCCGACATGCGACGGCACGTGCCGGAACTGTGCTTCAGCGCGGGCGAGGCCCTGCCCGCCGTCCTGCACGAGGCCTGGCTGGAGCTGACCGGCCGGGAGATCCTCGACGGCATCGGCTCCACCGAGGCCTTCAACGTCTTCATCGCCAATCCCAAGGGCACGTCCCGGGCCGGGTTCGCCGGCCGGCCGGTTCCGGGGTTCGAGACCCGGCTCGTGGACGATAGCGGGCGCGAGGTCCCGTCCGGGGCCGAGGGCAACCTGCTCATCCGGGGCGACGGCCTGTGCCGGGGCTACTGGAACCGCCCGGACAAGACCCGGGAGACCATGCTGGAGGGCGGCTGGCTGCGCACGGGCGACGTGTTCGTGGAGCGCGACGGCTGGTTCGCCCACCGGGGCAGAAGCGACGATATGCTCAAATCCGCCGGGCAGTGGGTGTCGCCGGTGGCGGTGGAGGAGGCGCTGCTGCGCCACCCGGCCGTGGCCGAGTGCGCCGTGACGGCGCGCCGGGCCAGCGGCCTCGACGTCGTATGCGCCTATGTCGTGCCTGCGCCGGGCGCGGGACCGGAAAAGCCTCTTGTCCTTGCGTGGCGCAAATTTCTGCGGGCCTGCCTGCCCGACCACATGTGCCCGGCGCTGTTCGTGTGCGTATCGGAACTGCCCAAGACCACCACGGGCAAGGTGCAGCGGTTCAAACTGCGTCAACAATGAAGGTGCAGCCGGAGGTCGTCATGCCTGTCTCTCGCAATATCCTGTGCGATCTCCTCGTGGAAGCCGGTGTTGCTCCTGCCGTGGCCGAGGCCATCCGGCCGGACGTGCCGCTGCTGCGCCAGGGCGTTGATTCCCTGGATTTCTCGGCGTTCTGCCTCGCCGTGGAAAACCGCTTCGGCCTGTCCCTCGACGAGCGCGACACCCTGTCCCTGCGCACGCTGGACGATTTCGTCGCGTATCTTCGCACGGCCCGGGGCGATGCGGCTGCAAAGGTCGATCCCGCCGGCCGGCTCCTGGAAAACTGGCAGGAAGTGGAAGCCGGTCGGTCCTATGTGGTGGGGCCGCTGCGCCCCGGCGACGGACAGGGCGTCGCCCAACTTTTCTACACCATCTATGGGGACCGCTACCCGGTGGAGGACTATTACCGCCCGGAGCGCATCGAAGCGTTGAACGCCCAGGGGCACCTCCTGACCGTGGTCGCCCGGCTGGAGACGGGGATCGTGGCCGGCCAAGGGGCCTATTTCCAGAGCTCCCCACCCAACAAGGCCTTGTTCGAATTCGGCCAGGTGATGGTGGACTCCGCCTACCGCCACACCTCCATGCCCGCCAGGATCCTCCGGGAGATGAACCGTCTCTCCCGGAGCATGTCCCAGGCACAAGGTTTTTTCGGCGAGGCTGTGTGCTCGCACATCGTCACCCAGAAGCTTGTGGACACCCAAGGCTACGTGGAATGCGGCCTGGAAGCGTCCCTCATGCCCGCCGGAGCATACGAGAAGGAAGGGGCGGGGGGCCAGCGGGTGAGCTGCCTGCTTGGCGCCCGTATCGACCGCGACCGGCACATGGCGCTGCATCTGCCCGAATGCTACCGGCGGGAGCTGGCCTTCGTCCTGGAGGGCTTTTCCCTGGATCGGGAGGTGCGCTTCGGCGGCCCCGACCGGCCGACCGCGCCGCAGACCGTGTTCGAGCGCCGCCTCTTCGACTTCGCCCAGGTCGAGCGGGTTCAGGCCTCCCGCATCGGGGCCGATTTCCCCGAACGGGCGGCCGCGCTGGACCAGGAGGCCACGGCGCGGGGTCTGGCCGTGGTCCAGGTGTTCGTCAACGCCGGAGATCCGGGAACGGCCTTCGCCGTGGAGGCCTTGCGCGAGCGTGGCTTCTTCCTGGGCGGGCTCATTCCTCTCTGGTTCGGCACGGACGGGTTGCTTATGCAAAAGCTCAACGTCGCGCCCGAGTTCGACAGCATCAACCTCTATTCGGCCCGGGGAAAGGCCCTCCTGGAATTTGTCCGCGCCGATTATAGCCGTTTCCGAAAGTCATCAGGATAGCTGCGAGGCATTCCTCAAAGCCCCCATTGGCCTTGGTCTCGCGATCCTCGGCCTCGTGTAGCGTTTCCAGAAGATCACAGGGGTGCCTTTCTCCCCTTTGCGGACATGGCCGCCACGTTCCTGGGCCTGCTTGAAGGAAAACCAGTATCGGCTGGTGCGGCCCATGGCCATGAGCAAGAACACATTGATGCCGCGATACTCGCGCTTGCTGACAAAGCTCATCGGAAATTCGGTCATCTTGTCACCGTTCCATGGCTTGTACCAAGGGATTGTTCCTTGTTCGAGCATGGCAATGATGCGAGCGGTGATCATTTCATAAATATTGAGCTGTCCAGACATGGCGAGTCTCCTTAAAACAGCAAGAGCCGCCAGGGTGTTTCCCAGCGGCTCTTCCTGTCGCATTCAGTTGTAGATTTTAGCGGATGCTCTTGAACAGCGCGAACAGGATCACGGCAACAAGAGAGGAAAACGCGATGCTTTGCGAATCCATATCAACCTCGCAACAGTTGGAGAGTTACAATAATTGTGTTGCCAATGCGTTAGCTTCAGCAAGCGCAGGACGTAGGGGCGGATGGAGCAATCGAGCCAAGCACGTGGCGGCGGCAGAGCGATCGTCCACTAACAAAAAGCCCGTGGGTGTGGGTTGGCGAGCAACTTGAGACGCGTTTCGCGTGATTTGATACAAATCCTCCGCCTGCTTGGCCTCGGCAATTAATCTCGTTCAGGGTATTGGTGAGGTAGTGAACGGCGAGGCCTCCTTTCCGCTTCTGCGGTGACCTCGCGTAGGACTCCGGGCTTCACTGTGCGACAATCGAGCTGTAAACGATGGATGGGGACAAGCCTCGAAGGCCACAGAAGCGGGATGTGCGAGGCTGAATGTCCACAGGCCAAGCACTCTAATAGCTGCGCTAAACTATTGACCATTTGCGGAATCGATGCCAGAGTTGCACAAACATATGTTTATATGAACTTTCCCCATATATGGACGCTGTTAGCAGGCAAACCTCACAGGATGAAAGCAATATGATAATTATCCAAATTTCTGATTTACATCTAACCGATGCGCAAAGCGCAGAAAAGGCTAGGAGCAGATTTAAAAAAATCGAGGAAGCTCTTGAGCCTCTTCATCTTCAAGATAAAAATGTTATTTTTTGTATTTGTGGCGATATTGTAGATAAGGGCGGCACTGATGGATATAAATTCGCAATTGATTTATTTGAGTACTTGCGTTCTTTGATTAAAACGAAGAGCTTTAGCATTGTGGTTGTCCCGGGCAATCATGATCTGGAGAATAAAAGTATCTCAAAATTTAACGAGATGGTCAAGGTTGCGACGCACCAAGAGCAATGTGTGTTTGACAAGAGCAGTGTCGTCTTACACTCGTGGTCTGGAGGATCATTTTTCCTCGTCAACTCAGCCTTTAGGAATGACTATGAGTTTGGTGATGTTGACATTGAAACGCTTGAGCCATTGCTGGATGAGGCTGTAGGTAATAAAGTTGTCATGGTTCATCATTCAATTGTCAATCGGGGGAGCGACGACAAATCAAGCATTAGGAATTCGTACTCTTTCGTTCGGCTATTGATCAGGCATAATGTCAACCTTTTGTTGCATGGACACACTCATGGCTATTGCGACATGACTGTTGGCACTTCTTGCTTAGTCGCTGGAGTTGGTCCTTTTTTTGGAACCCTTGACGATATCAACTCGCAATTCAATGTTATTAATTTAGTAAACGGAATAGTTCTAAGTGTTGACAATTATATTTATCGATCAGACCTCGACAGGTTTACATGTGAGCGCATTTATAAATCAAAGCCCAAAAAACTGTACGATGGCAACTCAATAAAAAGTGTCTATGACGACGTTGTCAATCATGTTGCAACCTACAACTCTATCCACTGTGTAAATATTGCTATTTCTGCTAAAATTGACAGCCTTGTTCAAGAGCTGGACACTTACTTCGCAGAAGACAAGGCGACTGCGAGGTTGTGGCTAAATAAAGATGTTCCTTCAGAGCTGTACTATAATCACGGAATGTACCTTTACAAAGACAATGCCCTTGGGAAAATGACAGATGAGCTTATCAAGAAAGCGACGTCAAGTCGTGCAATTGTTCCACTCCTCTATCTTGAGGAGCTTCTTCGTAGCAATGATGATTTTTTGCCATCTCTCGACTTAATTCAATGTGGCTTTCAAGGAGAAGAGAAGAACGAGTTGTTTGTTTCATTCTACCTCCGGGCATTAGAAGTTAAACATTTTTTGCGCATCAATATTGCCGAAGCCGTTCTGTTGGCAACGATAGTCAAAAACGAGATACCCTCTGTCGAGAGAGTCTCAATAAATTTTTTTGCTTTTAGGGTACAAGCTAAAGAAAGATTTAGTTGTTTTAAGAAAGCCAAGATAGACATGCTGAGGGCAACAGAACTATACGAACTGTTCAGGAGACACAACGCTTCGGAATTAATTTGCTTATTGTCGGAAAAAATTGAGCTCGCTGAAACCGTAGTTCAAGACAGTGGATTGTTAAAACTTAAAGAAGCTTTTGCTGACTATCTAAGATTCATTAACGACGGTTTTTTTGACAAAGAGTTTGAGGCTATAATCAATAACGCCATCACCAGCGCCCAGACATTAAGGTCGGAAAGAAGAAAGTCTTCAAAATATGTGGACTTGAAAAGGCATGAACACAATCTTGACCAATGTTTACGGACGGCCCTAGACCATTTATCTCGACTGCAACAGGAGGGATAGCATGCTCTTACAGGAACTAATAAAGAGGCAAAAGGATTTTGACGATAAGCATTCTGGAAACTTCAATTGGAGTGAGAAAATTTCAGACAATAATATTTGTCTTCTTGAACATTTGTTGGTCGCGATGATGGGGGAAGTTGGTGAAACCGCAAATATAATCAAAAAGATCATAAGAGGAGATGTTTTATTAGATGATGTCAAGCTAAGCCTCGAGGAGGAGATAGCCGATATGTTTATTTATATCATGAAAATGAGCTATCAGCTAGACATTGACCTTGAAAAAGCTTTTTTGTCAAAACTTGAAAAAAATAAATCACGTTTTAAATGTTATGAACACCATGATTGAGACCCCTTATTTGGAGATGCAGGTTGAAATCTGTGGATGCTGTGCGCTGCAGTGTAAACACTGTTCATCTTTTCCCATCCGGCATATTAAAGACATTTGCTATGACTTTACCTGCTTGACGAGCTTTGCTAGCCATATTTACGGAAAGAAATGCATAAACATTACTGGCGGCGAACCGCTGCATTGCAATAATTTGCACAACTACTTGACGTTGTTAAAGTCTGTTCCAGATCTATCTATTGGGTTGTTTTCAAGCGGCATAATGTTGAAAGATGGCGTTCTTCAGTGCGTCAGCAAAGACTATGCCGATTTCCTTTTTGCAGAAGGAATTTCCTCGGTCTCTCTTTCCATATACCATACTACAGGCGATATTCATGATAAATTTACCGGCGTTCATGGCGCATTACAACTTACCTTGGCGTCAATTGAAAATTTTTTAAGTGCAGGAATTAGGGTTTCAATACATGTAGTTATCAATCAGTACAACTTACAATGCCTTGACGATATAATTGCCGACCTCGACAAACTAAATTTGTCTGAAATACGCCTTTTAAAAATTGCAAAATCTGGAAATGCCATTAATAACTGGAATGATATCGGAGTAGAAAAATTTGTACCAAATAAAGCAATGCGCAAAATACATCACTTAAATACATCTTCATCAGCATTGTCTATTGCAGGATTCCCTGATCTAGTTGCGTGTCGTCGGTTTGAAGGGGCCATAAAGTGTCAAGCTGGCATTAATTTATTGTATATCACAACAAGTGGACTTGTTTTTCCTTGTGCGTCTTTTAGAAATAGACCGTCCCATTGTGTGGGCAGCATCAGTGATCCCGCGTCTCTTTGCAATCACATGGCTACTATCAATTCAACATATTACGAGCATTGCCTTGCAGGCTAGTATGTTCTTAGACGCTATACGCGATATCTTCTCTGCTGTAGCACGAGTGGAACTCGGAACACCATGTGGGTTTTAAGCTAAAGCGGCTGAGAGTCCCCACAGTCCAACAAGGGAACCCGACCGGATCATGCATTATGGCATCGGTCCGGCCGGGTTCTTCCTTCTTTGGGCTGATGTTGCGGTTCAGGTCTTGTCCTCGGATATGATTTCCACCGAGAGGTCAGGGTCAGCCTCGATAGCTGCAAGTTCCCTTCTCGACAGAACGCGAGCCTCAATGTTCACCTTATCCGGGCCAAAGTACCTACCGGCCCGGTAGTGCCCTCCCCGTAACGACCGGACGCGAACGATGCGGGTATCCATGGGGCCTCCTAACCCAACCAGGGCGTGACGAGCAGCTCGCACAGGCCCTTATTGGGGTTGTCGCCGCCGTTGGCCAGACGGTCGGCCAGGACCACTTCATGCGCCTTGACCCGGAGTGTGGGCGGAACCACCAGGAGCGTGGGGCGGATGCCGAGGGGGCGGCCGCCGTCCGCCTTGTAGGACGCCATGGCCCCGTAGGCCGCATTGAAGTTCTCGGGATTGAGGGGCAGGCGGGAGCAAAAGGCCATCTGCCAGAAGGCGAAGCCGGCGTTGCAGCGGTAGCGGATGCCGAAGCGGTATTCATCCTTCATGAACACGGCTTCGTCGCGGGTATCGGTCAAGGCCGTCAGTTCGGGCTTGGTCCTTTCCTGGAAGATCACGGGCTTGATCGTCCGCGAGTCGTCGAGGAGATACCACGCGGGATCGGTGCCGGCGGCGTAATTGGAGACCAAGGCCGGCGCGCCCGTGCCGTCCACGTTCGGATAAACGGGGTGTTCCGTGTCGAAATAGTTCTGCCCGTCGTAGCAGGAAAGCGCGCCGCCCTGGGAGAGCAGGCCGAAAACCAGCTCGTCGGGGAAGACCTTGGCCGCGCGGCCCATCTCCCCGAAAATGGGCTTGTAAACGCCGATCTGGTCGTCTTCGATGTCCACCCGGCTCACAGAAACGGTGGACTCGTATTTCTTGTTGGTGATGCTGTAGGCGTGCGCCTTCATGTCCCGCACAACGCGTTCGCCCACCCACTCCCGGAACTGCGGAAATTGCCCGAGCCAACCGTAAATATTGACTTTGGAAGTTGAGGAAAGCCGCGTGGCCACCTTGTCCCATGCCGTGGGCGTCTTCTCGAACGCGCGATCGAACTCGCCGCGAAAGCCGACGAACAGCGCGTCCAGCAGGCCCGGGGTGACAAGAGCCATCTACAGCGCCTCCTTCCCGGCGAGGTATTCCACTTCGGTCAGGCCCAAGAGTCTGGCCGCTTCCTTTTCCGCATCCGATAGGGCAGCCACGCAAGCGGGGTTTTCAGACAAGGCGATGAGACGCTTGCCTTCCAGGAACTCCGCTTCCGTCCGGCCCAGGAGCCGCGCGGCCTCGCGGTCCGCGTCCGACAGGGCGACCCGGGAGGCCCCTTTGGGGGAATACGACGTACCGGGACGAAGTTTGCCCAGAAAGGCCCGCAACTTTTTGGGGTGTTGCGTGCCCAAATCCACGGCCCACCCTTCCAGGGCCTTGGGCAAAATGCCTTCGGTGACGGCGGCTTTGACCAGGATCGGGGCCGGGGTGTTCCCGTCCAGGTCCAGGGAGGCGGCCACGGCCATGAGTCCATCAAGGGCGGGGGTGTTGGTGAGCCCGGCATTGATGAAGCGCCGGACCGCTCCGGTTTTGTTGTCGAACTCGAAGAAGGGGCTGATGTAGCGGTATTCGCCCGAGGCGATACAGGCCCGAGCGCGGTCGGTCCAGGTGGCTTTTGCGAAGAGGCCCTTGCCGGGAAAGTAGGCAAGGGACTGAATCCAGCCCGCCGCCGGGGCGGGCTGGCCGTTTTCGCGAGCACGGATGCTTTGGTGCTCGTAGTCCACCACGGGGCGGGCCTCGCGCGCGTCCACGTCCGCGATGATGTCCGGGGCGATGGCGGCATCCATGAGCCAGACTTTCGTCTCACAGCCCCTGATATTGCCGGGCCGGCCGTCGCTCGCCGCGAACTGGCCTTCCGGGAAAATCTGGACGTTATAGCCCGTGGGCATCTCCTTGGGGTCCTGGGGAAGCTGGATGGCCAGCGAGGCCGTAAAGTGGCCGGGGTGATGTTCCATTCTCGACTCCTAGTTGGTTTTCAAGGGCACGGACCCGTCCGGCGCTCCGGAGGCGCTCTCTTTGTCTTGGCCAACAACCCGGCGTCTACGCCGCTCAACCGTGACGGCCTCCGGGTCCGTGCCCTTGAGAATCGACCAGATGTGGCGATCGGAGAAATTGTGTCGTCTTGCGAGGATGTTGACGGCTTCCTGCGCGCTCGCGCCTGTCCGAAGCGTCTCCTCGTACTCAAGACAAATCGAGATATTGCGGTGCAACAGGATTTCTTTTTGGCGTCGCGGAACATACAGTTCGCTGCCGCAGAAGACCGCGAGAAGTTTCTTTGTACTCTCTCTTCCGAGAACAGCTTCAATGCCCCGGGGCCACGCACGCTTCCCAAGGGGGATGCGGATTGTCGTTCCGCCAAAATGCTTTATAAGCTTTGTGGCCGCGTCATATCCGATGTGGTGCACCAACTCGGACATAACATCGCAGGACTTGCCGGAAGGATGGTGAAGAGCTTCGCGTTGACACATGCGAAACAGATACCTTCATCGTCCGCCTTGCGCGCGGTGAAGCTCTTCACTTGGTATGAAATGCGGGAAAAGAAGGATTTATGCTATGTTAACGGTGCCAGCTTCTTTGTCAACGCGGTCACGCGCTTGCCGAGCACGCCGATAACCGCTTGAAGCTGCTTGCATGTGGCGTATTCCAGTCGGTCCAGTCCCGTCTGACGCTTCAGGATGCCCGACGCATAGGCCCAGGGCATAAAGCGCCCCTCAAGGCGGCCAAGATCGGCAAGAAGCGCTTCGATCTTGACCATATAACGCTCCCGGCCCTGTCCCGTCTCGTCATGCTCAATCATGTGGGGAGCCTTTTGCCGGGCGCGAGTGCCGGGGCCGCGACCGGGTTGCCAGCCGAGGGACTTGAAATAGGCCACCAGCTTGTGCAGGCCTGGAACGTCCAACTCGGCAGAAGAAGCCACGTCGAAACGGCACTCAAGGATGGCGCGATATGCATCCGGGGTAAGCCCAAGCTGCTTGCGGGCTATATGGACCTTGGCCAGCAGCGCCCGCCGGGCCTCTTCCGCCTGTTTGGCCTTGTGCTCTTCGGGGGATTGATTGTTGCCGGCGTGCCGGCGCATGCGGCGAGCCTTCAGTTCCCCCAACGCCGTGGGCATTTCCAGGATGGTCGCCATAATGCACACTCCCTTTGGTTGCTCGGCTGCTCGTCAGGCCGGACGCGCCACCGTCCGGCGACCGCCCACGCGGGGCGGTTTCGCATCGGCATGAAAACAGGGACTTAGCTTCTGAAGAAGTATGCGTCCTCAATGGGAACGTCCTTCCAATCCATCCGCAGCATGGGGATTCTGGCCAGGGAGCCGTCCCCCCAATAGCCGCCGTGCGGCCTGGGGGAACCGTCGAAGGCGTAGCTGCCGTTTTTGAAGCAGACGCCGCGCAGTTCCCGCACGATGCCCGCCATATCTTGGGCGGCTTTGTTGTAAGCATTGGCCAGCACGCCGGATTTGATGCGCACGACCTCCGCTTCGTATTCCTCCAGGTCCGTGGCCAGGGCCGCCAGTTGGGCTTCACAAGCCTGAATGGCGGTCAGGTAGGCCGCTTCTTGGTCTTCCAGCAGGCTGCGACCCCTGGCCAAATCGCACAGCTCCTGTTCGCCCGCTTCGATCCTGGCCGTGATGTCCGCGTAATCCTGTCCCTTGGCGATGGCGTTCTGGCGTTCCAGGCGCAGGGCCTTCACGTCCTGTTCCTTGGCGTCCAGGGCCGCGAGCTTCCCCCGCGCCTCCTCCAGGGAGTGCTGAAGCTCGGCTTTTTCCGTTTGCGCCGCCGCGATCTTCTTTTCGTGCCCCTCTTTTTCGTCCGTGGCCTTCTGGAGCGCCTCCGGGGTGCAGGCTTCCAGCACTTTGTCAGACTTCATATGCTCCTCCGTTCCGTTTGTTGTTTTGCCGCCGTCCGCCGTGCTGTCCGCATAGCGTTAGAGGGCCGTTAGCTTCGCGCGGGTTCGACGAAAGCCCGTCTTCGCGGGGAAGAGGCCGGGGATTTGCCTTTCGAACCCGATTCGCCCATTTTGAACGTCCAATTGAGCGGCTCGATTACCGCCCGGTTTCTGGGAGAGCTCCCGAGTCGGCCCTCTGTGGCTGTTGGCTAAAATACCGCAAAAAGAAGTCTCTTGCGTGTTGCAACCGCTGGCAAGAATCCCTGACAACTACGCTCATTCCAACGTAGCCAGTTTGAGAGAAATTCCATTCCGTCTCGATGACTTCTTGCAAGAATTGTAAGCCAAATATGGTGTCTGATATTGCGCTTACATGGTCCAATGGCTCAATTATGCCATGCCTAGATTCCATTGCCTCCTCCCTGTCCCTGCGAATAGTGCATTATGCAACACAATCATCGACATGGGGCAATGCCTAGGATGCCCCCTGAAGCTCCATGATGTAGTCTCTCAAGAAATCAGACGAGTGCTTCAGCTTTTGACGATACTCCCGAACAACAACCTCCATCCCGATACCGCCTTGCCTGGAGAAGCTGCTTAACGTCGTGAGAGCCTCTTCCATAAATCCCAAAACATAGACCGTGTTCAAGATGGTGTCCAAGTGTTGTTGCACATTGCATCCAGTTTGATCTTGCGTCATGACTCCTCCCCCTGTCTTTTCGAGTCAAAAACAACTCAAATTTTGCTTCTTCTCAGCATGGCCTCGACCGATTGCGAACGTTTTCCCTGTGTTCTGATCGATGACCATGCCTCGGGCCTTGTTCCAGGCCGGAGCTTCCGGTCCGGTGTTGCCGGCAAGGGTCAACCGCCACCGTTCGCCGTGGCGTCCGGCATTTTGCCGCCGCATGGGGGCGAGATACCCGGCGGCGGCCAGGGCACGAACGTAGCCCCCCAGATTTCTGGCCGCGTCCTTTTCTTCCCCATCGCAAAGGAGCAACATCAAGTCGTCCAGGCTGAACACCTCCTGTATGCGCATGGCCCGCCACGCCCTTGCCCGGAGCGTGCCCCGATGATGGGTGACGGCCTTGCCCATGCCGGGGCCTGAGGTCACTTCCCGGCCGACGGCCAGGACTGCCAGCCCTTCCCTGGTGAGCTGGTGACAGCCTTCCCGGGTCCTCACGAGCCCCCGCGCCGCCAACGGGGCAAGATTGGCGCGAGTATTGGCACTGGACATCCCCAGGTCGGCCGCGATCTGCCGCGTGAGCTTCGGCCCGTCCCTGAGGGCGGCCAGCACGGAAAGACCGCGCCAAGCCATCTCAGTGCGCCCTCGCCGTGCTTTTGGCCGAACGGCGCACCGTCCTGGGGGTGCACGTCTCCCAGTTGTAGGAAAGGACCGTCCCTTCCAACTGGGCCACATCCACCTGATTGAGGCCGTTGGTTGCCGCGATGCGTTCGATGTTGGCGATGATGTTGAGCACCTCCCGCATGCGCCCGCCGGAAAGCCGGTGCACTTCGAGCTTGAGGGCCTGCGTCATCTCGATTTCCGCCAGCTCGTCGCACACGTGGGCCACATCGGCCGACGAAGCGGGCTTGAACTCCACCACTTGGGCGATCCGGCTGAAAATCTGCTGATAGCGAGCTACCTTGCTCCTGATCCGCTCCATGCCGACAAGCACCACGGTCATTTCGGAGCGATCGGAGAAGTCGCGGATTTTCTCCAGCACGGCGGCATTATTGGGCAAGGTGAACTCGGCTTCGTCGATGACCAGGGGCGTGAGGCTTCCCGCCAAGCGGTCGCGCAACACGGCGAAAAGATCGCGCGAGGTGCCGAACGGTTCGATGCCTGCGACCTTGGCCAGCTCCACGAGGAAATAGCGGGGCGTCCAATCCACGTTGGCCCGGAGGTAGAGCGCGCCCACTTTCGTGGCCCAATTGCTTACCACGTGGCTTTTGCCGTTCCCTGGCAGGCCGTACACCAGCATCATGCCGGCCTCGGCCGCGCCGCGTTGCTCGACGGCGTGGGCGGCTTGTGTGAAGCGGACGTAGTTTTCCGTCTTGACAAATTTCATACGCATACAAATTCCACCTGTTGTTGTTATTTCGCAGCAGCTTGGGGGAGTGATTCGCCCCAGGCGATGCCTTTGTACAAATAGTGGTCGCGAAGGTCCGCGTAGCGGTCGGACTGAACGTATTCCTCCACCCATGAATGATCCTCTGCCTCCCAACGATCTTGGTTGTGCATCAACCACATGTAGCGTTCATCAGGGCTTGCGAAGAGCGGACGCCGGGCTGGGCCTTGCGGCGCGAGCTCGGGCGACTGTTCAACGGCGGGAGAGCTGAGCAACTGTTCAGCCTGGGGCCGAGTGATGGAGTCGGCCATCATATCGTAGGTCGAAACGGTTTCGCCCAACTGGATCGTAGCCCCTGGAGCGATAGACTGGACTTTGTTTTCAAGGCGGGTGAGTTGGGCTTTTGCACGCTTTGCACGTGCGACCTCAACACGACTCAGGGGGAAATATGGGATGACGTTGCCGTCAAGATTTGCGGTGCATATACGCCGTCCGGTTGTCGTCCAAACGTAGACTTTTGATGAATCCCATACGTCGTATCGGACTTCTACAATGTCACCATGAAATTCCGTCAACACGGGGGAGAAGTATCGGCCACCAAGTGCTTGTACCTCTCCATTGAGAACCTTTCTACGTTCGGCAGGCATGAAGAGTTCGTCGCGTAGTACTTCTGGCACATTGAAAGGCTCCCAGCCATTCTTGCGAAATGATTCCCAGGCTTCATTGGGCGAAGGGTGACATAGCCTTCCTGTGGCTGGGTTAACGATCTTCTTCAAGCCTCTGTGGGGAGTATTGTTGTATTCCTCGACTCTCGCCAGGATGAGGGACTTAAACTGCGGCCATGTCGGCATCAAAGGCGATTCGCCATGCTCCTTGATATGCTTCCTTGTCAGCTTGAAAACCATCTTGCCCGCGTCAGGGTCCATATCCGCGTGCGTACAGGTCGGCAGCATTTTGGATAACGGGCCGCAAAGCGTCTGAACGCCCCTTTCCATCAAACCCTTGCCCTGCGGACGCCCAGGAATCGAATGCGTCAGCTCGATACCCAGGCGATCCATCATGCCGGCTCCCCTGGTGGTCATCAGCTGGTTCTCATACCCCGACCCATTGTCCGTGTAGAACATGGCGGGAATGCCGGCGAACAGGCAGGCCATGCGCAGGGCATCCAAGATGACAAGCGCACTTTCGCTCAACCCCACGGACAGCCCCACACAACGGCGCGTGACCACATCCAGGACGAATGTTATTTCCGGCTTAAAGGGTTTGCCTGTCAGGGGGTTCAAGACTTCAGCGTCAAATGTCGTTCCATCGGCCGTGTAGAAGTCCCCGGGCAGGTACATGGAAGCATCACGGCGCTTGTGGGGGCGGAGCTTGAGGTGGGCGTTGCCGGTTTTGCGACCCCACTCCCGATCCGGCACAGGCATCTTTTCCAACATGCGCCGGACCTGTGATTCCGAGGGCATTCCCCCGGACCAAGCCTTCTTGAATTCTCTGTATGCTTCGGAAATTTTGGGATTTTGCGGCTTCTGGTAGAAAGACAGGAAGGCGGGAAACCATTCCGGCACGCGCATGTCCGGGCCGGGATGCTTGGGAGCGAGCGCGAGTTCCCCTCCTTTTTCAAACGCCTTCAACCACCTGTAGATCGTGGGGTACGACAACCCGCGATCCGCTTTGCCGCCCACCTTGTCGTTGGCCGCGAGGGCCTTTTGCCGGATGCCCTCATCAAGCGAGCCCTCGCGCCACCCTTTCTCAAGAGCCAGGATGGCGTTTCGCTTGCTCATCACCGTGCCCAGCCGGTAGACTTCGTTCAAGATGCCCTTGCGAGCGGCCATGATGGCCCGTTGCTTCTCCGTGAGGTGGCCGGTATCCGCGAGGTCTCGGATTGCGGGATCGGCACGAAAGGGAGCGGGGCAAGTCGGGGAATCACTGGCGACAGCTGGGGCGGACGCGCCCCCCTGCGGGAAGGGCTTGCTTATGAGCGCCTCCCCGATCGCGTGCCGTGTAGTCTTGGGCATGGATGCAATGATCCAGGTCTTCCCTCCGCCCTGGCCGGCGCGAGGACGGGATTGCCAACCCTCACTTTCCGCACGGCGGAGGATTGAGGACCTGACGGCCTCCAGAAGATACATCAGGTCTGCTGTTGAGAGTGTCTCAAGCATAAGAATCGCCCGATTGATTAGGCTGCCGCTTGTTTTTCTAGATCAATTGGCAGGCTCAGATATTCTTGCGGGCAACCCAAATCGACAAGCTTCTTCAGTACACGTCTATTGTTCTTTCTGCCACGAATTGTATGTGAAACCAGCGACGGGGTAATAGCTATGGACTCAGCAATGGAAGTGACGCTAATCTTATTACTATCAAGCCATTCATAGATGCGAAATGACTGCCTAAACTTACCTGAGGCCATGCGAAGTCCCATATTCTATCTCCTCTTCAAGCCTTCTAAGGACTTTCCTTTTTTGCTTCGACTCAATGCATGCAAGTCCGTAATTGCGTAAGCGCTTGTCCTCTGGCGTCATCAACTCACAACCGTGCAGGCCAAGAATGAGGCAAAATGGGGCCAGATTCCCTATGGCCAAGCAAAAGATGTGAAGAGCCAAGATGGATGGCAAATGCTCGCGATCGGCAGGATTCAACCACTTGTCCAACGTCGACAGGGAGAGACTCCGGGCGTTGCCCATGGTGAGCTTGACCCCAGCCGAAGCGGCGATCCCATTCATGCGGTCAAGAACTTGCTCACGCGAAAGGATGGGCCGGGCTTCGGATAGGGCGCGCTGCATGGCGACCTTGATGGCGGCGTTGAACCCTGCCAGTTTGGCTTGGGCATCGCCATGGGCGAGAAGGGAAAGCTGAATTTCTCTGCTCATCATTCGCCATCCATCGAAAATCCCGTTTGCCGTCCAATTCTTGCCGTGATGAGGACGTTGACCCGGTCTCAGGAGGCATATATGGTCAATTTATGACGGGTCACAAAATGTCTGGGCATAAATTTGCCTAATATTGAGCAGATGTCAACGCTGAATTAGGCGCAACAGTTCTAAATCAGGAAAATTTGCCTAATTTCTGAAATATCGACGGGTTAACGCGTGACTCAGCACGCAACGTTTTTAGGACGGAAGGATTGCATGAAAATAGCTGAAAAAATTGTGGCTCTGCGAGGAAAGGAGTCAAGGGCGAGGTTTGCTGCCAAGCTCGGCATTAATGCAAATACCTTGCGAAATTACGAATCTGGGCTGTCTTTGCCTAATTCTGACGTTGTTGCCAAAATTTGCATGATTTCTAATGTTGATCCTACTTGGCTACTATTTGAAGAAACTGAATCTACTGAAAAGCCAAGCAAAGCCCCTATCATCGCTGAAATGAAACCAGTCAATCCAGAGCAAGAAGGCACACGGTGTGAGATGTATAGAGAAGATGGAAATAGTGATGACACATTAGAGCTCCCTCCGACCTCAACGATAGAAGACAACAGGGAGATGTATCAGGAGATATTGCGGCTTTACGAAGTGTTTTTTAGGTATTATAGAAATATAAAATATTCAAGCAGCGTTCATGTGTACGACAAGACAGATAAGGCTTTTTTAATTCCGTCTGATTCGAAGTATGCGTCATACCATCTGTGGCCAGAAGCTATGGGACATATTTTAATAGAGTATCTTCAATTGCGAATTAAAATGATAGAGGAAGAAGGAGAAGAATCATGGCGTAAGGATGTTTGCATGATTCCATCAGATGACGAACTGAACAGGAGAGAAGCAGAGGTCTTCAGGCGGTTAAACCTAAAGCCGACAAGTAAAGATGTTGTGTCGTGGTTCTCTTGTTTCTTTGGGCGTGATACAAAGTTAAAGCGTAGTCGTTTTTGCAGGTTTGCATTTATTGTCTATGCCGAAGAATATATATCCTCCTTGCAACTGCAGAAAATTGGTTGAAAAATTAACCGTGTGCAGCAGGTAGCTAAATCCGGCTATTTTTGTATCAAAAACCGCGCAAAATCCTGTCGTCTTCGTACTATTCCGTATCAAAATCTTTCATTTTGATTTTCAGCCCCCGAAACCCCTCAAGCCAGACATGGCGCGGCTTCTCGGCCTTTATCCAGCTTCTGATGCGTGTATCAAATTGATCACCACCCCGGTGGAAGGTCGTCAGCCTCCAGAAGCTCGCCCAGGAGCAGGGGTAGGATTCCAGACTTTCGAAGTCGGAAATGTGGACTTCGTGTGGACAAACGAAAAAGCGGGTTACCCTGGGCAGGTAACCCGCTGAATTTACTGGCGTCCCCAAGGGGATTTGAACCCCTGTTACCGGCGTGAAAGGCCGATGTCCTGGACCAGGCTAGACGATGGGGACGCAGATGGTATCTTGGCTGGGGGACTAGGATTCGAACCTAGGTTGATGGAGTCAGAGTCCATAGTCCTGCCGCTAGACGATCCCCCAGCAGGATCAAGAGCCAATTTATTTATGCAAAACCAAACGGGCCGTCAAGAAATTTCTCGCCGGCCCGCCAAATCAGGACGCCTTGGCCAGACGGCGCGTCCGCTTCTTCAGCTTGTTCACCTGACGGCGCAGGATGTCCTTCTGCTTGCGGCCGCCGTCGCCGGAAACCTCGGCGCGCTTGGTGCGAAGCTCACGCATCTTGCCCTTCATGGACAGAATCTTCGTCTTGTACGGAGAGACCTTCGGACCTTCCTCGCCGCCAATGCCCAGCACTTCCTTGATCTGCACCAGCAGCTCTTCCTTGCCCAGGCCAGAAGCGCCCGTGATCTGCGGAATCTGCTTGAGCACCAGATCACGAAGCTCCTTGGCCGTCATCTTGTCCAGCGGCTTCTTCAGATCAAGCTGCAAACCTTCGCTCATAATCGCCTCCACGAAAAATGTATCGTTACGCCGTCTTCGGCCGCCTAGCCCGCCTTCTTGCGGCCCCTCCGGCGAACCTGGCCGGACGGCTGCGGCCCGGCCTCGAAATACGCGACATACTTCGCATAGCAACGCCCGACCGGCGTCGCCGGATCGAACCTCCCCAACTGCCCGCCCAGATTCGACGGCCGTTGCGTCGGTGGCGTGGAAAAACGGGGAGGCGCGGCCCGCAGCGCATCCAAGGAAACTTGGTCTCCTAGCAAGTCGAACCGCACTCTGTCAAAGGCTTCGTGCCCCAACGCGGCATTGACCAGCGACAAAATTTCCGGCGCGGCGAAATGCATCTCCTGCATGACTACCGGATCGTCCGCGCCAAGGAGCAGGTCCCGGCGGCGATGCCCCAGCGGGCGCACCAACTCCGCCGTCTCCGGGCCCACGATCTCGGCCCAGCGCCGGCACACGGCCACGAAATCATGGCGCACCGCCGCCTCCTTGCCGGAAACGAACCGGTCGATGGATTCGGACAGGCGGCGCAGCATGGGGCGGGATTACGCCGGGCGGCGGCGTCCGGGCTCGTTCCGGACGCCGCCGGCGCGGCGAAAAGGCATTACAGCTTGAGCGCCGTCTTGATGTCGGCCGCGGCGTCGGTGCGCTCCCAGGTGAACTCGGGACGCTCCCGGCCGAAGTGGCCGTAGCAGGAAGTCGGCTTGTAGATGGGGCGCTTGAGGTCCAGGCGCTTGGAGATGTAGTAGGGGCGCAGGTCGAAGACCTCGCGCACGGCCTTGGTCAGCTGCTCGTCGGGAATGTCGCTCGACCCCATGGAGGTGACCAGCACCGACAGGGGTTCGGCCACGCCGATGCAATAGGCGATCTGGACTTCGCAGCGGCTGGCCGCGCCGCTGGCCACCAGGTTCTTCGCCACGTACCGGGCCATGTACGCGCCCGAGCGGTCCACCTTGGACGGGTCCTTGCCCGAAAACGCGCCGCCGCCGTGGTTGCCCATGCCGCCGTAGGTGTCCTGGATGATCTTGCGCCCGGTCAGGCCGCAGTCGCCCATGGGGCCGCCGATGACGAACCGGCCGGTGGTGTTGATGTAGATCTTGGTGTTCTTGTCCACCATGGAGGCGGGCAGGGTGTGGAGGATGACTTCCTTGCGCACCGCGTCGGTGAGGTCCTGGTAGGAGATGTGTTCATCGTGCTGACAGGCCACGACCACGTTGTCGATGCGCGTGGGCTTGCCGTCCACGTATTCCACGGCCACCTGGGTCTTGCCGTCGGGACGGAGGAAATCGAGGATCTTGTTCTTGCGCACGTAGGTGAGGCGGCGCGAGAGCTTGTGCGCCCAATAGATGGGGGCGGGCATGAGGGTTTCGGTCTCGGTGCAGGCGAAGCCGAACATCATGCCCTGGTCGCCGGCGCCCTGTTCCTCGGGCTTTTCCCGGGAAACGCCCTGGGCGATGTCCACCGACTGCTTGTCCACGGAGGAGACGACGGCGCAGGTTTCCCAGTCGAAACCCATGGCGGAGCTGTTGTAGCCGATCTCCTTGACCGTCTCGCGCACGATGGCGGGGAAGTCGGCGTAGGCCTTGGTGGAGATTTCCCCGGCGATAAAGGCCAGGCCGGTGGTGACCAGGGTTTCGCAGGCCACGTGGGCATCCGGGTCCTGGGCCAGGATGGCGTCCAGGATGCCGTCGGATATCTGGTCGGCGACTTTGTCCGGATGCCCTTCGGTCACGGATTCGGAGCTGAAAAGGTACCGGCCCTTGGCATTAATCATATGTGGTGTCCTCCCTGTGCCTGCCGTTCGGTATTGTTGAGGCATGGCGCATTCGAAACGTCATGGCTGGCGATCGAAATATGCTCGTATAGCGTGGCCGGAGGCAAATCGCAAGCTACGTTGCCGCGGCGTCAGCGTGACGGCCGTGTGGCGTCCGCCAGCCGGTTGTCGATGAGCCGGGCCCGGGAAAAGCGCACCGCCGTGGCGAAAAGTCCGGGACCGTCCAGGCGCGCGAGCGGCGCAATGCGGTCGGGGTGTACGCACTCCAGGTATTCCACCGCCCCGGCCGGCATGTGCGCGGCCATGTACTCCCGCACCCCGGCGACGATCGTCGCCGTGTCCCGCTCGCCCGCGGCGACAAGATCCGCGGCCAGGGCGAGGCCTTTGTTGATGTGCACGGCCTGTTGCCGTTCTTCGGGCGTCAGGTAGACGTTGCGCGAGGAAAGCGCCAGTCCGTCGGCCTCGCGCACGATGGGCGCGCCCACGATCTCCACGGGAAAGCCGAGATCCGCGGTCATGCGGCGAAGGATGGCCAGCTGCTGCCAGTCCTTCTGGCCGAAGACGGCCAGGGCGGGCTGGGCGAGCAGGAACAGTTTGGACACGATGGTGCACACGCCCCGGAAGTGGATGGGCCGCGAAGCGCCGCACAGACGTTTGGCCAGCTCCGGCACCTCCACCCAGGTGGCCGCCTCGGGGGCGTACATGGCTTCCGGCTGCGGCGTGAACAGCACGTCCGCGCCCGCGGCTTCGGCCACGGCCGCGTCGTGCTCCAGGTCTCGGGGATAGGCGGCCAGGTCCTCGCCGGGGCCGAACTGGGTGGGATTGACGAACACGCTGACCACGACCTTGGCGGCGCGCTCCCGCGCCAGCCGGATCAGGCTTTCATGGCCGGCGTGGAGATAGCCCATGGTGGGCACGAGTCCCGTCGGCACGTCCTTGCGCAGCCAGTCGCGGCAGCGCGCGCGCAGCGCAATGGGGTCGGAAACGATGTCCAAGACGCACCTCCCTTACGGTTGTGCGGGCTCTAATCCATGGTCGGCGGCATGTAAAGCCGGCCATGACAGGCGGCCCCGATGGGGGTATGAAGGCTGCGCCCGGCGGCAACGCCGCAGCCCACTTCAAGGAGACCTTCATGAACGGACGCCGCGCCCTTTGTGCCATGACGCTGCTGCTGGCACTCTGCCTTCTGGCAGGGCCTGCCATCGCCGCCAAGCACGCCAAAACTGCAACAAGCTCCAGCGACGCGCAGACCGAAACCCCGCCAACCCTTTCCGCCAAAAATCTGCTGCCGGGCAAGATCCTCTCTGGCCCCACGTATCATGTGGACGACAAGGTGAAAAACGACGGCTACATGAACGTCTACACCGTGCACACGAAGAAGGGCGACCTGCGCGTGGAGTCCACGGCCCTGCTCTATACGCGGATACACGAGCTGCAGGCCGCGGCGGCCATGGACGACGTCAACAAGGGCGCCGAGATCGGCAAGTCCATCGGCATGTCCGGCGTCAATGCGGTCAAGGGCGTGTTCAATCTCATCACGAGCCCCGGCGAGACGTTTTCCAACGTGGGCAAGGCCTTTAACCGGGCGGAAGAGTCCAGCAAGGAAAAACGCCCCACCGACGACAAGGGCACCGTGGGCGACCTGCTCGGCTACAACAAGGCCATGCGGGACTGCGCCAAGACCTATGGCGTGGACCCCTATTCCAAGAACCCCGTGCTGCAGGAGAGCCTCAAGCGCCTGGCCGGCGCGAAGTTCTTCGGCTCGTTTGCGGGTTCGGCCGCCATTCCCGGCGGCGCGGCCCTGGTCTGGATGGGCAACAACGCCACGCCGCAAAGCCCGGTGGACGTGAGCACCCCGCCCCAGGACCTGTTCACGGCCAACCGCGAACGGCTCAAGTCCATGGGCGTGACCGCCGACGTCGCCGACCTGTTCGTGGAAAACCCCCATTTCGACCCCATCGAGCAGACCCGGCTGGTGCTGGCCCTGGACAAGATGACGGGCGTGGGCGACCGGCCGCTGTTCATCAACCAGTGCATTCTCACGGACAACGACGATCTGGCGCACTTCCGCACGCGCATGGCCGAACTCTACGCCAACAGCAACGCCACCACGGACAAGCTCGCGCGGTTCGTCAAGGCCGGCAAGTACCTCGCCGCCGTCACCCAAGCCGACGGGCTGCTCGTGGCCTATCCCCTGGATTATCTGGCCTGGACGCCGACCATGGCGGACATCGCCCGCACGTTCGGGGACACGGCCGCCTTCTACAAGGTGAAAAGCAGGAAATTGCTCGTCTCCGGGGAGGTCAGCCCCCTGGCGGCAAAACAGCTCAAGGCCGCGGGCTGGAACGTGGTGCAGCTGCGCGAAGGCCTGCGCTGAGCCGCAGGCGCGTTTATGCCGTTTCCGGGAGCTCCGGCGCGCCGGCCAGCTCCCGGAACATGGCTTCGTAGCGGGCCGCGTTGCGTTTCCAGGTCCAGCCGGAAACGATCGCGGCCCGGGCGTTTCGGCCCATCGCCCGCCAGTCCGCCTCGCGCAGCCGTGTGAGGGCCGCGGCCAGGTCCTTGATCTCCCCTGAGCAGAAAAAACCGTTTTCCCCTGCGACCACCAGCTCGGGCATGTTGCCCACGGGCGTGGTGACCACGGGCAGCCCGCAGGCCATGGCCTCCAGGCAGGGGTTCGGCGTGCCCTCGGCCCGCGAGGCGCACACGTAGGCCGCGGCCTTGCGGTAGAGCGTGTCGCGCAGCGTCGTCTGGTCCAGGATGCGCCCCTGGGCGATGTTTTCCTCCTGGTCCAGGGCGAGAAGCGGCACCTTGGCCATGGCGCAGGCGGCGCGGATGCGGGGCAGACCCTTGTCGCCGATGGACGCGCCGTTGCCGACCCAGCACACGGAAAATCGCGTCGCCGGCGTGGGCGACGGGGTGAACAGCGCCTCGTCCACGCCGTTGGGGCAGTAGTAGGCCCGGTACACTCCCTTGAGGGCCTCGTAGGCCGCCAGGTTGTTGAGCAGCGCGGCGGCCACGCCCGAGCCGGGCAGGGCCGCGGCCAGGCCGTCCAGGGTCCTGGGGCAGCAGCAGCCCACGACGATTTTTTCGCGCGGCACGCCGCCCAAGCGGCGCAGGAAAAAATGCTCGAAGATGACCACGAAGTCGTAGTCCGCGTGGTCGAAGGCCGCGCCCACAGGCAGCATGTCGACCGCCAGGGCCGGCGACGCGTGGCGTTTGATGTGGCGGATCTTGTTCCACCAGGCCCAGCCGGCCACATCGTAGAAAAAAAGGACCCGGATCGCTCCGGCCCGCCGCGTTTTGCCTTCCACGCCGTGTTCCTCAATAGCCGTTTTGGCGCAGCCACTGTTCGAGGGTGAGCAGCACCCACAGCGGCCCGGTGCTGGTGGCGGCAAGCAGACGTTCTATGGGTTCGGGGTGGAAAAAGGGGGACAGCCGCGAGTCCGGTCCGGTCAGGCGCGCGGTCAGGTGCGCGCGGTAGGGGCCGTTTTGCCCGAACCAGTCGGCCAGGGGCAGGGCGAACCCCATTTTGGGCCGGTTGACGAAGGATTCGGGGAAATGGCGCGACAACAGCCGCTTGAGCGCGAGCTTGCCCTGCCACGCGCCGTTCGCGTCCCGGGCCATGAGCAGCTCCTCGGGCATGCGCAGGGCCAGTTCCATGATGTGCACGTCCGTGAACGGCGTGCGCAGCTCCAGGCCGTGGGCCATGCTCGTCACGTCCACCTTGGTCAGGATGTCGCCCTGGAGATAGCCGGCGATGTCGAGGAGCCGGGCCTGGGCCAGGGGCGGCAACCCGTCCACGGCGGCGAACGCGGCCTCGTGCCAGGCAAACGGGGCCGTCAGCACGCGGCGGTAGGGCGCGCGCCACAGGCGTTCCCGAAACGGGTAGTTCACGTAGCTGACGAGGCTTAAATAGCGGCCGAGGCCGTCCGAGAACTGGGGCCAGGGCGTGCTCCGGTTGTCCGCGCCGGAAAGCCACAGTCCGTAGGCGGCATAGCCG
>JAEWCY010000088.1 GCA_023390395.1 Pseudomonadota bacterium | reverse complement strand
TTCTCAAGGACATCAACCTGAGAGTGATGCGTGGCGAGCGGATCGTCATCTGCGGTCCGTCCGGCTCAGGCAAGTCGACCATGCTCCGCTGCATCAACCGTCTCGAGGAGCATCAGAAGGGCAAGATTGTCGTCGACGGCAAGGAACTTACCAACGATCTCAAGAAGATCGACGAGGGCCGGCGCGAGGTCGGCATGGTGTTCCAGCACTTCAACCTGTTCCCGCACCTGACCATTTTGGAGAACTGCACCCTGGCGCCGATCTGGGTCCGCAAGATCCCGAAGAAGCAGGCCGAGGAGACGGCGATGCACTTCCTCAAGCGGGTGAAGATTCCCGAACAGGCTCACAAATATCCGGGCCAGCTTTCGGGCGGCCAGCAACAGCGCGTGGCGATTGCGCGCTCGCTGTGCATGAACCCGCGCATCATGCTGTTCGATGAGCCGACCTCGGCGCTCGACCCGGAAATGATCAAGGAAGTGCTGGAAACCATGGTCGGTCTGGCCGAAGAAGGCATGACCATGCTGTGCGTGACCCACGAGATGGGCTTCGCCCGGGAGGTGGCCGACCGGGTGGTCTTCATGGACCACGGCGAGATCCTCGAAGGCGCGCCGCCCGGGGAATTCTTCGGCAATCCCAAGCACGACCGCACGAAGCTGTTCCTCAAGGAAATCCTGTGAGCCCCGCGCCGGACACGGCCCCGGGGAAACGCCAAACCGCCCGCAAGGAGGCTCCCATGCGCAAGGTCGCCTGGATTTCAGCCGCCGTCTGTCTCGCCGTGCTGTGCGCGGCCCCGTTCGCCACGGCCGGCAAGCTCGACGACATCAAGTCGCGCGGCGTGCTCGTCGCCGGCGTCAAGGACTCCCAGCCGCCCTTCGGCTACGTGGACGAGAAGACCAACCAGATCGTCGGCTTCGAGATCGACCTCATGGAGGCCCTGGCCAAGCGCCTGGGCGTCAAGCTCGAACTCAAGCCCGTGACCTCCTCCACCCGCATTCCCATGCTCGCCCAGGGCGCGGTGGACATCGTGGCCGCCACCATGACCCACAAGAAGGAGCGCGAGGACCAGATCGACTTCTCCATCACCTATTTCATGACCGGCCAGAAGCTGCTGGTCAAAAAGGGCGGCGGCGTCGCCTCCGCGGCCGACCTGGCCGGCAAGAAGGTCGCCTCGGTCAAGGGCTCCACTTCCGAGCAGAACGTGAAAAAGGCCCAGCCCGGCTGCACGGTCATCTCCTTCGAGACCTACCCCGAGGCCTTTCTCGCCCTCAAGCAGGGCAAGGTGCAGGCCATGACCACGGACGAGTCCATCCTGGTCGGCATCAGGAACAGCGACGACAACCCCGAGGCCTGGGAGATCGTGGGCGACTACATCTCGCCCGAGCCCTACGGCCTGGGGCTGCCGGAAAACGACTCCGACTACCGCGACGCCGTCAACCTGGCCCTCATGGACATGTGGGAGACCGGCGAATACCAGAAGATCTACGAGAAATGGTTCGGCCCGGGCAAAAAGGACCACCTGCCCCTGACCTGGAAGATGGAGCTGTGGCCCTAGGCCGCGCCATGGACCGGACGCCGCCCGTTTCGGGCGGCGTCTCCCGCCGGCCCTGAGGGGGCGGCGGCAAACGACGGGCAGGGATTCGGGGAGCGTTCTTGGCGTACAACTTCGACTTCGGCCAGGTGGTCAGCGGGGAGTACGGGCAGTGGCTCGTGTCGGGCCTCGTGACCACGCTGCACATCTCCGCCGTCTCCATCGTCCTGTCCCTGGCCCTGGGCACGGCGGTGGCCGTGCTGCGCCTGTCCAAGGTCCGGCCGCTGGTCTGGGCCAGCGCCGCCTACACGGAGTTTTTCCGCAACACGCCGCTTCTGGTGCAGATCTTCTTCTGGTACTTCGGCTCCTACAACGTGCTGCCCATGGCCGTGAACGACTGGCTGGCCGGACACGACTTCGAGTTCGCCTGCGGCGTCATCGCGCTCACCGTCTACACCAGCGCGTTTATCGCCGAGGAGATCCGCTCCGGCGTCTTCTCCATCCCCAAGACCCAGCTGGAGGCCTCCCGGGCCTGCGGCCTGTCCTTTCTCCAGGCCATGGCCTACGTGATCCTGCCCCAAGCCTTCCGGGTGGTCGTCCCGCCGCTGATCTCCCAGTTCCTCAACCTCATCAAGAATTCGTCCCTGGTCATGACCATCGGCGTCATGGACCTGACCTACATGGCCCGGCAGATCGAGGCCCACACCTTCCACGGCTTCGAGGCCTTCACCGTGTCCACGGCCATGTACCTGTGCATCTCCCTGGTCGTTTCCCTGGGCGTCAACCTCTACGACCGGCGCGTGCTCCGCGCGCGGGCGCGATGAAACAGGGTCCCTAAAAAATATGAACATATTTTTTAGAGAGAGAAAAACTACACTATTCCGTCGTTCCCGAAGCGCATGCGCTTCCAAGGCGCGACGCTAAAGGGACGACGCCGTGCATTGGAACGTCGTCTACAACAATTTCGGCTATCTGCTGGTGGGAGCCTATCCCAAGGGGCCCCTCGGCGGCTTGGCCATGACCGCGATCCTGGCCCTGGCCGGCATTTTCGGCGCCTTCTGGCTGGGCCTTAGCATCGGGCTGGCGCGCATCGCCCGGGACAGGCGGCTGCGCTGGCCGGCCATGGCCTACATCGAGGTCATCCGCGGCACGCCGCTTCTGATGGTGGTCTTCTGGTTCTACTTTCTGGCCCCGGTGCTGCTCGGCAAGACCCTGCCCGAGGCCGAGAGCGCCGTGATCGCGCTCATCGTCTTCACCAGCGCCTACATCGCCGAGATCGTGCGGGCCGGGGTCGAGGCCCTGCCCAAGGGCCAGATGGAGGCGGCCAGGGGCACAGGGCTTTCCCACGCCCAGGCCATGGTCCACGTGATCCTGCCCCAGGCGCTGTTCAACATGATCCCGTCCTTCGTCAACCAGTTCGTCTCCCTGACCAAGGACACCTCCCTGGCGTTCATCATCGGCGTCAACGAACTGACCAAGGCCGCCACCCAGATCAACAACCGCACCCTGACCGCGCCCACGGAAATCTTCATCGCCATCGCCCTGCTCTATTTCGTCATCTGCTTCTGCCTCACCGAACTCTCCCGCCGCCTGGAAAAGCACATCAACCGCTATCAGGCCCGGGGCCGCGCCTAGCGCCGCGCCTCCCCTCGAAAAGCGCAGGCTTTTTGAGGGGACAACATGCTAGGAGAACTGTTTTTTCATAAAGCTGCCGACGTGTTTGTCCGGGGCGCAGCATTGGGCGGCCCGGGCGTTTCGCGCCGCGGCATCCGCAAAAGGGGCGGGACGCGACAGCCCCGAAGCGTGCCCCCTCAAGCGACGAGCCGGCATGCGGGGGCGACCGCACCCCTGGTTTCGGCCGGGCGTCGTCCCCTTTCTCCATCAGCACTGCAAGGACAAGGCGAGACAAGGCCTCGGCCCGGCGAGAGGTCGGCAGTGCCTTTTGAACAGGCTGCATCAAGGCGCAAGATGGAATGCGACGTGTGGAAACGGCAAGGCGTGAATGGATGAATTTCAGGGATAATGCCTCAATTGGCGCGGACAACTTAATTGTGTTGACACGATTTTGAATTATATATTCGAGAAAACATCGAAATCAATGTCCAGATCTACATGATTTCTTAACGTAGAGATTAGAGTGTCAAAAAAATATTCATCGTTACGGCACGCAGAGCCAGACATTTCAAGTATGAAATACAATGCGCTTCCTGCCGAAGGCTCTTTGGTATATAGCCGCAAGGACGAGACAAATCCGAGCCGCGTCGGCTGGCTGGAAGAGATTCCCGCAACGGTGGATGGATGCGATCATTGTTCCGCAATTTTTCGCTGGCGGCCTGCGCCGTCGCGGCGGCGCTGCTGCTGTGCGAACTGGGCGCCCGGCTGCTGCTTGCCCCTTCGCAACGCGACGCCCGCGACATGACGCGCCTCGACGTGGGCTGGGCCTCCATCAAGGGCCTGGGGACGGCCGACCCGGTGCTCGGCTACCGCCTGGCCCCGGACCGGGCCGTGTCGGAATACCGCACCAACGCCCTGGGCTACCGCGCTTTCGCCTTTTCCCCGGCCAAGCCGGCGGACACCTTCCGCATCGTCTGCCTGGGCGGCTCCACCACCATAGGCAGCAACGCCGGCCACAACAGCTACGCCTATCCCGAGATCCTCAACGACTTCTTCGCCCGGGCCCTGGCCGGCACGGGCAAGCGGGTCGAAGTCGTCAACGCCGGCGTCTTCGGCTACCATTCCTGGCACAGCCGCATCCGCGCCGCCCGCGAGCTCGATGCGCTTTCCCCGGATATGTACTGCGTCATGGACGGCATCAATGACGTCCTGGCCGCCTACAACACCCGCCTGGACGTCATCGACGCCGGAAAGAAGAAGAACCAGGACCTGCTGGTGCGCCTGGTGAACCGGTCCGGCGGCGACGCGAACGAGGCTCCGGCCGGTCCGGCGGGCTGGCTGGAGCGCTCGGCCCTTTTCCAGGCCGCGTCGCGGGCGGGCTTGGCCTCCCTGAGCGCCCTGGGGCTGGCCGACGGCATCCTGGCAGCGCGGTTCGAACATTTCGGCTACAAGGACAACCTCGCCCGGCTCATCGCCGCCAGCCGCGAAAAGGGCATCGAGGTCCTGCTGGTGCGCTATCCCTGGATCGTCAGGCCGGACCTCGGGCCGGGCGAGGCCCGCAAGCGCCTGCCTTACGCTCTTCCCGTGCCCCTGGCCGGGGCCTACGTCTTCGGCCGCCGGGCCGTGCGCCAGGCCGACGAGGCTCTTTCCAGGGAAACCGGGGCGCGCCTGGCCGACCCCCAGCCCGTCTTCGACGACCTGACCCGAGACCCGGCCCGCATCCGCGACCTGTATTCCGACACCATGCACCTGACCCGTTACGGCAACCTCGTCCTGGCCTGGGAGGTCTACAAGGCCCTGATCACCGATCCCGGCCTCCTGACCTTCCTCGGTCCGGTCAAGCTCCCGGCGGTGGCAGCCTTTCCGGAATCCTTCGGCTACCTCGCCCAGTGGCCGCAGTTGCGCGACAAGCCGGACGCCAGGTGGCGGCTTTTGGCCTTCGCCCCGCAACTGGCCGTGGAGCGCGCGGAAAACCTCGTCCAGACCGTGGAGGACGGCTGGCTGGTCACGGCGCCGGCCGACCCGGCCAGCCCGGGCCGCCTGGTCCTGCGCTTTCTGGAGGAGCCGGCGGACAGGACCCTCGACGTCCTGCCCCGGGCCTGTTCCCCGGACGAGGCGGTCGCCGTGACCCTGCTCGGGCCCGACGGCAAGGAAACGGCGCTGTTGGCGTTTCACGGCGACGCGCCCGACAGGTGGACTCCGGCCCTGGAGCCACGGGCCGTGACGCTGCCGCCCGGCAAGCTCGGGGATTCCCGGATCGTCGTCGGCCTGCGGGGAAAGAACGCCCAGATATGGAGCTACGGGGGCCGGGTGTTCTTCCCGGACCATCTCCTCGCCGGCCCCTGAGCCAAGGGCGCACGCGGCGCGCAGCCAGGCCTGCGTTTCGCCCCCTACCGGACGAAAGCTTCAGTCTCCACGGAAAAGACCGCCTCGAAGCGCAGGCCGCCGTCCGGCGGCCGAGTCAGCGTGGCCCGGCCCTCGAGCTGGCGGGCGAGTTCCTTGACCAGGGTCATGCCCATGCTGCCGGCCCCTTCGAAATCGAAGCCCGGGGGAAGCCCCTGCCCGTCGTCCTGCACCCAGACGCGGGCCAGGCCGTCCTCCTGGCGGCAGCCCAGGCGCAGCGTGCCCGTGGCCTTGCCGGGAAAGGCGTGCTTGCAGGCGTTGGTGAGCAGTTCGCTGCACAGGAGCCCGCAGGGCACGGCCTTGTCCAGGGGCAGGCGGACCGGGGACGTATCGAGGACCAGGCGCACCCGCGAGGCGACATCGGCATAGACGCCCAGCACGCCCTGGGACAGGACCCGCAGGTACTCGGCCAGGTCGATGGCGGCGAAGTCGCCGTGGTTGTAGAGTTGCTGGTGGACCAGGGCCATGGACCGGATGCGGATCTCCAGGCGGCGCAGGCGGTCGCGCTCGGCCGGGTTGTCGGCGTCGTCGGCCTGCAGGCCGATGAAGCTCAGGATGATCTGGAGGTTGTTTTTGACCCGGTGATGGATCTCCTTGAGCAGGACGGTCTTTTCCTCCAGGGCGCGTTCACGGTCCGTGACGTCGTCGAAGCGGATGACCACGCCGTCCGTGCCGTTGGCGATGAGGGGATAGAGCAACATGTCCAGGAAGTGCGTGTCTCCGCCCTGGGGCAGGGGGAGCTTTTCCACCACCAGGGCGCGGCGTTCGCGCAGGGCCGTGTCCACGGTCTGCATGTAATCGGCGAGCAGCGGCAGGGATTCGGCGGCCTCGCGACCCATGGCCGCGTCCTTGTCCAGGCCGAACAGGCTGGTGGCCGTGCCGTTTAAGTGGGTGACGTGGCCCGTGCCGTCCAGGCCGATGATGGCCGAGGGCATGGATTCCAGGATGTTGTGCAGCATGGAGCGCATCTTGGTCAGGGCCGTCATGGCCTGGTCCAGCTCCTGCTCGCGCCGTTGCAGGGCCGAGGCCATGGCGTTGAAGCTCTCCCCGAGGCGGCGCACTTCCAGGCTGCCGCTGTCCGCGGCGGTCTCGGCCCGGGCGTCCAGGTCGCCGCCGGTGAGCCGCGCGGCGGCGTCGGCCAGGTTGGCGACGCCCCGGCCGATGGCGTACTTGCCGGCGGCCCGGGCGATGACCAGCGCCATGAGGATGGCCAGGAAGGCGTGGGCCAGGCCTTTGCGCAGTTGGACGTCGGCCTGGGCGTAGGCCTCGGCGCGGGTGCTGGAAACGATGATGGTCAGATACGGTGGTTCGTTCGGTTCCAGGCGCATGCGGGCGAAGCTGAAGAGCCCTTCCTCGCCGGTGCGTCGCACGTCGATGAAAAAGCCCGCGTCACCCTGGGAAGCGTCGTAGCGCTCCAGGATATGGGGCGTGATCTGCTCTCCGAGGGGGTAACGCGAGTCTGGCGGGTAGGCGACCATGCGCCGGCCGTCGGCGTCGACCATGGTGACCCGGACGTGGGGCGGCAGTTCGAGGCCGCGCAGGAACCGGTCGTAGCCTTCGAGATAGTAGGACAGGCCGATGACGCCCTTGATTTTGCCCCGGGCGTCCAGGTCGGCCTTGGCGAAGGCCAGGATGGCCTTGCCCGTGGCCCGGCCGAAGATGAACCGGCTGATGCCGAGGTCCCGGCGCGCCACGGCGTCCTTGAAATAGGAGCGGTCCGAAAGGTTCACGCCCAGGAAGGCGGGCAGGCCCGAGGCGACCACCAGTCCGGAGGCGTCGGTCAGGAAGATGTTGGACATTTCCGGATGGTCGGCGAGCAGGGAGGTGAAAAGGCGATTGAGGGCCGGCAGGGTGCGCTCGCTCGCCTCTTCGGTGTGGGCCAGGGCCACGAGCAGGGCTTGGGACTGGTTCTCCACGCCGTTCTGGATGGCGACGAGGCCCCGGGTCAGGTTGCGCAGCTCCTCCCGGGCCAGGGTTTCCGCCGCGCGCCTGTTCTCGAAGCTCGTGGCCACGATGATGCCCGTGGCCGGAAGCCCGGCCATGAGCACGACGGCGGTCAGAAGCGTTGCGATGGAGCGGCCGAACACCCATTGCCGCAGACTGGCGAGGAGGTGTCCCATGCCTGTCATAGACAGGATTCCGGCGGAAATGTCCAGGCTCGCGGCGCAGGGTCAGCCGGCCGGGCCGCCCCCGGGCGCGCGACGGGTGAAGCGTGCCCGCAGAAAGCCTTCTTCCTCGACCACGGCGAGCAGCCAGCCCGACACCGTGGCCAGCTGGTCCTCAAGCACGGGGCGGGCGTTCGGCGCGACCAGGAACTCCAGTTCCCTGGCCCGGGAGAGGCGGAGATACCAACCTATCTCCAGGCCCAGGCCTCAGCACTTCGCGCGCAGGTCCAGGGAAAGGCGTTCGTCTTGCATGGGCTTAGAGCTTGTCGAAGTAGATGAGCACGCCCATGACCACGAAGGCCACGGCCGCGACCTTCTTGATGATGTCGGGCGAGACGAAGTTGCAGATGAATTCCGCGAAGATCACGCCGAGCAGGCTCGTGGCCACCAGGGCCAGGGAGGAGCCGGCGAAGACGATCCAGGGCTTGCGGGAATCCGCCGCCGTGAGCACGCAGGCCAGCTGCGTCTTGTCCCCGAGTTCGGCCACGAAGATGGTGGCGAAGGTCGTGAAAAGCAGTTTCCAGTCCATGCATCCCTCTGCGTTTTGCGTATCGCCCGGTCCGGTCAGGCGGCCGGTTCGCCGGGCAGCCCCATTCCCGGCGCCATGATCCGGCCGGTCCATTCGGTCTCGTAGCCGCCAAGGGCCAGCACCCGCTCCCGGAAGGCCTCGTCGCCCACCACCTCGAGCACGGCCGCGACCTTGGGATCGTCGGCAAAGGCCTGGGGCACGACCAGGTCGTAACGTTCCCTGGCCAGGGGCACGAAGTCGAGGCCCAGGGCCTTGGCCGCGGCGAAGACGCCCAGGCCGCAGTCGGCCGCGCCGGTCTTGACGTTGACGGCCACGGCCATATGGGTGTGCTCCTCGCGGTCGTAGCCCTGGATGTGTTCCGGCGACAGGCCGGCCCGGCTCAGGTGATGGTCCAGCAGCACCCGCGTGCCCGCGCCGCGCTGGCGGTTGATGAAGCGCACGTCCGGCCGGGCCAGGTCGGCCGCGCCGCGGATGCCCTTGGGGTTGCCCGGGGCCACGATGAAGCCCTGCTGCCGGATGGCCAGGTTGACCACGGTCACGGCCAGGCCCGGCAGGTACTTGGCCAGGAAGGGGAAGTTGTAGTCGTTCGTGGCCGGGTCGAAAAGATGGGAGCCGGCCAGCATGGCCGCGCCGTTTTTGAGCGCGATGAGCCCGCCCATGCTGCCCACGTGGCTGGAGGCCAGGCGCATGGGCGGATCGCGGCGCATGAGCATGTCGGCCAGGATGTCCAGGGTGTTGTCGTGGCTGCCCACGCACACCAGGGTGCGGGAAAGCTCGTCGGCGTCGACCAGCAGTTCCGCCGTGACCCGGGCCCCGGATTCCAGACCCTCGGCCTCGGGCGGGAGCTGGGTGACGGCTTGCGCCTTGGTCAGGCTGGAGATGCTGCCCGCGCCCCGGGACAGGGGCAGGGCCACGAAGCTGTTGCCGACCTGGCCCACGGCCAGGCGCACGAAATCCACCATGCCGATGCGCGAGGGCACGCTGCGGGCCAGGGTGGCCGTCACGGTCTGGCGCGACTGGGGCTCGGTCCGGGTCAGCCAGCAGGCCAGCGGATAGAGCAGGCGCTCGAAGCAGACCACGGAGCTCACCGGATAGCCCGGCGCGCCCACGATCAGCTTGCCCCGGGCGTGGCCCAGAAGGGACGGCTTGCCCGGCATGGCCGCCACGCCGTGCACCAGCACCTCGCCCACGCGTTCGATGGTGGCTCGGGTGAAGTCCTTGCTGCCGGCCGAGGAGCCGGCCACGACGACCACCACGTGGGCGTCCGAGGCCAGCCCTTCCTCCAGGGCGGCGGCCAGGGCCTCGGGGTCGTCGCGCACCGGGGCCACGCGCGCGCACGCCATGCCCCAGGAGGCGGCCAGGGCGCACAGCAGCATGGAGTTGCTCTCCACCACCTGGCCCGGGCCGGGCTCGGGCCGCGTGGTGAAGTCCATGACCTCGTCGCCGGTGGGGATGACCCGCAGCCGGATCTTTTCGTAGACGGAGATGTCGTACGCGCCGCACGACAAAAGCGCGCCTATGTCGTAGGGCGTCACCCGCCGGTGGCGCGGCAGGATCATCTCCGTGGCCACGATGTCCTCGCCGATGCGCCGCACGTGGGCGAAGGGGGCCACCGGGGCCTCGATGGTGGCCGCCTCGCCGTCCATGACCACGTTTTCGATCATGACCACGGCGTCGAAGGCCGGGGGCAGGGCGTGGCCGGTGTTGACGAACACGAAGTCCTCGCCGGGCCGCAGGCGCACGGGCGCGCCCTCGCGGGCCGAGAACGTGTCCGAGGCCCGCACGGCGATGCCGTCCATGGCCGCGCTGTGGAACGTGGGCGAGGAATAGCGGGCGATGATCGGCTCGGCCGTGACCCGTCCGGCGGCGCACGAGGCGTCGATGCGCTCCGTGCCGACCAGGGCCTTGCGGTCGATGGCCGCCTTGACCTTGGCCAGGGCCTCCTCGATGGGAATGGTGCGCAGGTAGATGTTGCGTTTCACGATTTCCCTCCCGCATCCTTGTTGTAGAGCCGGCACAGGTCGCCGTAGGCGTCGATGCGGCGGTCGCGCAGGAAAGGCCAGTGTCGCCGCCTGGTTTCCACGGCGTTCGGGTCGATGACCGCCGTGACGATCTCCTCCTCGGCAAGGCCGGCCTGGGCCACGATGCGCCCGGACGGATCGGCCACGAAGGAGGAGCCCCAGAATTCCAGGGTTTCGCCGTAGCCCGGGCCCGAACCCTCGACCCCCACCCGGTTGACGGCCGCCACGTAGACGCCGTTGGCGATGGCGTGGCCGCGCTGGACGGTGATCCAGGAGTCGCGCTGGGTCTCGCCGTACTGGGCCTTTTCGGAGGGGTGCCAGCCGATGGCCGTGGGGTAGAGCAGGACCATGGCCCCCTGAAGCGCCGTGGCCCGGGCCGCCTCGGGAAACCACTGGTCCCAGCAGATGAGCGTGCCGATGGGCCCGAACGGCGTGGCGAACGTCTTGAAGCCCAGGTCGCCGGGCGCGAAGTAGAATTTTTCCTCGAACCCCGGGTCGTGGGGGATGTGCATCTTGCGGTAGACGCCGAGCGTCTCCCCCTGCGGGCCGAGCACGGCCAGGGAGTTCTGGAAGCAGCCCGGGCCTCGGCGCTCGAACAGCGGCGCGACCACCACCACGCCGGCCGCCTTGGCTGCGGCGGCCATGGCCGCGGTGGTCGGCCCGGGAATGGGTTCGGCCAAGTCGAAGGCGGCGTGGTCCTGGTTGCGGCAGAAGTAGGGCGTGGCGAAAAGCTCGGGCAGGCAGACCACGTTCGCCCCCTTCCGGGCGGCCTCGGCCACGCGGGCGGCCGCCTTGTCCAGGGAGCCGGCCACGGTTTTTTCCGGAGACATCTGCACGAGGGCCAAGGTGAACGGCGCGGCCATGGAGACTCCTTGCGGGCGATGGGCGTTGCGATCGGGGCAGGCTAACATGATACGGCCCTTCCCGGCAAAGGACAATGCGGCGTCATGGGGCGGTGAGCAGGGAAATCCCCTGCCGGACGAACGTTGCGGCGAAATAGAGAAGTGACAGTCCCAGCGCCCCCATGAGCAGCCGATAGGCCCGGCCGGACAGGAATCGGCCGCACCGGCCGGTGACCACGGCGGCCGCCACCTTGGCCCCGACGATGGCCACGTAGAAAAAGGCCAGGAAGACCGCCGCCCCGGCCGGGCCCGAGGCTTGCGCCTCCAGAAGCAGCGGCACGCCCACGGCGGTCCAGAAGAGGTACGGATGGGGGTTGGCGAAGTTGGCCGCCACGCCGCGCCAGAGCGACCGGGGCGCTTCCCGCACCGCCTCGGCCTGCGGCGGCGAGGCCCGGAAGCAGTCCAGGCCGTAGCGGGCGAGCAGGGCCGCCCCGGCCAGGGAGACCGCCCCCAGCACGGCCGGCGTGCCGGAAAACCGCGACAGCGCCAGCCAGCACAGCACGATGATGGGCGCGTCCGTGACCACCGGAGCCAGGGCCACCTTCACGCCCTCGGCCGTGCCGTGGCGCAGGGTCTGGGTCAGCACCAGGGAGAAGAGCGGTCCCGGCGAGAACCCGGCGGAAAGTCCCAGCGCGGCGGCGGCCAGGGCCAGGGAGGGAAGGGATTGGGCCATGCTTGCGTTTCCGGTCCGGCCCCGGCTACACTGCCGGCGGCGCGAGCGCAACGTGCCGCAAATCACGCCCTGTTTCAAGGAGGCCCCCATGTCCCGGCCCGGCGCAGCGCCCCTGCGGCATATCCTGGCCGCGGACGTCGGCGGCACCAGCAGCCGCTTCGGCCACTTCACCGCCTCGCCGGAGGGGCGCCTGGAACTGGTCGCCCAGGTCAGCCTGCCCACGGCCGAGGCCGCCTCCTTTTCCGAACTGCTGGAGCGCCTCCCTGGCGCGGGCTTCGACCTGCCCCCGGGCGAGGCCGACGCCGCCGTCTTCGCCGTGCCCGGCGCGGTGGTCGGCCGGCGCGTCTCCTTCGCCAACATCGGCTGGCCCCTGGACCTCGACCGCCTGGAGGCGGATTACGGCTTGGCCGCCAGCGCCTGCGTCAACGATTTCCTGGCCCAGGCCCACGGCTGCCTGCTCCTTGGCGACACGGCCGAGACCGTCCTGCCGGGCGAGATGAAGCCGGACCTGATCCGGGCCGTGATCGGCGCGGGCACGGGCCTTGGCCACGCCGCGCTGCTGCCCCGGGGCGAAGGCTGCGTCCAGGCCCTGGCTTCCGAGGCCGGGCAGGCGGCCTTTCCCTTCCGGGACGACCAGGAGGCCGCCTTCGGCCGCTTCCTGTGCCGCGCCACCGGCGAGGGCTACGCCCGGGGCGATTCCGTGGTGTCCGGCTCGGGCCTGGCCTGCCTGCACCGGTTCCTCACCGGCGAGGATCTGCCCCCGGCCGCCGTGGGCGCGCTGCTGACGCCCGAGCACCCGACCACGGCGCTTTTCGCCCGGTTCTACGGCCGGGCGGCGCGCCAGTACGTCCTTTCCCTGGTGGCCGCCGGCGGCGTGTACGTCAGCGGCGGCGTGGCGGCGAAAAACCCCGTCCTGGTCACGCACCCGGAATTCGGCCGGGAGTTTCGCGACTCCCCCACCTACGGGGAACTGTTGCGCAAAACACCGGTGCGCCTGGTGCGCCACGAGCACGTCGGCCTCTACGGCGCGGCCCGCCTGGCCCTTGACCTCCTACCCTAAGCCCCAAGGATCGCCGCCATGCGCGAAGGCTTCTTCCGGGCCGTGTCCACGGCCCAGTTCCGCGACCTGCTGCGCTCGTTCGCGCCGCTCACCCCGACCACCGTCGATCTCCTGGCCGCGCGCGGCCGCTTCCTGGCCGCCGACGTCACGGCCGCCGAGGACCTGCCCGCCCACCCCCGCGCCGCCATGGACGGCTACGCCGTGCGCGCCGCCGACGTCTTCGGCGCCACGGAATCGAACCCCGGCTACCTCGACTTGGCCATGGACATCCCCATCGGCCTGCTCCCGGAAAATCCCCTTCCCCAGGGCCACTGCGCCCGCATCGTCACCGGAGCCCTCCTGCCCCGGGGGGCCGACGCCGTGGTCATGGTGGAATACACCGAGGACATGGGGGCCGGGGCCGTGGAGTTCCGCCGGCCCGTGGCCCCGGGCGACAACATGCTCCTCGCCGGCGAGGACGCGACGCTCGGGCAATGCGTGCTGCCCGCCGGCACGCGGCTGCGGCCCCAGGAAATCGGCCTGCTGGCGGCGCTGGGGCACGAACGCGTGCCCGTCGGCGGCCTGCCCCGCGTGGGCGTGCTCTCCACGGGCGACGAGCTCGTGCCCGTGGCCGCCAGCCCCAAACCGGGCCAGATCCGCGACGTCAACAGCCATGCCCTGGCGGCCATGGTCGCCGCCGCAGGCGGCAAGCCAAGAACCTACCCCCTCGTGCCCGACGACCTCCCCGGCATCACCGCGGCCCTGGCCCAGGCCGTGGCCGAAAACGACCTGACGCTCCTCTCCGGCGGCAGCTCCGTCGGCGCGCGCGACTTCACCCTGGACGCCCTGCGTGGCCTCGGCGCGGAAATTCTGGCCCACGGCGTGGCCATAAGCCCCGGCAAGCCCACCATCCTGGCCTGCCTGGGCGGCAAGCCCGTCGTCGGCCTGCCCGGACAGGTGACCTCGGCCCAGATCGTCATGCTCGTCTTCGGCCAGCCGCTGCTCGCCCACCTCGCCGGCGACCCCGAGGCCTTCGACCGGCCCCCCCGCACCTTCCCGGCCCTCCTGTCGCGAAACGTGGCCTCCAAACAAGGCCGCGAAGACCACGTCCGGGTGCGCCTGGAAACGCGCCCCGGCCAACTCCCCCTGGCCCACCCCGTGCTCGGCAAGTCCGGACTGCTCAAGACCTTGCTCCTCGCCGACGGCTGCATCGTCATCCCGGCCGACCGGGAAGGCTTCCCCGGCGGCGTCGAGGTCGCCGTCCGGCCGATCTGAGCGGAGGGGGGAGGGGGGAGAGAGGGGAAAGGCGAAGAGGCCTCCGGCGGCCGGGAGGGGGTGACCCCCTCCCGGACCCTCCCCGATGGGGGCGAGTGGGGGAGTGGATGGGAACGTCGGGCGGCGTTGCGTCGGCAGTGGTGGTCGCGGAATTTCGGGCAACCCGCAGGCCGCAAAGCCGGCCAGCACGTTGCCCGAAAT
>JAEWCY010000271.1 GCA_023390395.1 Pseudomonadota bacterium | reverse complement strand
CCTTTCGAGCCTGGAGCGCAGCGACGGCATCGAAAGGCCAATTCCGGCCTCGCCGACGCACTCCCGCCCACGACCACGCCTCCACCCGCTTACCCTTCCCCCACTCGCACCCATCGAGGGGGTCCGGGGGGGATCATCCCCCCCGGCCGCCGGAGGCATTCTTCCTCCCATCCTCACCCCGATCCCCACACCCATTCCACGCCCATTCCAAGCCCACTTCCCGAAACACGAAAACGCGCCGCATCCGCTGCCCTTTCCCGGGGATTCCCGGGCCAGGGAGCGCATGCGGCGCTGGGGCGCGTCTGGCGAAATGCTTGGCGGTCGCTAGGAGGTGGCGTTGGCGCTGGTCGACGCGGACGACGCGCCGGCGCAGGAGGCGCAGCCGCTGGAGGCCTTGTCGCAGGCGGGGGCCGGCTTGGAAGCGGCGGAAGCGGCGGGGGCGTCGCCGGATTCGGCGGCGGGCTTGCTTTCGGACTTGCCGTTGCAGTTGCCGCCCGAGGCGCTGCAACCGCCGTTGGCCTTGTAGTCGGTCACGTACCAGCCGGTGCCTTTGAGCACGAAGGAGGTATTGGACATGATGCGGTGGGCCGGCGCGCCGCAGGTCTCGCAGGGGGCTTCGTCGACATCGAACCGTTTCTGCAGGATTTCCGAAACGTTACCGCATTTTTCGCATTTGTATTCGTAGATGGGCATCGTCTAACTCCCCCGCCGGTCGGTTGGCCGGCGATTTCGGCCGCAACAAGTGGTACCTGGGCCTTTTTTTGTCAAGGCCCTTTCCTGGCGCTCCACGCGGCAGCACTCGCGCGTGTCGAGCGCCAAAAAAATAAGCGGATTGTCCGGCCAGTCAAGGGGCGAGGGGGAGGAAAGGCCCGCATGGGGATTTCCCGGACGGCGGGGACAATGTCCCCGCCGTCCGGGAAGGCGACGCGCCTGCAGCCTTTCCGCAAAAGGCGCGCCCGCCGCCGGAGACAAGAGATTCCTTGCGACGTCGTCCCCGAGCGATGCCGCCGTATCGCATCGGGGGCGTCCTGCTAGTCCTCGGCCCGGCGCTCCCAGAGCTTCATCTCCCGCATCTTCTTGCGGCGTTCCCGTTGCAGGGCCTTGCACACCAGCGGCATGCCCTTGGGGTAGCCCCATTTGGCGCGGTATTCCTCGGGCGTGAGGCCGAACTTGGCCAGGTGGCGCTTGGTGAGGATCTTGTAGGACTTTCCGGACTCCAGGCAGGTGATGCTGCGTTCCTTGACGGCCTTTTTGGGATCGCGCGCGCCATTGCCGGACGCGACGCCGTCGCCGCCGCAGGAGTTCAAGTCCATGTCGCGGATGCTGCCGGCCAGGCGGCCGACCATCAGCGTGATCTCCTCCTCGGACATGTTGCGGACCTTGGCCTGCGCTTTGACGATTTCAAGAGCAAGGGACAAATACGAATCCATGGGTATGTTCCTCCGGGCGATTGTGCGGGACGTGATGCGGATTCCACACCACGTCATGGTGGAAAGTCGCCCGGGCGGGAAAAAGGTTGCACACCGCCGTGAGAGAAAATATCCCTTGAAGCATTCATCCCGCAAAGGAAGGCTCATGGATCGCAAAACCCTCCGCCTCGCCCCGCTTGGCCTCGTCGCGGCGGCCGTGCTGGCCCTTGCCGGCTGCGGCCCCACCTACGTCAATCCGAGCATCGCCGATCCGGCCGACGCCAAGCAGCGCCTGGCCGCGGACACCGCCATCTGCCAGCAGGAAGCCAACATGGCCGTTGCGCCGACCTACGCCCTGGAGCGTTTCGAGCCCGACCCCACCATCGAGGCCCAGGCCACCCGCTGGGTGGCCAACGTGTCCGAGGACGACGCCAACCTCGACGTCTTTTCCACCTGCATGCGCCACCGGGGCTGGCGCTACAAGAAATAGGCGAAGGCCGCCCCGAACCCTTTTCGGGTCCGGGGCGGCCTTGGTCATGCTGTCCGCGCGCACGGCGACACGGCCGGCCTGCGTCGCCCCTGCGGTCCGAGCCTGCCTTTCGCCAGGCGACCGGGGGCGATGTCTTTTTTAGTGCACGGTCTGGCCCGAGGACGGATCGCCGCCGCCGGCCAGGGAATCGCCGAAGCGCAGCACGGCCGGGTCCTTGCGCCACTCGGCGAAAAGGCTGTCCCAGACGGCGAAGGGCATGACCTCGGCGTCGAACTCGGCCTCGTGGCCCGAGAGCCAGACCGAGAAAAGATGCATGATCAGGCGGAAGTGCTTGCTGTCGAAGGCCTTGGCCACGGTGCCCGTGGGGAAGGTTCCGCCCTCGAAGGACTGGAACACGAACTCGCCCACGTTGCGCTGGGAGGACTCCATGTCGATGGGACGGCCGTTGATGCCGGCGACGAAGTCCGCCAGGGCCGGATGGGTCTCGCGCATGGCCGCGAGCGCCTCGTCGGGCACGCTCAGAAAGACCACGCCGTCCTGTTCCACGGCGTAGTAGAACCGGGCCCAGTGCTCGGCCATGAACACGCGCAGGATTTCCTCGCCGGCTTTCTCGATGGGGTCCATGCCTCGTTCTCCTTTTAGGAAAGGCGCGCGCAGCGCACGTAATGTTCCGGCCCGGCCGCGAGAAGCGGCGGCACGGCCTCGGCGCATTCCGGGGCCGCCGCCTCGCAGCGCGGGTGAAAGGCGCAGCCGGCAGGCGGCGCGGCCGGGTCCGGGGTCTCCCCGGTCAAGCCGGCCGTCCGGCGCGCGCCGGGTTCGATTGTCGGGGCCGCGGCCAGGAGCGCCCTGGTATACGGATGCAGGGGCCGCTCGTAAAGCGCCCGGGCCGGGGCCGTTTCCACGATGCGCCCCAGGTACATGACCGCCACCCGGTCGCTCACGTGGCCGACCACGGCCAGGTCGTGGGAAATGAAGAGGTAGGCCAGGCCCAGGCGCTCCTTGAGGTCGGCCAGGAGGTTGATGACCTGCGCCTGGACCGAGACGTCCAGCGCCGAGACCGGCTCGTCGCACACGATCAGGCGCGGCGAAAGGGCCAGGGCCCGGGCCACGGCCACGCGCTGGCGCTGGCCGCCGGAAAACTGGTGGGGAAAGCGTCGGGCGTGCTCGGGAGCGAGGCCCACCTGGCCGAGCAGTTCCAGCACCCTGGCCCGGCGCTCCCTGGCCGTGCCCACGCCCATGGCCCGCAGCCCCTCGGCCACGGTCCAGCCCACGGGCAGCCGGGGATTGAGCGAGGCGAAGGGGTCCTGGAAGACCATCTGCACCAGGCGGGGCAGGTCCTTTCGCGCCGCGGCCCCGCCGGACCAGAGGTCGCGGCCGTCCAGGCGCACCGTGCCCGAGCTGGGCGGTTCGAGGCCCACGGCCAGGCGGGCGAGCGTCGATTTGCCGCAGCCCGACTCGCCCACGAGCCCCAGCGTCTCCCCGGGCCTAACGGCCAGGTCCACGCCGGCCACGGCCGCGACCTCGCGCCGGCCGCCGGCAAAAAAGCCCGCCCGCGTCGCGTACGTCCGGGTCACGCCGGCAAGTTCGAGCAGGGGGGGCGCGCCGTCAGCCATACAGCCAGCACCTCGCGCGCCGGCCGTCCGGCAGGGGGAAAAGCGGCGGGACCTCGCCGGCGCAGGGCCCGAAGGCCCGGGGGCAGCGAGGATGGAAATGGCAGCCCGAAGGCAGGTCGGCCAGGGACGGCACCATGCCCGGGATGGGCGACAGCCGCCCGCCCCGGGCCGACAGGCGCGGCAGGGAGGCGAGCAGGCCCTGGGAGTAGGGATGGGCCGGGCCGTCGAAGAAGGTCTCCACCCGGGCGTGTTCCACCAGCCGGCCGGCGTACATCACGGCCACGGCGTCGGCCGTCTGCGCCACCACGCCGAGGTTGTGGGTGACCAGGATCACGGCCGTGCCCGTGTCCCGGGCGAGAGCCGTCATGAGGTCGAGGATCTGCCGCTGCACGGTCACGTCCAGGGCCGTGGTGGGCTCGTCGGCGATGAGGAGTTCGGGCGAGAGAATCAGCGCCATGGCGATCATGACCCGCTGGCGCTGGCCGCCGGAAAGTTCGTGGGGGTAGCCGCCCATGCGCCGGGCCGGGTCGGGCAGGCCCACCCGGGCCAGCATCTCCCGGGCCGCCTCCAGGGCCTGGCCGCGCGGCAAGCCCTTGTGGACGCGCACCGGCTCGGCCACCTGGTCGCCGACCGTGAGCACCGGATTGAGCGAGGTCATGGGCTCCTGGAAGATCATGGAGGCCTTGGCCCCGCGCACGGTCCGAAGCTCCCGCTCGGAAAGGGAAAGCAGGTCCCGGCCGGAAAAGAGCGCCCGGCCCGAGGCCACCCGCCCGGGCGGCGGCACGAGCCCCAGCACCGACAGGGAAAGCACGGTCTTGCCGCAGCCCGATTCACCGACCACGGCCACGATCTCGCCGCGCCCCACGGCCAGGTCCACGTCGTCCACGGCCGTCAGCGCCCCGGCGGGCGTGTCGAAGACCGTGGTCAGATTTTTTACCGAAAGCAGGGGTTCGTGCAGCATCCTGGCAGTCCTGGCCTTCCCTACCGGCTTTGGCCGTCCCCGGCAAGCCGGGCTGGGGAAGCCGGCCACGGCTCGCTCCGGCTTGGCAAAAAACGCCAAAGCGGCTAGAAATCCTGCCGCCATGCCCACGCCGCGCGCACACCATCCGGACACGGTCCCCACCGTCGCGGCCCCGCCCGGCACAGGGACGGAACGGATCGCCCGGAGACGCCGGCGCGCTCGGGCCGGACTCGCGGCCACGGCCCTCGTGGCCCTGACCGCCTTCTTCGCCCCCATCCCGGCCACGGCCGGGGAGGACATCGTCCTGCACACGCCCATCCTGGCCCTGTGGCGCGACCCGGGCGCGCCTTTCGTGGTCCAGACCGGCCACGGCAACTTCGTCTATCTCGGCGACGGCACGATTCCGGCCGGCGAGGGCGGCGGCGCGCTGCGCCAGAACGACCCCGGCGGTAGGCTGCTGCGGACCGTCTTTTTCCGCGCCGACGGCATGGCCGTGGATCTGCGCGTCAGCACGGCTCCGCCGGGCGTGCTGGTCGGCCTCGGCGACGTGCGGGCTCCCCTGGAACCGGTTCCCGCCGGCGAGGCCAGGCCGTGACGCCGGCCGCCTTGTCCGTTTCCCAACGCCTGCGCGACGACTGGCCGCTGTGGCTGGTGCTCGCCGTGGCCGCGGCCGTGCGCCTGCTCTTCCTGGATTCCATGGAGCTGTGGTGGGACGAGTTCGTCACCCTGGGGCGCTCCCTGCCGCCCGTGCCCCAGCTCCTTTCCGGGCTCATGTACCAGAGCCCCGCCCCGGTGAGCACCGACTGCAGCCCGCCGCTGCACCACCTGCTCGTGCACGCGGCCCTGCACTTCGGCCGCGACGGCTCGATCATCCGGCTGCCGAGCGTCGTTTTCGGCTGCCTCGGCCTGGCCTGCGTCATGGGCCTGGCCCGGCGCGTCGGCGGCCTGCGGCCGGCCGTCGTGGCCGGGCTCTTCTGCGCCCTGTCGCTTTTCCACGTCTACTACTCCCGCGACATCCGCTGGTACGCGGTCTATTACGGCGTGAGCCTCGGCGCGGCCTGGCTGCTGCTTCTGGCGACCGTCGAGGACCGCCCCTGGCAGTGGGCGGCCTGCGGGGCGGCCATGGGGGCGAGCCTTTACGCCTCCTACGTGGCCGCGCCGGCCCTGGCCGGGCTCGGGGCCTACGTGGCCGGGCTCACGGCCCTGCGGCTGCGTTCGGGCGATCGGGCCGGGGCCTGGCGGCTTTTGCGCCGGGCCGGCCTGGCCTTCGCCCTGGCCCTGCTTCTCTACGCTCCCTGGCTGCCGGCCCAGTACTACGCCTTTCACTCGTTCTACGGCACAGGCACGGCCAATCCCCTGGACTGGGGCCAGATGGCGCGCAATTTCCGCTTCTTCCTGGAATACTTCTACCAGGGCGGGTTCGACCGGCTGCTGTTCGCCGCGCCCCTGGCCGTCCTCGGCTGGGTCCTGGCCCTGGCCGGGCCGGGACGGGCCGGGGCCTGGCTGGTCCTGGCCTGGGGCCTGCCGCCCCTGGCCGCGGCCTACCTCGTGCGCACGGAATTTTCCGTCTCGCCCAAGTACGTCATGAGCGGCTTTTTCCTGCTGGCCCTGGGACTCGGCTTCGGGGCCGAGGCGGCGGGCAGGCTCGCGGCGCGCCTGGCCGGCCGGGCCGGGCCCGGCATCGCCCGGGCGGCGGGCTGGACGGCGGCCCTGGCCTGCCTGTTTCTGGCCGGCGCCTCCAACCTGCACTTCCCGGCCTTCTACCAGGGCAAGACCTATTCGGACAAAGGGGCCCTGCGCCGGGTGGCCCTGGACAAAAACAACGTGGACGCGGTCTTTTACGAGGACGAGCGCAACTACAGCTTCGTCGGGGACTGGTACCTGGGCGACCTCTACCGCCGGGCCACGGGCCGGTTCGGCCGCGGCTACAAGCGCTACTGGTTCCTTTCCCCGGGCCGCCTGCATCCACCCGGCACGGTCCCGGCCTTTTCCGACCGCCCCTTCGACGCCTCCCTGGGCGCCGTGGTCAACCGCGCCCCCCTGCCCGTTCTCCCCGACGCCTCGGGCGGCTGGCGCTACGCCGACGGCTACCGCGACCTGCGCCTTTTCTCCGAGGCCTTCGCCACGGACAACGTCACGGTCAACCTGACCGAGGGCGGGCTCGCGCCCGCGGACATGTCCCGGCCGGGCACGGCGCTCTACGCCTTTTCCCTGGACGAGGGGGCCGAGGTCGTCCGAGCCCGGCTGCGGCTCTCGGCCCTTTGCCTCAAGCGCAACGTCTTTTTCCCCGACGCCGCGGTCACGGTCCGGGCGGGCGGCGACCCGGCCCGGCTCGTCCCCCTGGGCCGGCTCGACGCCCATTCCCCGCCCGGGCCGCCGCGACCGGACGCGGGCTACCGGGGAGCCTATCAAGTCGCCGGTGAATGGGAGATCCCCCAAGAGGAGCTGTCCGGAGCGGTCCTGTACGTGGCCCTGACCGTTTCCGACGGCACGCGCGAGGGCGCGGTCAAGGCCGCCTCCTTCTCCCTGGACTGCGACTGCCGGGGCCAGGGGCCGGAGCCGGTCCAGGCCATGCGACGGGAATGGGCGCGGGTGCTCGGCAACCTGGGCCAGCCCGCCCGTCCCTCGGGCGGCGCGGCCGTGGTCCCCGGGCGGCTGGCCGCCTTTTCCCGCGACCCGGCGATATTTCCGCCCGATCCGGCCGCCGGCCTGGGCTCCCCGGCCGAGGCCGAGGCCTTCCTCGCCGCCCACCCGGGACTGGCCCCGGTCTATGCCGTCCGCGACCCCGACGGCCGGGCCGTTCTGGAACTCTACGACCCCTGGCTCCTCGACCCTTACCTGCACCTGCCGCCGGCCGGGAGCCCGCCCCTGGCCGTGGCCCTGGACCAGCCCGCCGTGGGCTACAAGGCGCGCGGCGCCATGCGCCCCTCCCTGGCCGTCCTGGCCGGCCAGCCCCTGCCCCTGTCCCAGGGCCTGCCCGGACAGGCCACGGTCACCCACGCCCGGACCGGAGAGAGCTTCATCCTGGTCCGCGAGCTTTTCGACGAAGCCCACTTCGCCCCCGAGGACCTCTTTGCCACCCGCGACGCCCGGGTGCGGCCCGAGGCGGCCGTCATGACCTGCCTCGGCGCCTCGCCCTGCCAGGCCACCTACCGCCTGGCCTCGCTGTATCCCATGACGCGCCTGACGCTGACCACCTTCCCGCGCGTCTTCGGCGACCCGGCCGGCGACAACGCCCTGCGCCTGGCCGTGGCCGTGGGCGACGGCCCCTTCGAGGAGGTCTATTCGCTCAAAAGCGACAGGTCGGGGCTGTGGAGCGACACCGACGGCCATCCCCGCGTGGACGCCGTGCCCCTGCCCAAGGGGACCACCGAGGCGCGGGTGCGCCTGGAGATGGCCACCGACGGCAGCCTGTTCCACTCGAGCCCCGAGGCGGCCATGACCTTCGAGGCCGGCCTCGACGCCAGGGCCATGCCACCCGTCGCGGCCACATCCGGAGAACTGGCCAACGGCGCGCCCGAAGCCGGTCCGGCCGCCGTGCAGTTCCTGCGCCAGCCGCCCTCGGCCTTCGAAAAGTTGCGTCCCGGGCTTGCAGTGACGCCCTGGATGCGGCCCTTTTTCCGCTGAACGAGCGGCCCTTGCCACGCGCCAAGACGCGCGTTATAGGTCCATAAAGGACAGCCCGTCTTTCCAAGGAGGACAACAAATGAGCTCTCCATATCGCTCGATGCCGACGACGCAGGCCCGCGTCGAAGTCGTCAACGCCTTCATGCGGGGCGTGTACGGCTGGATGTGCCTGGGGCTTCTGCTCACGGCCGCGGCATCCGCCTTCACGGTTTCGAGCCCGGCCCTGATGCAGGCCATCTTCGGCAACCAGATACTGTTTTTCGGCCTCATCATCGTGGAATTCGGCCTGGTGCTCGGCATCTCGGCCGCCATCAACCGCCTGTCCGCCGGCACGGCCAGCGGCCTCTTCCTGCTCTACAGCGCGCTCAACGGCGTGACGTTGGCCGCCATCTTCGCGGTCTACGCCAAGGCGGTGATCATAAACGCCTTCCTGGTCACGGGCGGCATGTTCGGGGCCATGAGCCTCTACGGCCTGCTCACCCGTCGCGACCTGACCTCGCTCGGCAGCTTCCTGTTCATGGGGCTCATCGGCATCATCATCGCCTCCGTCGTCAACATCTTCACCAAAAGCGCGATGATGGACTTCATCATTTCCTGCGTGGGCGTGCTGGTGTTTCTGGGGCTGACCGCCTACGACACCCAGAAGCTCAAGGTGATGGGCGAGACGGCTCCGGCCGACGACGCCACGGCCGTGCGCCGGGGGACCATCCTCGGGGCGCTGACCCTCTACCTCGACTTCATCAACCTGTTCCTCATGATGCTGCGGCTTTTCAGCGGCTCCAACCGGGACTAGCGGACCTCCGGGTTTTCCCGGCGGCCGGAACATGAACGTGCAGCACGCACTTCCGGAAGCGGACCGCTGACCGTGGCCGGCGCAAGACGACGACCGGAGGGGCGCAACCGCCGCCCCTCCGCTTTTTTTTCACCCCGGGACCGCCTCCTCGCCCTGGGCAGGCGGCTCCTGCTCTTGCTGCTGTTCCCCGTCTCGCGGCTCTACGCCCTGTGGCGGCGGGGGCAGGCCAGGCTTTGCGCCATGGGCCTTTGCCGCACCTGCCGGCCCGGGGCCGTGGCCGTGGGCGTGGGCGGCATGTCCCCGGAAAGCCGGGGCCGGGTGCTTTTGACCTCGTGGCTCCTCGGCTGGGCCGCCGCCCAGGACGTGGGCGCGGCCGTGGTCGCCCCCCTCGGCGAGGGCAGGCCGCCGGCCCTGCCCTACCGGGTCGAGCCCGGCGGCGATCCCGACGATTCCGGCATCGAGGCGGCGCTGCTGGCCAGCTACGCCCCGGACGTGCGCTGCCTGGTGGACGCCGACCCCATCCGGGCCGCCACCGAGGCCATGCGCGCCTTCTCCCCCCACCTGCTCGTCCTCCAGGACGCCCTGGGCGATCCCAGGCTGGCCCGGGACACGGAGCTGGCCATCCTCACCGCCGACGACCTGGGCCCGGGCTGGGACCGCGTGTTTCCGGTCGGGAGCTGGCGACGCGACGCCTCGGTCCTTCGCAGCGCCTCGGCCTACTGCGTCTTCGCCGCGCCGGGCGCGCTGGAGGCGACCCTGGCCCTGGCCGAGAAGCGGCTCGGGGCCACGGGCAAGCCCATCTTCAGCCTCTCTTTCGACATCTGGCGCTGGCGGGGCCAGGGCGGAACCATCGCCGCCCGGGACCTGGCCGAGTCGCCCTACGTGGCCGTGCTCGGGGAATCCGACCGGGACATCCTGCCCGACATGCTGCGCCGCCACATCGGCGCGGCCCCGCGCATGGCCTTCTTCGTCCACGACCGCCACCGCTTCACCCGCCAGGACTTCGAGTCCCTGCGCGCCGACGCGGCCCGGCTCAAGGCCCGCAACATCCTGACCTCGCCCCGTTTCGAGCTCAAGCTGCGCCAGGGCGGGGCCGCCCTTTACGGCCATGCCGTGTGGACCTATGATCCGGAAGTGGTGTTCGGCCAAAGCCGCAACACCGACCTCACGTTCCTCGCCTGGTGGGAATCGGCCTTCCTCGCCGCCGCCAAGGGGCGCATCAGGCCGAAAGCCTAGCGCCGCCGCCCCGGGGAACGTGTCCGCTCTGGCGAGGACGACAGAGGCAGCCCACTCTTTTTCTTAAAAAAAACGACGTACTTTTTACGGGTCGCAACCCGAGGAGCCGCCCATGCGCCGCCGTCCGCGCCTCGCCGCCGTCCTGGCCCTTGTCTCGGCCCTGTGCTGGGGCCACGGTCCGGCCTGGGCGCGCCAGGCCGCCCCGGAGGTGCGCCTGGGGCTGGTGGCCACCTTCAGCGGCGAGGGTTTCCGCGCCGGGCGCGACGCCCTGGAGGCCGCCCGCTTCGCCGTGGAGGCGGCCAACGCCGCCGGCGTCCCGACCGTGGACGGCAAGCCCTGCCGGGTGACGCTTTTTCCCCTGGACGACAAGGACTCGCCCGAGCAGGCCGCCCGGGCCGTGCGCGACCTCGCCGCCCACAAGCACGTGACCGCGATCATCGGCCCCTATCCGAGCGGGCTGGCCAACGCCGCCGCCCTGGCCGCGGACGCGCTCGGCGTGCCGCTCGTCGCCCCGGCGGCCACGGCGGCCGTGGTCACGGCCGGGCGGCCCCATGTCTTTCGCATCCCCTTCACCGACGCCTTCCAGGGGCTGGTCATCGGCCGGCTGGCCAGCCGGGAGCTGGGGCTTTCGCGCGTGGCCGTGGTCGCCAACCGCGACAGCCTGTCGAGCACCTCCCTGGCCCGGGCCTTCGTGGAGGCCTTCACGGCCTGCGGCGGCGCGGCCGGGCTTTTCACCTACGCCGACCGCGACCGCGATTTCGGGCCGCTCATGGCCAAGGTGCTGGCCGAAAACCCCCAGGCGCTCTTTTTTCCCAACGCCACCAAGGAAAGCATCCTGCTGGCCCTGGCCGCGCGCAAGGCCGGCTTTTCCGGCACGCTCCTCGGCGGCGACGCCTGGGACGGCCGGGAGGTGTCGGGGCTGGCCGCCTTCGACGGGGCCTATTTCGTGGACCACTGGCGCGAAGGCTCGCCCGGGGAGCGCTCCCGGGCCTACGTCGCGGCATTCAAACAGGCTCGCAAGCGCGCCCCCACGGAAATCGGAGCCCTGACCCAGGACGCCGTGGACGTGGTCCTGGCCGCCGTGGCCCGGGCCGGCTCCACGGACCGCGAGGCCGTGACCCGGGCGCTCATCGAGCTGCCGCCCCACGACGGCGTGACCGGCACCTTCGATTTCGTGGACGACGGCAACCCGATCAAATCCCTGTGCGTCACCCGGGCGACGGACGGCGGCACCCGCCAGGAAAGCCGCGTCCTGCCCCCGCCCGAACCGTGCGGCAAGTAGGGGGAGAAAAAGCGCCTCCGACGGCCAGGGGGGCGACGGCCCCTCCTGGACCTCCCGCAAGGGAGGCATGCGGCCCTGTCGCCTACGCTTCAAGCGTGACGAGGCCGTCGTCGAGCATGAGGCGCAGCAGGGTCATGCCGCCGCATTGGCGGCTGACGAGCGTATCGGACCATTTCCCGTCGGCGGCGTACTTGCCGCGCGCGTAGGCCATGGAGCCGCCCCACAGGTAGGGGCTCGGCGTGGCCGGATGGTAGAGGCGGTAGCCGAAGCCGTTGTAGCGCTCGAGCACGTAGGCGATCCCGGCCGAGCTCCAGTCCGTCCAGCGGTCGAGGCCGTGCAGCCGCAAGGCGTCGGCGGCGCTTCGCTCCCAGGAAAAGGGCGGCTCGCCCAGGCGCGGCCGGCCGGCCGGCACGCGCACGGTGCGCGCCGTCAGCGGATCGCCGTTGTGCAGATGCCTGCGGAAATCGAAGGCGCACTCCAGGCCGTGCACGATGCCGACCACGTGGGCCGGCACGCCCGTTTCCCCGGCCACGCCCCGGTAGCGGGCCATGGCCGCCTCGGAGACGACCTTCCCGGCTACACGCCGGACCTCGGCCAGGCGCTCGGGGCGGATGGCGGCCCCGGCGAACAGGCGACGGTATTCCCCTGCCAACTCCTCGGAAAACGGCACGTCGGGCACAAGCGCGGCTCCTGTTGCAGGTTGCGGACACCTGCCAGCCTACGAGTACACGCGCCGGGCGTTGCGTCAAGACGCGCCGGACGAGGCCGCCGCGACGGAAAAGGGAGAACCGGGCGGCACCGCGAGGGCGCGCCCTCCCCGCGAACGGGGATGAGGATGTCGGGGAAGAGGCTAGACGGCCCAGGCCGTGCTGGCGCGCCGGGGGCCGGCGGAAAAGCGCATGGCCATCTCGTAGGCCACGTTGACGTCCTTCATGGCCTCCTCGTCGCCGCCGAGGTCCGGGTGGTAGAGCCGGGCCATGTGGCGGTAGGCGACCTTGATCTCGTCCACGGAGCAGGGATAGTCGAGGCAGAGGATCTCGTAGGCGCACTTGAGGTTCATGCCCGTGCGCCGCGCCGTTTCCCGGGCCCGGTACTGGCGGTCCTCGTCCGGGCGAAATCCCGCGCCCGATGCCCTGGACTGGGCGCGCGAGGCTCCCGAGGCGCTCGCGGAAGCCCCGGCGAAGGTCCGCCGGCCGGCCTCGCCCTGGCTTCCGGCCGCCCTTTGGCCGCCGGCCGCCTTCTGGTCGCCAGCCGTCCTGAAGCCGCCGGTCGCCTTCTGGCCGCCGGCCTGGCCGGCCCCGGAGGCGCTTCGAAACGTGCTTTCGGCCCAGGGGCGTTCCTGCCGGGCCTGGCCCGTCGCCTCGCCCGGCCGCGAGGCCCCGGCCCGAAACGACCAACCCTCGCCCGAGCGGGCCTTTTCGCCCGAGGCCGCGCCCTGGCGGGCGCCCGCCTCCTCGGCCTTGCGCCCGGTGCCGGCGGTGGAACGAAACGAGGTGCCGGCGCCGGCCCTGGCTTCCTCGCCCGGACGGGCCCAGGCCTTGGCTCGCTCGGAACCGGCCGCGCCGGCCGTTCCC
>JAEWCY010000224.1 GCA_023390395.1 Pseudomonadota bacterium | reverse complement strand
GCCGGGGCGAAGCCGGGGGCCGGCGCGGCGAAGCCGCCGGGAGCCCCGGGCGCGGGCATGCCGAAGGGCTGCGGCTGCAACCCCGGGGAAGGCATCTGCGGCGAGGCCTGGGGAAAGCCGACGCCGGGCGCGGCGTAGCCGCTTCCCGGCGGCGTGAGGGAAAAGCCCTGGCCCGTCGGAGGGCAGGCCGACGCCTGGGGAAAAGCGGCAGGCTGCGGGAATCCCTGAGGCCGAGGCATGCCCTGGGCCTGGGGGAAGCCGGGCGCTTGCGGGAATCCCGGCGTCTGGAACCCCTGGGCCTGGGGGAAGCCCGGGGCCTGGGGCGCGGCGGCCGCCGGCCGGGCCATGGGGCCTGGGCCTTGAGGTTGCGGGGCCGGGGCGTCCTTGAGGCGTTCGATGTCCATGCGGATGCCCGTGGTGGGGTAGTCGTGGGGCCGGTAGGTGGTGAACAACAGGAGCCCGCCGGGAGCGACGACGTGGAGCATGACCTGCTCGCCGCCGCGTTGCAGCCAGGCCGTGGCCGCGTCGGGGGCATCGAGGCGGGCCGCCGGACGGCAGCCGGGGAGCACGGTCACGTGCATGGCCGGAAAGGCCGTGTCGGCCACGATCCTGGGCGGATGCTCCATGCCCCCCACGGCGATGCGGTACCGCCCGGGAGGAAAGGGAACGAGGGTGACTTCGCTGACAAGCACCGTTTCCAGCCTTGGGCCTTGGGAAGACATATGGGGCTGTTGGGACTGCATGCAGGGCTCCTTGACGGGTATCCTGGGCTGTTATGGTTCGCGGATGGACTCGCCGAAAATGCGGATAAGCGGCCATGTGACGTAGGTGATGACCGTCCGCGTGCCGACCTTGACGTCGGCGGACAGGGTCATGCCGGGCACCAGCCTGAAATCCTGCGGGAGGTCGCGCATATGGTCCATGCCGGTGATGCGCAGCCTGCCTTCGTACACGAACCTTCGGCCGGTCGTCGTCTCGATGGATTGGGCGTCCTCGGCGAGAGTCCGCAAGGAGGCGTCGAGGTAGCCGTACTTCTGGAAGGGGTAGGTATCGAGCCTGACCTCGGCCGGGTCGCCCTGGCGGATGTAGCCGATGTCGCTCGGATCGATGAAGACGGCGGCTTCCAGGGGAGCGTTGAGCGGGACGAGGGTCATGAAGGCCTCGCCGCTTTTGATGACCGTGCCGGGGTTGTAGTTGGCGATGTCCAGGACCACGGCGTCGCTCGGCGCGGTCAGGGTGGACAGTTCCTGGAGGCGCTCGGCCTTGGCCAGGTCTTCGGTGACGGTCTGGAGGTCCTTGCGCCCCAGGGTCAACTGGCTGGCGATGTCGTTGCGCCAGCCTTCGACGAAGGCCTCCTTCTCGGACAGGAGCTGGGTGAGGTTGTGGCGCTTGGACTCCAGGGACCCCTTGAGTTGCTCCATGGAGGCGTTGGTCTGGGCCAGGTGGTTCTCGGCCTCGAGCAGGGACAGGCGCGAATCCGAGCCCTGCTCGTAGACCTTGACGCGCATGTTCACCAGTTCCTTGGCCACGGAGACCTGCTTCTCCATCTGCGTGATCTGGCGCAAAAGGGCCTGGATGTCCTGCTGCATTTGCGAAATCTTGGCGTTGGCCGTGCGCAGCTTGGCGGAGAATTCCTCCAGGCGGCCGGCATAGAGCTTGCGTTGGGTCTCGGCGTCCTGGGCCGGGGCGTCGGGCGGCGCGACGAAGGGCTTGCCGCTGAGCTCGCTTTCGAGCCGGGCCAGCAGCAGCGCGTCGTAGAGCCTGGTCTTCTGCAGCCGGGCGGCGTCGGCCGTGGTGAAGGTGGGGTCCAGGTGGGCGAGCACGTCCCCCTGGCGCACGGTGGCGCCGAGGCGGACGTCGATGCCGCGGATGATGGCGTCCTGCAGCGGCGCGACGATGATGTTCTTGCCAGAGGAGACGACCTTGCCCGTGGCGGAGATGATCTTGTCGATCTTGGCGAAGAACGACCAGACCAGGAGGATGAGGAACAGGCCGAGGATGCAGTGCAGCGTGAACCTGGCGGCGGGCGGCAGGGGAGTGAGTTCGAGTTCCTCGGCGTCGGGCTGGAACTCGAGGGCTTCCTTGGGCAGCGCGGGCTTGTCGGTTTTCGGCGTGAATTTCTGGAGCATAGGGTTTCACTGCGCGGCTGCGACGCCGCCCCCTCCCGACGGACGCAGCCGGCTCGGGCAGGGCGGGCAGGCGATGTTCACATGGCGGCCTGGTTTTGCAGCACCCCCATCAGGTGCCGGTTCTGCTTGTACCAGAGGTCTGCGTAGATGGGGCAGGTCCGCAGCAGGTCGTCATGGGGCGCGTTGCCGATGAGCTTGCCCTTTTCCAGCACGATGATCGAGTGGCACATGGTCAGCATGGACAGGCGGTGGCTGACGATGAGCATGGTGCGTCCCTGGGCGATGGCCGTGAGGTTGGCCTGGATGATGGCCTCGGATTCGGCGTCCAGGGCGCTGGTGGCCTCGTCGAGGATGAGGATGGACGGCTGGGTGATCAGGGCCCGGGCGATGGACAGGCGCTGGCGTTGGCCGCCGGACAGGTTCGAGCCGCCTTCGAAGAGCATGGTGTCGTAGCCCTGGGGCAGCAGTTGGATGAATTCGTCCGCGCCGGCCATGCGGGCGGCGAAGACGATCTCCTCGAAGGTGGCCGTGGGCTTGGTGACGGCGATGTTCTCGCGGATGGAGCCCTCGAACAGGAAGCTCTCCTGGAGCACCACGCCGATGGAGCGGCGCAGGTGGGCCAGATCGTAGTCGCGCATGTCCAGGCCGTCGATGGTGATGCGCCCCTGCTGCAGGGGATACAGGCCCTGGATGAGGCGGGTGAGCGTGGACTTGCCCGAGCCGGACCGGCCCACGATGCCGACGACCGAGCCGGCGGGGAAATGCATGGAAACGTCGGAAAGGGCGGGCGGCGCGTTCTGGGAATACCGGAAGCTGACGGATTCGATGCCGATGCTGCCGCTTACGGGGGAAACCAGGCCGCGGTTGCTGTGGGCGCTCTCCACGGGACGGTTGAGGATGGTGCCGAGCAGGCCGACGGACACGGCGACTTCCTGGTACTCGTGGAGGATGCCGACGATGCCGACCAGGGGCGCGGTGATCATGTTGCTGAGCATGACGAAGGCGACGAGCCCGCCCGGCGTGAGTTCCTGGTCGACGGCCAGATAGCAGCCGTACCAGATGATGCACACGCGCATGAGGGATTGAAGGAGTTCGCTGGCGAAGCTGACTTTGAGGGACAGGTTCTTGATGGAATTGTGACGGGTGATCGTGTTGGCCGCATCCGATTCCGTCTTCTTGTAGCGCAACGGCTCCAGGGCCAAGGACTTGACGGTGCCGATGCCCCGCAGCGTCTCCACGATGTACTTGTTCTTGATGGCCTCGTATTCCTGCAGACGGTGCATCTTGTAGCGGAAGACGCGCATGGTGCTCAGCATGAGCAGGACGATGACCGTGGTGAAGGCAAGGACGACGAAGCACAGCTTCCAGGAATAAAAAAAGAGTATCGGCAGGATGAAGGCGATGAGGCTCAGGTCGAAGAGCGTCGTCAGCAACGTGCCGGTCATGAATTCGCGTATCCGCTCTTTCTGGAACAGATAGCGCAGGATGAGGCCGATGGGGGTGAAGTCGAAAAAGTCGATGGGGAGGCGCAGGATGTGGCTGTGCAGCACCTTGTCCAGGCGCAGGTCGATCTTGTTCGTGGCGTAGAGGGTGATGTATTTCTTTAAGTATTTTAGTATGTTTTCGAAGACGCTGACGATGATCACGGCCACGGACAGGACGACCAGCGTGGACATGGCCCGATGGTTCACGGCCTTGTCGAACATCAATTGGAGGTAGATCGGGAAAGCGATGGCCAGCAGGTTGACGCTCATGGTGGCCAGGGCGACGTCTCGGAACAGCTTTTTGTGCCGCAGCATCTCCGGGATGAACCAGTCCAGGCCGAAGGGCTTTTGCGTGTCCGAGACCTTGTAGATCTTCTTGAACAGGAAGGACTGGCCGTCCCATATCTGCTCGAATTCGGCCTGGCGCAGAAAGATGAATTCCAAGGTGCCTTTGCTGGGATCGACGATGGCGACTTCGCCCGACTCCTCGGTGCCGCGCACGCCGGAGACGATGATGTATTTTTCATCGCGCAGGCGGACAATGAACGGAAACACGTTGCCGATGTAGAAGAGCTTTTTCCAGGTGAGGCGGGTGGCCTTGCTTTTGAAGCCCAGCTCCTTGGCCATGCGCATAAGCATGACGGGCTCCAAGTCCTGGTGATGAATACTGTATTTGTGCGAGAGCGATTCAGCCGTCAGATCGATATGATGATGCCGCGCCAGGAGGAGAAAACAAAAGAGGCCAGAATTGTTGCGAAGTTGATCGCTCGTCATGTCCTACCGTTCCCTCGGCGCAGTCACAAATACGGCTTGTATTGGAATAAAAGCAGTTTTCCTTTTCGTACAGCCGCTGACCATGCCAAATCCCGATAGCTCGTGTCAACGTGTCTTTTGCCTGCCGCCCGGCGTCGCGTCGTCGCAGAGGGCTTGCACGGACCGGGCGCGGTCAAGAATTGGGGAATGGAAGCGCCCGGGCGGGCTGGAGTGGAGAAGACGCGCGCCAGGCCGGGGCGACACGACGCGACGGGCTTTGGCCGGTTCACCGGCACAGCTCAAGCAGGCGTTCCCGGTAGGCCCGGCCCACGGCCTGCGGGTGGTGCCGCGCGGTCACCAGGTCGCGGCCGGCCCGGGCCCGGCGGGCCGCCAGTTCCGGTTCTTCGAAGACCCGGCGCATGCCCCGGGCCAGGGCGTCGGCATCGGGCTCGGCCCAGACGAGCCCCTGGCCGAAGGGGTATTCGCCAGGGGCGATGGGCACGAGGCGGTAGGGCAGGGGAAAGCCCGTCCGGGGCGTGAGAAAATCCGCGTTGCCCGAATGTCCCGTGGCCACCACCGGCTTGCCGAGCAGCATGGCCTCGGCCAGGGTGCGGCCGAAGCCTTCGGCCCGATGGGGCGAGACGTAGGCGTCGCAGGCCGCGAAGAGCCCCAGCACGTCGCCCCGGTCCAGGGTGCCGTGCAGGAAGAGGATGCGTCCGTCCGGCGCGGCGGCCTCGGCCAGGGCTCCCCAGCGCGCGTCCCCCTCCCTGGCGTTCATGCCCTTGAGCACCAGGGCCGCGGGTTCGACGCCGCGGGGGAAGGCCGCCTGGAAGGCCCGGATGGCGGCCAGGGGGTTCTTGCGGGCCAGGTAGGAATTGCAGTCGAAGGTATAGAGGAACAGGAATCGGTCCCGGGGCAGGCCGAAGTACTCCCTGGGTCGGGGCGTGAGGCGGTCCACCGACACGGCCATGGGCAAAAGGCGCACCGGTATCGGCGCGGACCTTGCGAAGGCGTCGCGGGTGTAGGCGCTCGACACCCACAGTTCGTCCACCAGGTCGTAGGCCCCGGCCATGGCCTCGGGCCAGGCCGGCAGCTCCCAGGGCCAGTAGCCGACGTTTTTGCGCCCGCAAAAGAGGGCTTCCCCGCGCTCCAGCCACAGCCGGGCCGTGTCCAGGCCCGTCAGGCAGAAGATGTTGACCGGATAGGGCGCGCCCTCGGCCAGGCAGGCGTCGAGGTAGTCGTCCGCCTCCCGGGTGTTGGAGCCCAGGGGGATGTTGACCACGGCAAAGGGCGTTTCTGCCTGGGCCAGGGCCAGGGCGCACATGCGCGAATCCTCGCCGATGCCGAGTTCGCCCCGGGCGTAGCCGATGATGTTGGCGCCGAAGGGATGGGCCGGCGGCGGGGCGCACGAACGGGCGGGCCTCGCCGGCGGTTCGAGCAGGGCCTTGGCCAGGCGGGGGACGACGCCGGTCTCCTCGATCCAGGCGGCCAGCGCCGCCGCTCCGGCCGGGGTGGCCGGGTCGAGGCGCGCGCGCGTGTCCTCGTCGGCCTGCCAGGCGAGAAGCCCCAGGGCCGTCAGGCCGCCGCGGCCGGGCAGGGGCGAGAACAGGCTTGGCGCGGACAGCCAGGCGGCGTAGCCCCGGTGGCCCATCTCCGCCGCGCCGTGGATCCAGTACCAGGCGAGCAGGGAGGCCGGGTCGCGGGCGGCGTCGATGGCCGCGCGCACGTCGGCGCGGTTTTCCCAGGTCAGCCGGACGAGCCGGGGCAGGGGCAGGCCGGCCGGGGCCAGGGGCGGGGTCACGGGTTCGAGGAGCCAGGCCCGCTCCCGGGCGTCGAGCAGGTCGAACATGGACAGCTCCGGCACGACGCAGGCGTAGTGCCAGGCGGCCATGGCCCGCCTTCCCTGGGGGGTGCTCAGGTCGTAGGCGGCGGCTTCGCCCGGCCGCAGGCGGCGCACGAAGTCCATGAGCCGGGTGACGCTCGCGTCGCCGGGCCCCGTGGAGGGAATGAGGACTTCGCCGGCCACGGCCGCATCCCCGGTTCGGGGAGCGCTGGCCACGGCGGGAAACTCCCGCCCGGCCGAGCACAGCCACCAGAGCCGGAAATCCGACCGGGCCTCGGGATCGTCGATGTCGCGGCCGGCGCGCAGGTCCTCGCGCAGGCCCCAGGCCAGCAGCATCTCCCGGGACCACGGCGGGGCATGCTGCCCGGGGAAAGCGGCGCAAGCGTCCATATCCCCGGGATGTAGGCAAGTCCCGCAATGCTGGCAAGAGCGGCGTCCGCGCCGTCGGAACGTCACGCAATCGTCACGGCATCGTCTGGCCGGCGTGTCCGGGGAGCGGGTCGGGCGTGCTAGGACAGGGCGCTTGCGCGATGGGCCCCGGCCCGATACAGGCAGTGCAGCAAGGGTGCCTATGCAGTTTTCGCCGTGCCTCAACGAAGTTGCCGTACGTGATGGCGCGATCGCCAAGGCCGGGTCCGGCTCCGGCCTGCTGCGGGGAGCCCATCGGGACCGGGTCGCGGACCATGTGGCCGGGGGCGGGACCCTGGGCGTGGTCATGCTCGAGATCCACGATTTTTCCCTGCTGCGCCGGCTCTTTCGCCCGGAGGTGGCCGTGGCCGTGGCCGACGCCATGGCCGTCGCCGTGGAGCAGGCCGTGGCCAGGCGGCTGGCCGCCCATGCCCTGGCCGTGGCCGAGGTGGTGGAGCCGGGCAGGGTGCTGGTCGTGGTCGGGGGCTGGGACGAGGACGCCGACGCCCTGGACCGGGTGGCCGCCGTCCTGCGGCTGGAGGTCCGGGGCGGGCTTCGCGAGGAGGCCCTGCGCCTGACCGGGCAGGCCCTGGAGATCCGCGGCGGCGCGGCCGCGGTCATCGTGGGCGACCCCATCGCCCTGGACATGGCTCTGGCCGCCGCCCTGTCCGAGGCGGCCCGGCTCGCCGCCGGCGGCGAGGGCGGCAGCGCCCCGGCCATCCGCGAATTCCGCGAGATCCTGGAACTCGGCCGGGTCCGGGCCGTGTACCAGCCCATCGTCAACCTGCGCGGCGGCGACGTGTTCGCCTGGGAGGCCCTGGCCCGGGGGCCGCTTAAAAGCCCCCTCGAATCCCCGGCCATGCTCTTCGACGTGGCCGAGGAGGCCGGCGCGGTCTTCGCCCTGGAAAAACTCTGCCGCGAGGCGGCCATCAAGGGCTTCTCCCGGCGCGGCCAGGGGGCGCGGCTTTTCTGCAACGTCCATCCCCGCACCCTGCTCGACCCGCAGTTCACCCCCGGCGAGACCAGGCGGCTGCTCGACAAGTACGGCATGGAGCCGCGCGACGTGGTGCTGGAGATCACCGAGCGCCACAGCGTCAAGGACTTCAACCTCTTCCACCGCACCCTGGCCCACTACCGCGACGCCGGATACGGCGTGGCCGTGGACGACGTGGGCACCGGCTATTCCGGACTCTTCTCCATCGCCGAGATCAAGCCGGACTTCATGAAGATCGACATGTCCCTGGTGCGGGGCGTGGACGCCAACCCGGTCAAGCGGGCCCTGCTCGAGACGATGCTCACCTTTTCCGACAAGATCGGCTGCCGCATCGTGGCCGAGGGCATCGAGACCGAGGCGGAGCTGGCCTGCTGCATCCGCCTGGGCGTGCACTTCGGACAGGGCTACTTCCTGGGCCGGCCCGAGTGCCCGGCCGTGCCGCCGCGCGAGGAGGTGCGCCTCACCATCATCCGCTGCGCCAGCCAGGTCGCCGACGGCTTCAAGTGCTCCTCGCCCATCAACGACCTGGCCGAACGCACCCACCAGATTCCGCCCCACGCCAGCGTGGGCGAGGTCAAGCAGTTCTTCGACGGCAACGAGTCTGTCCACGCCGTGGCCGTGGTCCGCGAGGGCCGACCCGAAGGGCTTATCATGAGCCATCACCTCGACCGGGTGCTGAGCACGCCCTACGGCCTGGCCCTGTACCTGCGCCGCGACGTCACCCGCATCATGGACCCCTCTCCCCTGGCCGTGGAATGGGACACGCCCGTGGAGGTGGCGGCCCAGGCGGCCATGGCCCGGGACCGGGAAAAGCTCTACGACCCCATCCTCGTCACCTGCCGAGGCCGGCTCGCCGGCATGGTCTCCGTGCGGCGCATCCTGGACGCCCTGGCCTGCGTGCAGGTGGAGATGGCCAAGGGGGCCAATCCCCTCACGGGGCTGCCCGGCAACGTGGCCATCGAGCGCGAGATCGCCCGGCGCGCCGAGGCCGGCCGCCCGACCTCCTTCGTCTACGCCGACCTCGACAACTTCAAGGTCTTCAACGACGTCTACGGCTTCCAGGACGGCGACAAGGCCATTCTCATGACCGCCCGCATCCTGGGCGAGGCCCTGGCCGCCCAGGGCGCGCCCGACGATTTCCTGGGCCATGTCGGCGGCGACGACTTCGTCATCCTGTGCGACGCCGTCTCGGTGGAGCCCGTGTGCCGGGCGGCCCTGGCCGCCTTCGCCGCCGCTTCGCCGGCCCTTTTCACGGCCGAGGACCGGGAGCGCGGCTACATCGAGGGCCAGGGCCGCGACGGCCGCGTGGGCCGGTTCCCGCTGCTCACCGTGTCCATGGGCGTCATCGACTGCGCCTTCGCCGTGCCCGTGACCATGGACGAGCTGGGTCTGCGGGCGGCGGCCGTCAAGAAATACGCCAAGTCCAATCCCGGCAACACCTTCGTGCGCGACCGCCGTGCCCCCCTGGGACTGCCCGAGACCGGCTCGGGCGACGCCCGCGTCGTCGTCGGTTCCTCCGGCGGCGCATAGGTCCCATCCCTCGCCCCGTTGCGCCCGGACCTTGCCTTTGGCCGCGATTGCGGTCAAAGTGGCGCGGTTTTCCAAACGGGACAATCCGCCATGACGCCGCAACCCATGATCGAAATCCGTGGCCTGACCAAGGCCTTCGCCGGCCAGCCGGTGCTGCGCGGCATCGACATGACCGTGCCCGAGGGCATGGTCACGGCCGTGATCGGCAAGTCCGGCGAGGGCAAGAGCGTGCTGCTCAAGCACATCATCGGGCTGCTGAAGCCCGACGCCGGCGACATCCTGGTCGACGGCCGGTCCCTGGCCGGGGTGGCCTCGGCCGAGCGACGGGCCTTTCGCCGCCGCTGCAGCTACATGTTCCAGAACATGGCCCTGTTCGATTCCATGACCGTTTTCGACAACATCGCCCTGCCGCTTCGCGAGACGGCCCGGCTGCCCGAGACCGAGACGGCGCGCCGCGTCGGGGCCCTGGCCGAGCGGCTGGAGCTGTCCGGCATCCTGGAGAAGTTCCCGTCCCAGATTTCCGGGGGCATGCAGAAGCGGGCGGCCCTGGCCCGGGCGCTCGTCACCGAGCCCGGGCTCGTGCTCTTCGACGAGCCCACCACCGGCCTCGACCCCATCCGCAAGGCCGCCGTGCTCTCGCTCATCGACCAGTCCCGAAAGCGCTTCGGCTTCACGGCCGTGCTCGTCAGCCACGACATCCCCGACGTCTTCGACGTGGCCGGCCACGTGGCCATGCTCGACGGCGGCCGCATCGTCTGGGAGGGGTCGCCCGAGGCCATCGTGGCCTGCCAGGACCCCGTGGTGCGCCGGTTCCTGGCCGGGGAGCCCGACCCGGACGCCGCCGACGCCTGAGCCCGGATCGCCGGGAAAGGAGGCGCGCACCATGCCGCGCATCGCACGCGTTTTCCGGGCGGCCCTGGCCGCCGCCGTCCTCGTCGCCCTGGCCTGCGCCGCCTGGGCCGGGGAACTCTACCAGATAGGCACCATCGAGGCCTTGACCGCCGGGGACTACGCCGGCCGGGACACCTTCGCCGCCCTGGCCCGCCACGGCGACTTCGGCCTTGGCACTTTCACCGACCTCGACGGCGAGATGGTGGCCCTGGACGGCCGCTTCTACCAGGTGCGCACCGACGGCGTCGCCTATCCCGTGCCGCCCTCGCGCCGGACCCCCTTCGCCCAGGTGGTCTTTTTCAAGGGCTCCCTGGACCTCGGCCGGGTGGACGGCCTGGATCTGGCCGGGCTCGGCGCGGCCCTGGCCGCGCGCCTGCCCGATCCGACCCGTTTCTACGCCGTGCGCCTGGACGGGCTTTTCGCCACCGTCAAGACGCGAAGCGTCCCGGCCCAGCAAAAGCCCTGGCCGCCCCTGGCCACGGCCGTGGCCGCCCAGTCCGTCTTCCCCATGGAGCGCACGGCCGGGACCATGGTCGGCATCTACACCCCGCCGGGCGCGTCGTCGCTTTCGCCCACGGGCTGGCATTTCCACTTCCTGACCGCCGACCGCAAGCGCGGCGGCCACGTGCTGGCCGCCACGGTCGCCGTGGCCAAGGCGCGCGGCGAGCAGGTCACGGACCTGCGCCTCGTCTTCCCGGCCGGGCCCACGCCGCGCCTGGACGGACCGCCTCCCGCCGCCGGAACCGAGTAGATGCGCCTGGATTTCCTCTCGTTTTTCATGCCCGGCCACAGCCGGCCCGAGCCCCGCGCCGCCGAGGCCGCCGTCCTGACCGGCCGGCGGCGCGTCGCCGAGGGGCTCGAG
>JAEWCY010000173.1 GCA_023390395.1 Pseudomonadota bacterium | reverse complement strand
GGTGGTGTGGGATATGTGGGTGGGGATGATGCCTCCGGCGGCCGGGGGGGATGATCCCCCCCGGACCCCCTCGATGGGAGAGGCGGAGGAGGGGAAAGCAGGTGGCGGCCCCGCAGGCCCGTTACCTCACCCTACCACCCTGTCCTACTGCCCCAGCCACTGCGCCCAGACCTTCCGGTTCCGGGGGCCGTCCCATTCGCACAGGAACACGCCTTGCCAGGTGCCGAGCTGGATGCGGCCGCCGGAGACGATGAGCGTCTGGGACGGGCCGACGAGGGTGGTCTTGACGTGGGCGTCGCTGTTGCCTTCGGCGTGGCGGTAGCCGGCTTCGCGGGGCAGCAGCCGGGAGAGGGCCATGACGAGGTCGGCGGCCACGTCCGGGTCGGCGTCCTCGTTGACGGTCAGGGCGGCGGTGGTGTGGGGGCAGTAGACCACGAGCGCCCCGTCGCGCCAGCCCTTGGCGTCCACCAGCTCCTGGAGCGCGCCGGTCAGGCGCACGAGTTCCTCCCGGCGGGTGGTGCGGACTTCGAACGTTTCCATGCAACCTCCTCAGTCGTCGTCCCGGGCCGGCCGGAAACCGTGGCCGAAGGACGAATCGTAAAGTTTGGACGCCGTGCCCCGGCCGAGTCCCGGCAGCACGAGGAACACGGTCTGCCGGCCCATGCCTTCCTGGCGCACGGTTCGGGCCAGGGTGTCGATGGTGGCCAGGCGGCGTTTCTCGCCGGGCCAGCCCAGGCGGTGGGCCACGGCCACGGGCGTGTCGCCCGGCAGGCCGCCCTCGGTCAGGGCCCGGGCCACGCCCTCGGGGTCGCCGGCGGAAAGGTAGACGGCCATGGACGCGCCGTGCCGGGCGAGTTCGGCCAGGGACTGGCCCGGCGGCACGGGCGTGCGGCCGGCCAGCCGGGTGAGGATGAGGGTCTGGGTCGCCTCGGGCTCGGTGAAGCTGACGCCGAAGGCGGCGGCGGCGGCCGAGGCCGAGGTCACGCCCGGGACCACGATATAAGGGATGCCTGCGGCGTCGAGGAGCCGGGCCTGTTCGGCCACCGCGCCGTAAAGCGCCGGATCGCCGGTGTGCACCCGGGCGGCGAGGCCGCCGGCGCGGGCCGTGGCCGCGAGCAGGGCGTGGGTTTCGTCCAGGCTCAAGGGGGCTGAATCCACGACCTTGGCCTCGGCGCGGGCCAAGGCCACCACGGCCGGCGGCACCAGGGAGCCGGCGAAGAGCACCAGATCGGCCTGTCCGATGAGGCGGGCGGCCTTGACGGTCAGCAGGTCCGGGTCTCCCGGCCCCGCGCCGACGAACGCCACGCCGCCATGGGGGAAAAGCGCCTCAGCCATGGGGGGCCTCCTTGGCGGCGGCGAGGATGTAGATGGGATTGTCGGCGCAAAGGCGCAGGTCGCCGGCCAGGGGCGCGGCCGTGGCGGCCTGGAGCTGGGTGAGCGTCACGGCCAGGCCGGCCGCCTTGAAATCGGCCAGGGCCCGGTGGAGGCTGCCGAGCAGCACGCAGTTGACCACGATGCCGCCGCCGGGCTTGAGCCTCTCGCACAGGCGCGGCAGCAGGTCGGGGCGCTCGGTCGTGCCGCCGCCGACGAAGACGCGGTCCGGATCGGGGAGACCTTCCAGGGAGTCCGGGGCCTCGCCGCGGACGGCCGAAACGGTCAGCGCACCGGTGCGGCGGATGTTTTCGGCCAGAAGGCCCGCCCGCTCGGGGTCGCGTTCCACGGCGAAGACCGGGCCGCCGGCATTGAGCAGCGACGCCTCCAGGGCCACGGCCCCGGTGCCGGCTCCCACGTCCCAGACCACGTCCCCGGGGCACGGGGCCAGGGCGGCCAGGGAGGCGGCCCGCACGGGCTTTTTGGTGAACACGCGGTCCTGGCGCAAAAGCGCCTCGTCCGAAAGCCCGAAAACCAGGGGCACGGCCACGGGGCGGACGCGCTCGACGAGGACGAGGTTCAGCGGGGAAAATTCCAGGCCGGCGGCCTCGGCCAGGGTCAGCCGCCGCAGCCGTTCCCCGGGCAGGCCCATGTCCTCGCACACGGTCATGGCGAAGGCGTCGCCGCCGCGCTCGAGGAGCCCGGCCGCGACGACGCCCGGCGTGGTGACGGCGTCGGTGTAGGCGGCCACGGCCTCGGCCCGGCGCAGGGCGGCGAAAAGCGGCCCCATGTCGTCCCGGCCGTGAAGCGACACGGCCGGCAGGTCGTGCCAGGTCCGCCCCAGCCGGGCGCAGGCGGCGGCCACGGCCGTGACGGCGGGGTGGAAGATCAGGCTGTCCGGGCCGAAACGCTCGGCCAGCAGCCGGCCGATGCCGAAGAAAAGCGGGTCGCCGTCGGCCAGCACGGCCACGACGCGGCCCTCCCCCACGGCCGCCGCCATGGCCTGGCACACGGCCTCCAGGGGACCGGCGATGGGGATGCGCGCGCCGGGGTGGTCCGGAAAAAGGGCCAGAAGCCGCCTGCCGCCGACCAGCACGTCGGCCTCGGCCACGGCCGCCGCCGCCGGCGGGGCCAACCAGGCCGCGCCCACGCCCAGGCCGACCACGCGGATGGGATGTGCCGTCACAAAAGCGCCTCGTCGTACGTCATGGCCCCCTGTACGCGTCCGGCCCGCGTCGGTCAAAAGGAGCCCACGACATTGCCCTTGCCCTTTTGGGCGAGCCGGGTCAGGTAGGAACATCCGTCGCAGTGGGAGGCCGCATGGAAGAAAGAAGCGTATCCGTGACGTTCACGGGCGGGGCCATGGCCAGCCTGGGCTACGCCCTGCTGTGCCTGGTTTTGTCGATTTGCATCATCCCGGCGGCCTGGGGAGCCGTGGCGTTTTTCGCCTGGTGGTGCGCCGGGCTGCGTTTCTCCGACGGCAGCCGGGCCGTGTTCGAGGGCCGGGCCGGCAGGATGTGGCCGCTTTTCGCCGTGGCCGCCTTTCTGGCCGTGCTGCCCAACCTGGCCACGGCGGGCCTGGGCCACGGCAACAAGGCCACGGCGGTGCAGATCGTGCTCGCCGTAGCGCTCATCCCCCTGGACGCGGCGGTAAAGCTCGCCCTTTACCGCTGGTTCATCGAGAACATCCGCCTGTCGCCCGGCGGATCGGCGCGTTTTGGCGGCCGTTACGCCCCGTTCCTCGGCTGGGTGCTGCTTTTCACGGCCTCCATCGTCACCGTCGTCGGCTGGGCCTTCGTGGCCACGGCCATGACGCGCTGGCTGTGCCGCAACATCGAGGCCGAGGGCTTCGGCGTGGAATTCACCGGTTCGGGGCTGGGGCTGCTTGGCCACACCCTCCTGTGGCTCGTGGGCTTCACGCTGCTTGTGCCCATCCCCTGGGTGCTGCGCTCCATGCTGCGCTGGTGGTCGCGGGGGATCGTCATCCTCCGCCGCGAGCCGGCGATGGCGACCTTTCCCTGACGAGGAGCGCGCCGTCGAAGTCGAAGACGGCCAGTTCCACGTCCGGCCCCGGGCCGGCGAAGCGGCGCATATGCCCAAGGGCGGCCCTGGCCAGCACCCCGGCCAGGGCCGCCTTGGCGCTCGGCTCCGGGGCCATCTCGAAGGCGTGGCGGGCGGTGTTGGCCGTGGCCGCCTGACGCGAAAGTTCTTCGGGCCAGCCCGCCTGCCGGCACCAGCCGGCCAGGGCCGAAAAGTCCGTGTCGCCCTTGTGGGCGTGGGTGTTGGGCAGCCCCTGGGCCATTTTGACCAGCTTGCCCGGATAGGCGGCCCAGACGATCTTCCGGAATCGCCGCTGCGCCGCCGCGCCCAGGGCGAAGGCGAAAAAGTCCGCCGCCTGGACGCAGGCCGTTTCGGGCAGATGCGGCAGCATGGCCCGAAGGAGCGCTTCGCTGCGCCGGCCCGTGGAAAAGCCCGCGACCTCGTGGCCGAGCGCCCGGGCCACGTCCAGGGCCTCGGCGATGGACGCCTCCCAGGCGGCGTGGCTGAAGGGCCGCACGATGCCCGTCGCGCCGAGGATGGAGATGCCGCCGACGATGCCCAGGCGCGGGTTGAGGGTCTTTCGGGCCATGGCTTCGCCCCCGGGCACGGTCACCACGGCCCGAAGCCCGCCGGCGAAGCCCGAGAGCGCCGCCGCCTCGGCCACGGCCGCCGCGATCTGCTCCCGGGGCGCGGGATTGATGGCCGGCTCGCCCACCGCCACGGGCAGCCCCGGCAGGGTCACCCGGCCCACGCCCTCTCCGCCCGCGACGACGACCTCGCCCGGTGGACAATGCGGCCAGGGCTCCACCCGACAGCCGATGCGCGCGCCGTGGGTGACGTCCGGGTCGTCGCCGCCGTCCTTGACCACCGCGCCGAACGCACCGCCGTCCTCCAGGCGGACCTCGGCCACCGGCACCGTCAGCCGGCCGCCGCCCGGAAGCGGCACGTCCACCGCGTCGAGGGCCTCGCCGCCCAAAAGCAGCCGCGCCGCCGCCTTGGCCGCGCCGGCCGCCGCCGTGCCCGTGGTGAAGCCCTCGCGAAGCGGCCCGTCGGTCTTCATCGTCCCTCCCTGCACGCCCGGGCGAAGGCCTCGGCCGCCTGCGGACAACTCCCGAAATGCAGGTGCACGTAGCTGCCGAGCGTGCCGCCCCGGAGAAACCCGTGCCGGCCCGGCAGCTCCCCCTTGCGGCCGACGGCGGCATAGACGTCGGCAACGCCCTCGACATCGCCGACAATGCGCGAATAATGAAATTCATGCCCCCGAAGCCGCGTGCCGGCCGGCCCGAGCAGCGTGTCGGCCAGGGTCGTGACCTGCCGGTAGCCCAGGGCCGAAAACCGCTCGCCCATGGCCGCCCGAAAGGGAAACACCCCGGCCATGGCGTGCTCGTTGCCCGAAAGGTCGGCCAGGGACGCCATCAGGTACATGAACCCGCCGCACTCGGCCAGAACCGGCCGGCCCGAGGCGCAAAACGCCCGCACCCCGGCCAGCATGCCCGCGTTGGCGGCGAGCCTAGCGGCATGCAGCTCCGGATAGCCGCCGCCGAAATAGAGCCCGTCCAACCCCTCGGGCAGCGCCCTGTCCGTGAGCGGCGAAAACGGCACGAGCTCCATCCCCGCCGCCTCGAACAGACGCAGGTTCTCGGCGTAATAGAAACAAAACGCCGCATCCCTGGCCACGCCCAGCCGGATGCCTCCGGCGGCCAGAGGGGGCGCCGCCCCCTCTGGACTCCCCTGCTGGGGGGGATCATCCCCCCCAGACCCCCCGGATGGGGGGGGGAGGTCCAATGGTGAAAGAGAAGTCAGCAGCATGTCGAGGTCCATGGCGGCTTCGATCCAGTCGGCGAGGGCGTCCAGGCGGGCGGCGGCTCCGGCGTCGTCGCCGGCCGTGACCAGGCCCAGGTGGCGCGACGGCATGACCAGCGCGGCGCGCCTGGGCAGCACGCCCCAAAGCCGCGCCCCGGGCAGGCAGCCGGCCATGACCTCACGCAGAAGCGCCGCGTGGGAGTCGCTGCCGGCATTGTTGAGCACCACGCCGCAAAAACGCAAGTCCGGCTCGAAGGACAGATACCCCCCCACCATGGCCGCCGCCGAACGGGCCATGGACGCCGCGTCCGCGACGAGCAGCACCGGCAGCCCCAGAAGCCGCGCCAGCGAAGCGGAACTGCCGGCCGTCTCCGTTGCCGCGTAGCCGTCATAAAGCCCCATCACCCCCTCGACCACGGCCACGTCCGCACCCGCCGCATGCCGCGCGAAGATCTCCCGCGTCCCCGCCGCGCCGCACATCCAGTCGTCGAGGTTGTGGCTCGGCGTCCCCGTGGCCAGGGCATGATGCCCCGGATCGATGAAGTCCGGCCCGGCCTTGAAGGCCCGAACCCGCAAGCCGCGCCGCGCAAACGCCCGCATGAGCCCCAAGGCCACCGACGTCTTGCCGCAGCCGCTGCGCGTGCCGGCCACCAGCAGGCCGCGCGGGGAGGAAGGGGAAAGGGATGATCGCCGCATGGGGAAGGCCTACCGGATTTCCCGCCGGGATGGAAAGCGGCAAGCCACGGGCTGGCGGGCTGGATCGATCGGGGCAAAGTTTCGGAGGGTGCAGGGCAAGGCCCTGGCCCCCGGAAGCCCTCGCGCGATCAGTACCGCATGGCTTCTGGGGAGGCGAGGATGACGGCGAGGCCGACGTCGGCGCCGGCTTTTTCCGCGACTTGCCGGGTGTGGGCGTCGACGTCCGGGCCGAGGGCATTGGCCAGGGCGTCGCAGGAGAGTTTGGCGGCGGCGGGTTTGAAACCCGGGATGCGTCCGGCGGCCAGGTCGCCGGCGAAGGTCACCCGGCGCACCAGGGCGTCGGGTTTGAGCCAGGCGCTGGAGGCCACCGGGTAGCCTTCGGGGCTGTCGGCCGCGTAGAAGGGTTGTCCGAGCCCGGCCAGGCAGCCGGCCAGGGCGGTGGTGTCGCCGGGCGGCAGCCCCGTGGCGCGCACGGCCGAGACGACTTGCCGCAGGGGTGATTTGAAGCGGTTGCCCATGTATTTGGGGTCGAGGAATTCCGGGCTTTCGAACAGCGCCCGCAGGGTTTGGCGGATGTCGCCGCCGGATTTGGCGAAGGCTTCGGCGGTGCGGCCGACCAGGGCGGGGGGCGGATCGTCGGCCAGGAAGTAGACGATGAGCTTTCGGGCGATGTTTTTGGCCGTAGCCGGGTGTTCGGCCAGGATGTCCAAGGCGGTCGCGCCTTCGGCCGCGCCCGTGCCTTTGACGACGTGGCCGAGCAGCGTCTTGTCCGAGGGGTCGTGGAGGTCCACGTCGAAGTAGAAGCCGCCGGAATCGGCCCCGCCGCGCGCCGCGCCCACGCGCCAGCCGGTGAGGATGCGGGCCAGGGCCAGGGTGTCGGCGGGCTTTTGCGGGCCGCCGGGGCCGAGCGTCTGGTGGGCCAGCACGATGGCGGCGTAGGTGGGGTCCAGGGCTTCCTTGGCCGGTCCCGTGTTCTGGCGGTTGACGACGTTTTTCCAGTTGCCCCGGGCGATGAGCATGGCCGGGTGGCGGGCGGTGGCGGCCAGCAGGTCGGCGAAGCGTCCCAGGGCGTGGGGGCGGATGGCTTCGCGCTCGAAGGAGCCGGCCCAGAGCTGGGCCAGGCCTTTTTGCGCGCCCAGGCTGAAGTGGTCGCACCAGAAGGCGACCATGAGTTCGGTCAGTTGGTTGGGGGACCAGATGGCGCGCAGCAGTCTGGCTCGGGCGGCTTCCAGGGAAGCGGTCTCGGCCCGGTCGAAGACCCGGCGCATGGCGTCGGGACCGGGCTTGGCCTCCGTGCCGCCGGAGGGGCCGAATTCGCGAAAAAGGCGCACCGTGTCCATGGCCTGGGTGGGCAGGGCGGCCAGGGCCGCGGTCAGGGCCTGGGGTTCCGGGGCGGCCTCGGGGGAGAGCGCGGCCTCGACGAAGGCGTCCGGACCCATGGCCGCCGCCCGGGCGAGGTCGCCGGGGGCCGGGCCGTAGGTCAGGCGGGACACCAGGTGGACGATCCTGGGATCGACGGCCGGGGCGTCGCCCGCCCGGGCCGGGAGCGCCGCCAGCAGCAGCCACAGGGCAAGCAGCGCGGCAAGGCCGGCGACGTCGCGGCGGCTTGCCATTCTTGTGGACATCGTGGCGGGCATAGCGTGACTGTGCGCGCGGCGTGCCCGAATGTCAATTGCGTCAAGGCGCGCGGAAAGGCGTGCGCTTCGCGGCGAAACAGGGTAGCGTTTCGTGCAAGGAGGAAGAACGCATGCCTGTCTACATGAATCAGACCGTGGTCAAGTACGGCGTCGGATTCGGCTCGGCCCTGGCCATGTCCGTGTCCTTCGCCCTCAACAAGTCCATCTTCTGGGCCATCATCCACGGCATACTGGGCTGGATCTACGTCCTGTACGCCTGGATCTTCAAAACCTACTAGGCGTCCAGGCCGCGAAGTCGCCCGTGTGGAGCACGCCTTCGAAGGGGCGGCGGGCGAAGTATATCCAGGCCTGGGCCATCGCGCCGCCTTCCAGGGCCACCGGGGCCAGGGCGCGGCGGTACGTCCGGGGGTGTTCCTCCAGGGCGTCCAGTTCGCGAAGCCGGTTCGCGTCCACGCGGTAGATTTCGCCGACGACGCGGCAACGCGGTTCGTCGGCCACGAGATAGGGGATGTCGCCGGCCACGTACATGGCGTAGGCCTCGACCGTCTCGGCCCGGCCGAGGCAGGGGCAGCCGGCCACGTAGCGGTGGTTGCGAAACCCCCGCCGCAGCGTCCCGTACGCGAAGATATCCCAATGCACGGTTGCCTCTCCCGCGCTCCATTTCCCCCTGGTCAGGGGAGCCGGGGGGATCGTCCCCCCGGTGGGGGAGTCCGGAGGCCTTATTCGTCCTTGAGGGAGCGCAGCATGAGGTCGCGCACGGCCTTGCTGGGGTCCTGGTCCTTGTAGAGGATGGCGTAGACCTGTTCGGTGATGGGCATTTCGACGCCGAGCTTCTCGCGCAGGGAGTGGACGGCCTCGGTGGTCTTGACGCCCTCGGCCACCATCTTCATCTCGGCCAGGATGTCGAGGAGCTTCTGGCCCTTGGCCAGGCGCAGGCCGACCTGGCGGTTGCGCGACAGGTCGCCGGTGCAGGTGAGCACCAGGTCGCCCATGCCGGACAGGCCCATGAAGGTCTGGCGTTCGCCGCCCATGGCCTTGCCGAGGCGGCTCATCTCGTGCAGGCCCCGGGTGATGAGGGCGGCCCGGGCGTTGCCGCCGAAGCCCAGGCCGTCGGCCACGCCGGCGGCGATGGCGATGATGTTCTTGATGGCCCCGCCGAGTTCCACGCCGCGCACGTCCGTGGAGGTGTAGACGCGGAAGTTGGGCGAGGACAGGGCTTCCTGGACTTCCTTGCCGGCTTTTTTGTCCTTGCAGGCGAGCGTGAGGGCCGTGGGCATGTCGCGGATGACCTCGTAGGCGAAGGTCGGCCCGGAGAGCATGGCGAAGCGGGGCTTGAACGCGGCCAGGGCGTCCTCGCAGACCTGGGACATGGTCATGAGGCTGTCGAGTTCGATGCCTTTGCTGGCGCAGATGACGACCGGGTTTTTCGGCAGGAATTTGGCGAAGCGCTGGTAGGCGCTGCGGATGAACTGGCTGGGCACGGCGAAGAGGAAGTGGCGCGCGCCCTCGGCCACGGCGGCCGCGTCGGTGCTGACCTCCAGGGAGTCGGCCAGCTTGCAGCCGGGTAGGTACCAGGAATTCTCGCGCGTGGTGCGGATCTCGTTCATGACCGCCTGCTCGCGCACCCAAAGCCGCGCCTCTTGGCCGTTTTTCGCCAGCAGATCGGCCAGGGTGGTGCCCCAGCTGCCGCCGCCGATCACCGCGATCTTCATGCCCGACAACCTCCCCGCGCCCTCCGGTCCGTGCGTTTTGCGGCCGCGCTGGCCGCTGCGTCCGGAGCCGCGACGCTGTTGCCTCTAGCACACAAAGCCGGTAGAGACAAAGCCTTTGACGACCACGCCAACGGGAGACGCCATGGGCGATACGCCAGCCGCCACGCCGCTTTCGGACCTCGACCGCGAAATCCTCAAACGGGTGCAGGGCAACCTGCCGGATTCGGCTGCGCCCTACGCCGACATCGCCGCCGCCGTGGGCACGGACGAGGCCCATGTCCTGTCCCTGCTCTCGCGCATGGTCGAGTCGGGCGAGATCCGCCGTTTCGGCGCGACGCTCAAGCACCAGAAGGCCGGCTTCGGGGCCAACGTCATGGTGGCCTGGTACGTGCCCGAGGAGGATGTGGACCGCATCGGGAGGGTCATGTCCGAGCGCCCGGAGATCAGCCACTGCTACCCCCGCATCAACTGCCTGGACTGGCCGTTCAACCTCTACACCATGATCCACGGCCGTTCCCAGGAAGACTGCCAGGCCGTGGTCGAGGCCCTTCGCGCCGCCACGGGCCTGGACGACTACGCCATGCTTTTTAGCCTCAAGGAACTCAAAAAAGTCAGCATGCGCTACTTCTAGCCCGCCTTTGCCCCGGGGATTGACGCCGGGGCGACGAGTCCCCATAGTCCTCGCATAAACCGTCGAAAGGCGAGGTGTTGCCTATGAAGCCTGTCGATCTGCTCTACATGGGACTCGGGGCGGCCTTTCTGGCCAAGGACAAGTTCGAATCGCTCCTGGACGATCTGGAAAAGCGCGGCGAGGTGTCCAAGGCCGACGCCCAGAAGTTTCTGGACGACGCCCGGGCCAGGGCCAGGCAGGAAGAGGACGCGCTCAATGCCCGCATCCGCGAGGAACTGCGCAAGGTGCTCGAAGGCATGGGCCTGGCCACCAAGGAAGACGTCGCGGAACTGAAGGCCCTGCTCAAGAAAAAGACGTCCTGATGCCGGCCGCCATGGCCCCGGCCCGCGTCTGGCTGGCCTTCCGGTTCCTGCACACGGTCTTCGTGCTGGTGCGGCGGGCGGACAGCTTTCTTTTCCTGCGTCCCCTGCCGCCGCGCCGGCTCAAGGAGTGCATCCTGACGCTCGGGGCGAGCTTCATCAAGCTGGCGCAGGTGCTGGCCACCCGGGCGGATTTTTTCACCGACGACTATCTCGACGAGCTGCGGGGCATCCACGACGAGGTGGCCCCCATGTCCGAGGCCGACTTCCGGGCGGCCTTCGCCCGGGCCTTCGGCGACGCGCCGCCGTTTGCCTCCTTCGACCCCGCGCCCATCGCCAGCGCCTCCATCGGCCAAGTCCACGCCGCCACCCTCGCCGACGGCCGGAAGGTGGCGGTCAAGCTGCGCCGGCTGGGCGTGGAAAGGCGGGTGCGGGGCGACATCCGCCTGGTGCGGGCCATGCTCTCGGTGTTCACGCCCTTTTTCTCCCGGGCGACCAAGAATTCCGTGGAAGCCGTGCTGGCGGAATTTTCCGCCATGATCGTCAAGGAAGTCGACCTGTCGGTGGAGCTTGCCAACCTGCGCAAGTTCACCGACGCCTACGGCGGCGGGCCGGTGCGCTTTCCCGCGCCCGAGCCGGCGCTTTCCTGCGCCGACGCCCTGGTCATGAGCTTCGAGACCGGGCTTCGCATCGACGACAAGGCCGGCCTGGCCGCGGCCGGCATCCCCTTCCGCCAGGTCCTCGACGACCTCGTCGCCTTCTACATCGAGCAGATGCTGGTGCGCGGCTATTTTCACGCCGACCCGCACCCGGGCAACATCCTGGTGCGCCAGGGCGGCGGCATCACGCTGCTCGACTTCGGCATGGTCAAGCGGCTGCCGGCGGACACGCGGGTGGCCATGATCGAGGTGGCCAAAACGGCCCACGACCGGGACTACGAGGGGTTCATCAAGGCCTGCCAGCGGCTCGGCATCGTGGCCGCCGGGGCCGATCCGGCCGAGATGATGGAGTTCGCCGAGCGCATGTTCGACATCTTCGGCGACGCGAGCCTGTCCGCCGCCTCCATGCAGGCGCTGGCCTTCTCGGTGCTGGCCTCCATGAAGGACCTGCCCTTCAAGGTGCCCCAGGACGTGGTCTACGTCATGCGCGCCAGCACCTTGATCGAGGGCCTGGGCACCACCTACATCGAGAACTTCAACGGCGTGAAGGACATCCTGCCGCTTTTGCGCAAGAACCTGGCCCGGGCCATGGGCGGGGGGGCCGGGCTCTTCCCCACCGTGCGCGAGGAGCTGACGAACCTGCCGCTCACCATGCGCCGGGTCAAGACCGTGCTCATGGAGCTCAGCGAGTCGAGCCTCAAGGTCAAGCTGTCGCCGGAAACCATGGAATACGCGGGGGAGCGGCTGCGGCCCTACCTGCGCAAGCTGGCGCTGGGGTTCTTGCTCATCGCCGCCGGTTTCCTCGCGGCATGGACCGACGTGCCCCACGCCGTTTCCGTGGCCTGGACGCTTTTCGTCGCCGGGGCGGTGCGGGTGTGGCTGGCGCTGCGCTAGCGGGCGATTCCCCGGCGGTCCACGACGCGGATGGTCTTGCCTTCCAGGCTGCGGGCCAGGCTCCCGGGTTCCACCAGCTTGACGCCGATTCCCACGCCGAGCTCCGAGGCGAAGCGCCGGCCGAGCTTGTCGAGCAGGGCCTGGTGCTCGGAGACCCGGTCGAAGAGCAGTTCCTCGGTGGGCTCCACCTCGACCAGGGCCTCGTCCAGCGCGCCCTTGCGGTCGAGCACGATGCGGTAGTTGGGCGTGGTGCCCTCCACCTCGAGCAGGATGCCCTCCACGCGCGACGGAAAGACGTTGACGCCCCGGATGATGAGCATGTCGTCGCTGCGCCCGACGATGCGGCCGATGCGCCGCATGGTGCGCCCGCAGGGACAGGGTTCGGGGATGATGCGCGTGATGTCGCCGGTGCGCAGACGGATCATGGGAAAGGCTTCCTTGGTCAGCGTGGTGACGACCATCTCGCCTTCCTCGCCGTCGGGGAGCGGCTCGCCCGTGGCCGGGTCCACGATCTCGATGAGGAAATAGTCCTCGTTCACATGCATGCCGGCCTTTTCCAGGCACTCGCCGGCCACGCCCGGTCCCATGATTTCACTGAGGCCGTAGTTGTCCGTGGCCGTGAGCTTGAGGCGATCCTCGATGGCCGCGCGCATGGCCTCGGTCCAGGTCTCGGCCCCGAAGAGGCCGAAGCGCAGGGACAGGGAATTGACGTTGACGTCCATGGCCTCGATGGTCTCGGCCAGGTGCAGGGCGTAGCTCGGCGTGGCCACGAACACCGTGGTGCGGTAGTCCTGCATGATGGCCACCTGGCGGCGCGTGCCGCCGCTACTGGCCGGAATCACGGCCGCGCCCACGGCCTCGGCTCCGTAGTGGAAGCCGATGCCGCCGGTGAAAAGCCCGTAGCCCAGCGCGATCTGCACCACGTCGTCCCGGCCGGCCCCGGCCGCCACCAGCACCCGGGCCACCAGTCGCGCCCAGGTCCGCACGTCGTTTCGGGTGTAGCCGGCCACGACCGGCTTGCCCGAGGTGCCCGACGAGGCGTGCAGCCGCACCACGTCGCGAAGCGGCACGGCGAACAGGCCGTACGGGTAGGCCTCGCGCAAATCGGCCTTGGTGGTGAAGGGCAGGCGGCGCAGGTCGGCCACGTCGGCGAAGGCCTCGGGGTCGATGTCGTGCTCGGCGAAACGGTTGCGGTAAAGCGGCACGTTTCTCGCCACCCGCGAAAGGGTCTGCTGGAGCCGCTCCAGTTGCAGCTGGGCCAGCTCGGCCCGGTCCATGGCCTCGAATTGCGGTTCGAAACACTCGCGCATGGCTATGCCTCTTTTTCCCGGCCCAGATAGGCGCGGCGCACGTCGCGGTTGGCCAAGAGCTCCTCGGAAGTGCCGGAGAGCAGCACCTTGCCCGTTTCCAGCACGTAGCCCCGGTCGGCCACGGCCAGGGCGCTCTTGGCGTTCTGCTCGACCAGAAGCACGGTGAGCCCCTTGTCGCGCCGCAGTTCGGCGACATGACGGAAAATCTCCCTGCACACCTGGGGCGCAAGGCCCATGCCCGGCTCGTCCAGAAGCAGGCAGCGCGGCCGGGCCATGAGCGCGCGCCCAAGGGCCAGCATCTGCTGCTCGCCGCCGGAAAGCGCCGCCGCCTGCTGGGCCCGGCGCTCGGCCAGGACCGGAAACATGGCGTAGATCTCTTCCATGTCCGCTGCCGCCCGGCGCTTGTCGTAGCAGGAATACGCCCCGAGCAGCAGATTGTCCTCCACGCTCATGGGGCCGAACACCAGCCGCCGCTCCGGCACCTGGGACAACCCCAGGCGCACGATGCGCTCGGGCTTCTCGGCGGCGATGTTTTTCCCGTCGAACAGGATCTCGCCGCCCGAGGCGCGCGACACGCCGGATATGGCCGAAAGCAGCGTGGTCTTGCCCGCGCCGTTGGCCCCGATCAAGGCCACGATCTCGCCGGGAGCCACGTGCAGCGACACCCTGCGCACGGCATGCACCCGGCCGTAATGGACATCGACATTGCGCAGCGTCAGCATGAGGGAAGATGCCTCCGGCGGCCGGGGGGGATAATCCCCCCCGGACCCCCTTGATTGCGGGGCGCGAACGGGCGGGATGCAAAGCCATCC
>JAEWCY010000100.1 GCA_023390395.1 Pseudomonadota bacterium | reverse complement strand
GCTCATCATGGCCATGGAAGAGGAGTTCGGCGTCGAGATCTCCGACGAGGACGCCCAGCAGATCCAGAAAGTCCAGGACGCGATCTCCTTTATCGAAAAGAAAAAGGGCGAGTAGCCCAAAACGCCCAGCCGGTCCCGGGCGAAGGCCCGCCTTCGCCCGGACCGCGGACGGATGCGCCATGACCTTACACCGGGTAGTCGTCACCGGCCTTTCGGCCATCACCCCCATCGGCAACGATCTGGCCACAAGCTGGACCAACCTCGTGGCCGGCGTCTCGGGCGCGGGTCCCATCACCCGCTTCGACGCCGCCGCCTATGACACGCGCTTCGCCTGCGAGGTCAAGGACTTCGACGAGAAGCCCTATGTCGCGGCCAAGCTGGCCAAGCGCCTGGACCGTTTCACCCTCTTCGCCGTGTCCGCCGCCATGATGCTCATGGAGGACGCGGGCTGGAAGATTCCCCCCGAGGAGGCGGCGGACGTCGCCGTCATCATCGGCTGCGGCCTGGGCGGCCTCGAAACCCTCGAAGCCACCCACACCAAGCTGCTCGCCCAGGGTCCCTCGCGGGTTTCGCCCTTTTTCATCCCCACCATGATCGCCAACATGGCCGCCGGCCAGGTGTCCATCGCCGTGGGGGCCAAGGGGCCCAACATCTGCACCACCACGGCCTGCGCCTCGGGCCAGCACGGCATCGGCTGCGCCTACACCGACATCAAGCTCGGCCGGGCCACGGCCGCCATCTGCGGCGGCGTGGAATCGACCGTCACCCCGCTGGCCGTGGGCGGCTTCAATGCCTTAAAAGCCCTGTCCACCCGCAACGACGATCCGCAAAAGGCCTCGCGTCCCTTCGACGCCGACCGCGACGGCTTCGTCATCGGCGAGGGATGCGGCCTGCTGCTGCTCGAGTCGCTCGAACACGCCAAGGCCCGCGGCGCGCGCATCTACGCCGAAGTGGCCGGCTACGGCGCGTCGGGCGACGCCTTCCACATGACCGCGCCTCCCGAGGACGGCGAAGGCATGGCGCTCGCCATGAAGGCCGCCCTTCGCGAGGCCGGCATGGCTCCCGAGGAGCTCGCGCACATCAACGCCCACGGCACGTCCACGTCCCTCAACGACGCCTGCGAGACCGTGGCCATCAAGTCGGTCCTCGGCGAGCACGCCAAAAACGTGATCCTCACGGCCAACAAGTCCATGATCGGCCACTGCCTGGGCGCGGCCGGCGGCATCGAGTCCGTCATGAGCGTCAAGACGATGGTCGAGGGCGTCGTTCCGCCCACCATCAACCTGGACAACCAGGACCCGGCCTGCGACCTCGATTGCACCCCCAACGTGGCCCGCAAGGTCGCCGTGTCCAACGTCCTTTGCAACTCCTTCGGCTTCGGCGGCACCAACGCCTGCATGCTGTACAAGGCGTTCGTCGAATAGCGCGACCTTCCCGGGGATGCCCAGGCATCCCCGGGAAGAGGACTCTTGAACCTTCAGCCTCGAAGGGCGTCGTGACGGCTTTCGGGGACAGACCGCAGGGACCTGCCGGGACGGCCCGGCGCGCCACGCAATCCTAAGCAGGGGGGCGGCCGGAAACGGCTTTCCCCCCTTGCGCTTTACGAGGTTACGCCATGGAAGAACTGCTGATCGCCGATCCCGAGGTCGGGCGCGCCGTGTGCCTGGAAATCGAGCGCCAGACCGGCAAGCTCGAAATGATCGCCTCCGAGAACTTCGTGTCCGTGGCCGTGCGCCAGGCCCAGGGCAGCGTGCTCACCCACAAGTACGCCGAGGGCTACCCGGGCAAGCGCTACTACGGCGGCTGCGAGTACGTGGACGTGGCCGAGGATCTGGCCCGCGACCGGGTCAAGGCGCTTTTCGGGGCCGAGTACGCCAACGTCCAGCCCCATTCCGGCTCCCAGGCCAACATGGCCGCCTATTTCGCCGCCATCAAGCCCGGCGACACCCTGCTCGGCATGGACCTCTCCCACGGCGGGCACCTGACCCACGGCTCGCCGGTCAACTTCTCGGGCAAGCTTTTCAACATCGTCTTCTACCACGTGCGCAAGGAGACGGGCACCATCGACTACGACGAGGTCGAGCGCCTGGCCAAGGAGCACAAGCCAGCGGCCATCGTGGCCGGGGCCAGCGCCTATCCGCGCATCATCGACTTCCCGCGCTTTAGGGCCATCGCCGACGAGGTCGGGGCCAAGCTCATCGTGGACATGGCCCACATCGCCGGGCTCGTGGCCACCGGGCACCACCCCTCGCCCGTGCCCTACGCCCACTTCACCACCTCGACCACGCACAAGACCCTGCGCGGCCCGCGCGGCGGCCTGATCCTGTCTTCCGAGGAATACGGCAAGACGCTCAACTCGCAGATCTTCCCCGGCATCCAGGGCGGCCCGCTCATGCACGTCATCGCGGCCAAGGCCGTGGCCTTCGGCGAGGCTTTAAAGCCCGCCTTCGCCACCTACCAGGGCCAGGTGGTGAAAAACTGCCAGGTGCTGGCCAAGGGGCTGCTCGACGCCGGCTACGCGCTGGTTTCCGGCGGCACGGACAACCACCTCGTGCTCGTGGACCTGACCAACACGGACGTGACCGGCAAGGACGCCGAGCACGCCCTGGACCTGGCCGGCATCACGGTCAACAAGAACACGGTGCCCTTCGAGACGCGCTCGCCGTTCGTCACCTCGGGCGTTCGCATCGGCACGGCGGCGCTGACCACGCGCGGCATGGTCGAGGCGGACATGGAGAGGATCGTCGGCTGGATCGACGCGGCGATCAAGTCCGCGTCCAACGAGACCAGGCTCGACGAACTCCGCAAGGACGTGGAGAAGTTCGCCCGAGATTTCCCGCTGTTCGCCTGGTAGAAAAGACTTGGGGGCCTCCCCCAAGCCCCTGCCGGGGAGCTTCTTCTCCCCGGTTCATATAGCGCATCGGGCTGTCGGGACGTTTCGTCCCGGCGGCCCGATGCTGTTTTGTCCGGGCCGTCCCTTGCGGGGAGAAAGAGGGGCGTGTAGGAATTTTGGAAATCTAGGTTCCAAACCCGCTCGGGATGGAAATACAACTTCACGCCCAAGGGAATAATTCCATGCCCATCAACCGCTTGAAAGTGGAGGGATTTAAGTCCCTCAAGGACGTGCTCTGGGAACCAGGGCAGCTGACGATTCTGATCGGGCCGAATGGGTCAGGCAAGACTAATTTATTATATTCAATTCAATTGTTACAATTTGCTGCATTTGGGAATATTAGCAATTTTATAACAGCACGCGGAGGGCTTAGCTCTCTTTTTTGGGACGGAGAAGCCAATAAAGTGGCACTCCACATCAGCTTCACAGTGCCTATGGATAAAATCATATCTTTCCACAATATTGTCGATTATAGCATAGAAATAACTGGTTTTTTAGGACAGGGTTCATATAATATAACAAAAGAACACTTAGCTATATCGAACAGGGATGACAACACAATGACCACCATGATCCATCGAGACATGAACAGTGGAACAGCTCTTGACAATGAAAGCGACAAAATAGACTATACTACTGACAACAAAACATTCAATAAAGAAGAATCAATCTTGTCTAGGTTTCAGGGTGCATACAACCTTAGCAGCATCAACGCTTCTATACATTTCAATGTCATATTTTTTAATATTTATAAGGACCTTATTACTACCAGCAATGCAGAAATACGCCGTCCAGTCACGGCACGATATGAAAAATTTCTCGCCCCAAACGGGCAAAACCTCGTCAACGTCCTCCATACCCTCTATTCCGAAAACAGAGACTTCGAAAACGACATCAACACTGCCATGCGCGCCGCCTTCGGCGACGACTTCGACCGCCTCGTCTTCCCGCCGGCGGCGGACCAACTCGTGCAACTGCGCATCCGCTGGAAATCCCTCAAGCGCGAACAATCCATGCTCGACCTCTCCGACGGCACCATACGGTTCCTGTTCCTCATGACCGTGCTGTGCAATCCCGAACCGCCGTCGCTCATCGCCATCGACGAGCCCGAAACCGGGCTGCACCCCTCCATGTTTCCCATCATCGCCGAATACGCGGCCGAGGCCTCCAAGCGCACGCAGGTCGTCTTCTCCACCCACTCGCCGCAGTTCCTGGACGCGTTCAGCGACTTCAACCCGACCACGACCGTCACCACCTGGCAGGACGGCGAAACCAAAATCAAGAACCTCGACGGCGAAGCCCTCAAGGAGTGGCTCAAACACTACTCCCTCGGCACGCTCTTCCTCTCGGGCGACCTGGAGGCCATGGCGTGAAGATCATCCTCCTCGTCGAGGGCGGGACGGAGCAAAAAGCGCTGCCCGCGTTCTTCCGCCGCTGGCTCAAGGGCCAACACGTCGATCCGCTGCCCGCGATAAGCGCGGTCAACGCCGAAGGCTGCGGCAACCACATCAAAGAGTGTGCCCGACGTACCGAACTCCACCTCAAAAACCCCGACGTCATCGCCGTCTTCGGCCTGCTCGACATCTACGGCGCGAACAACATCCCGGGCCATTGCCGGACCGTCGAAGAAAAATGCGGCCATCTGCGCCAACTTCTGGAAAAGGAAGTCGGCTCCCCAAAATTCCGGCAGCATTTCGCGGTCCATGAACTGGAAGCCTGGCTGCTGAGCGACCCGACGATCTTCCCGCCGGCAGTCCGAAAAGGCCTGCCCGCAAAGGCCGCCCGGCCGGAAACGGTCAATTCCACGGAACCGCCAAGCAAGCTGCTCGCCCGGCTCTACCGTAAAGCCAAGGATCGCGAATACAGAAAAGTCACCGACGGAACCAGCCTCTTCGCCAGCCTCGACCCCAACCTCGCCTACGCCAAATGCAAGGCCCTGGCCGCCCTGCTCGACGACATGCTCGCCTGCCTGCAAGCGGCAACAAGCTGAACGCAGCCCCCCCGCAACCAAAACGACATCGCCTCCCGCGGCGACCGGCCGACGGGAGGCGATGCGAAACCCGCATGCCGCCAATGCCGGCGGCGGCGCGCTATTGCACGAACGGGCTGCCGAACCCCGTGCCGTCCTGGGGCTGCGGCTGGGTGCCGTCGCCGAAGCCGAGCCCCAGTCCGAGGCCCGTTGCATCGCCGGTGCACGCTCCGGTCAGGACGTTTTGCCCGACCTGGGGCGTGTCGTCACCGTCCATCCACCATCCGCCCGTGCCGAAACCGTTGCCTGCCTGGGCCGGTCCGGAGACGAACAACATGCCCGCCAGCAGCATTCCCGTCGCGATCGATTTCATACCGCCTCCTTTATTTTAGTTCACGGTATGAAGCAAAAAGAATGCCAGCCATAACCATACGCCATTCCAGGATGCGGCAGACGAACAGCCGTGCATATGTACAGCTTCTATACGCCGTAAACTGCTCACCCGCCCATTTTCTTTACAACAATATCATGCAATTTCACATTTATACAGTCTACAATAAGACTGCAACAATCCTCAGAAACGATCCCTACGCAACATTGCATATCCATGCCCTAGGAAATTGCGGCCGGACCGTCCCGACCCGCGCCAGGAGGCCGCCGACGCCCCGCCTTGACGCCGCCGCGCCCTTGGTCCACTCTGCGCCCATCTTCGCTTTTCCCGATGGAGCCTCCATGGACAAACGCCTGCCCTGGCCCGACTACTTCATGCGCATCGCCTACCTCGTGGCCGAGCGCAGCACCTGCCGCCGGCGCAAGGTCGGAGCCGTGGCCGTCAAGGACCGACGCATACTGGCCACGGGCTACAACGGCTCCCCCACCGGCACAGCCCACTGCCTGGACATCGGCTGCCTGCGCGAGGAGCTCGGCATCCCCTCGGGCGAACGCCACGAACTGTGCCGGGGGCTGCACGCCGAACAAAACGTCATCATCCAGTGCGCCCTGCACGGCGTGCCCATCGCCGGGGCCGACGTCTACTGCACCACCCAGCCGTGCCTCATCTGCACCAAGATGCTCATCAACTGCCAGGTCAACCACATCTATTTCAGCCAGGGCTACCCCGATCCGCTCTCGGCCAAGATGATCGCCGAGGCCGGCATCGGCTTCGACCTGCTGGAGGGAAACCATGCCGTCTGACGCGGACTTCATGGCCCGGGCCCTGGAACTGGCCGAGCGCGGCCGGGGAAGCGTCACCCCCAACCCGAGGGTCGGCGCGGTGCTGGCGCGCGACGGCGAGGTCCTGGCCGAGGGCTGGCACAAGGTCTTCGGCGGCCCCCACGCCGAGGTGGAATGCCTGCGCGCGGCCGAGGAGAAAGGCGTCGATCCGGCCGGGGCCACGATGTACGTGACGCTCGAGCCCTGCAACCACTTCGGCAAGACGCCGCCCTGCTCGCGCACGCTGCTGGAATCCGGGGTGTCCCGGGTGGTGGTCGGCTGCCTGGACCCCAATCCCGTGGCCGGCGGCGGAGCCGAACTCCTGCGCCAGGGCGGGGTGGACGTGACCGTGGGGGTGCTGGAACAGGCCTGCCGCGACGCCATCGCCGATTTCGTTGTCTGGAAGACCCAGGGCCGGCCCTTTGTCACCCTCAAGCTGGCCATGACCCTCGACGGCCACATCGCCACCCGCCTGGGCGATTCGGGCTGGGTGAGCGGCGAGGCCTCGCGGGCCCGGGTCCACGCCATGCGCGCCGCCTCCCAGGCCGTCATGGTCGGCGGCGGAACGCTCTACAGCGACAACCCCAGGCTCACCCACCGCGACGTGGAAGGGCCTCTGGCCGCCAATCCCCAACCCCTGGCCGTGGTCGTCACCAGGCGGCTGCCCCAGGCCGAAGCGCCGCTTTTCCTCCTCACCGACCGGCCGGAAGAACTGGTGCTGCTCACCGACACGGTCCACCTCAAGGGCCTGGCCGCCGAACGCCTGGCCGCCCAGGGCATCCGCGTCTGGGGGTTGCCCGAGCACGAGGACGGTTCGCTGGACCTGCTGCCGGGCCTGGCACGGTTGCGGGAGGAGGCGGGGGTCTATGCCCTCTTGTGCGAGGGCGGCGGCGGCCTGGCCGGGAGCCTGCTCACCCAGGGGCTGGCCGACGAACTGGCCCTTTTCTACGCGCCGAAGATCCTCGGCGACGCCGAGGCCCTGCCCGCCTTTCGCGGTCGGGATATCGCCCGCATGGCCGACGCCGCGGGCGTGCGATTCCTCAAGACCGAACGGGTGGGCGAAGACATCCTGGTGACGGCGCGTCCGGCCAAGCCCGGGCCCTTGCCCTCCCGGCGCTGACCCGGCGGCCCACCCGCGACGTCCCGCGCCCGGCCCGACCGGAAGCGGCCCACCGAACCGGTGAGCCGCCCTATTCCATGCGCGTCAGGTATTGGCCCACGGTCTGGGCGTCCAGCGTCAGGGTCGGGCCGGACTCGGTCTGCGCCAGCAGCGGCGAGTGGTAGGGATCGAACTCGTGGGGCGCGATGAGGCCGTTGAAGATTTCCCGCAGGGCCCGCGCGCCGATGCGGCTGTTTTTGGCCGCCGCCTCGGCCACGGCCACGGCCGCCTCCCTGGTCAGGCGCAGGGTGATGCCCATGTGGCGGAAATAGTCGGCGCAAAGCCGCAGGGGCGAATTGCCGGCGCTCAAGAATATCTGGAGCAGCTCCTCCTTGCCCAGGTCGTCGAGCATGGCGATGGAGCCGAAACGCGAGACGAACTGCGGCATCATGCCGTAGGCGAAAAGATCGGCCAGGCGCAGGTAGTCGCGCAGCTTGAACTTCGTCACCGTGCGCACCGACACCGAGCCGTCGGCGCGGCGCTCCACCTCCGAAACTTCCTTCAGCCGCCGGTCGTCGCGGCGGTTGACCAGGCAGGCGTACACCTGGTCGTAGAGTTCCTCGAAGGCCCCGCCGCACACGAACAGGAGCTTGCCCGTGTCGAGGGTCAGCTCGGCCTCCACCTCGCGCCCGTCCTGGGTCACCGTGGTCCGGTAGAGGAACCGCTCGCCTTCGAGCAGCGTCAGCAGCGCGTACTGGGTGGTGATGCCGGCCACGTTGGCCTTGTCCGAGACCCGGCCCGAGATCTTGTCCACCTCGTCCACGCACACCGTGGCGTTTTCCAGGTAGCCGGCCAGCTGCGCCGCCGTGAGCGCCGAGCCGAACAGCACCCGGGCCCGGGCCTCGAGCTTGCGGAAAAGCCGCGTGGTGCGGTCCTCGCCCTCCACCTCCACGGCCAGGGTGTTGGCGTTGACGATGACCATGACCCGAAAGCACGAAAGCGCCTCGCTGCTGTCGTAGAGGTCGGTGATGGCCTGCATGAGGGTGGTCTTGCCCGTGCCGGAGTTGCCGATCAGCAGCACGTTGGGCGCGGGCAGGCCGTTGATGTGCTTGTAGAGCGACACGCTGATGCGGCGCAGAAGGTCCGGCTGGCCGAGCACGCGCTTGGCCAGGAAGGCGTCGATGTCCACGGGGAGAAGAGGCTGGTCCATTGCGGCTCCTGTTTCATCCCGTCCTAACCGCTTCCCCACCGCCCCACAAGCCGGCCGGAACGGGCGAGACGCCTTCCCTTGGTTTTTGGGGAGCCATTTGCTAAGACCCGGGAGCGCAAGGCCCCAAGCCAACCGCAACCCCCGGAGCTTCATGCCCACGCTCAACATCGCCGACCTTTCCCTGGCCATCGTCTGGCTGTTCTTTGGCATCCGGGGATACCTGCGCGGGCTGGTCAAGGAGGCCGGGTCCCTGGCGGCCATCGTGCTGGGGTTCTACTGCGCCGGGGCCTACCACAAGGCCCTGGCCCCGCACCTGACCGACTACATTTCCGGCAACTACGCCGGCACGGCCGCGTATCTGCTCATCTTCACCGTCACCCTGCTGGCCGTCTGGTTCCTGGCCCTGGCCGTGTCGGGCATGGTCAAGATCACCATGACCCAATGGGCGGACCGGTTCTTCGGCGGCTTCTTCGGCGTGGGCAAGGGCGTGGTGCTCACGGCGGCGCTGCTGTTTCTCATCCACCTGGCCTCGCCCAACCCGGACTTCCTCAAGGGCTCCCTGCTGGTGCCGGTGCTGGACAAGGTCAGCGGCAAGCTCGCCCACTACATCCCGCCGGACATCAACGAAAAGCTGCGCAAGTTCGGCCGCAAGGACGTCGTGGACCCGGTCAAGGCGGCGGTGGAGAAAAAGATCGCGCCGGACAAGAAGCCGGCCGAGCCGGAAAAGAAGCCCGAACCCGAGAAGAAGGCCGAGGCCGAGAAGAAAACCGAAAACGGCAAGCCGTCGGCGGACAAGGCCAAGGGGGGCGAGGAGAAGAAGGCCCCCGAGAAAAAGGCCAAGGCCGAGCCCGCCAAGGAGCGGCACGACAAAGCATCCGGCGAGAAGCCCAAAGCCGCTTCCACCGACAAGACGGCCGGCAAGGCCGAGAACACCGAGAAGAAGCCATGAACGGAAAAGATCCGGCCGAGGCCCTGGCGCAGTTGCAGGGCGTGCTCGACGCCCTGCTCGGCCCCGAGGGCTGCCCCTGGGACAAGGCCCAGACCCCGCAGACCCTTTGCGACTACATCATCGAGGAATCCTTCGAACTCGTGGACTGCATCCGCTCGGACGACGCCCCGGGCACGGCCGAGGAGCTTGGCGACGTCATGTTTCTGCTCCTGTTCGTGGCCACGCTGTCGCAGAGGATGGAGCGGTTCGACCTGGCCGAGGCCCTGGAAACGGCGGCGGCCAAGATGGTGAGGCGTCATCCGCACGTGTTCGGCGACCTCAAGGTGGCCGACCGCGAGGAGCTCCTGCGCAACTGGGAGCGCATCAAGCGGGCGGAAAAGGAGAAGGATACCGGGCTTTACGCCTCCCTGCCCAAGGGGTTGCCATCGCTTTTAAAAGCCTACCGCATCCACTCCAAGGCGGCGCGCTCGGGGTTCACCTGGGAGACGGACACGGCCATGAAGGCGAGCCTCGACGCCGAGCGGGCCGAGTTCCAGGAGGCGGTGGCCTCGGGCGACGCCGCGGCCATGGCCGAGGAGTTCGGCGACTACCTCTTCACCCTGACCGAATACGGCCGCCGCCTGGGGCTCAAGGCCAACGCCTGCCTGGACGCGGCCAACACCAAGTTCCTGACCCGCTACAAGGCCATGGAGCGCCTGGCCAAGGCCCGGGGCCTGGACCTCGACGCCCTGGACATGACCGCCAAGAACGCCCTGTGGGAGGAGGCCAAAAAACCAGATTCATAGGCCTTTCGAAACCTTGCCGCTCCCCTCGTCTGTGTCGCCGATTTTTCGGTTGACGTCTTTTGGTTTTTCCAGTTCAGTATAGTCTATACGTATTTCTCTCGCTGCCTTCCGTTATCTCGTACGAAGTTCGCAGGCCCTGCCTGCGGCCGTCGGGCCGCGCGCGCTCGTCCGAAAGCGAGCGACCCAGCGGCGTCAGCGACGCATTCGCCGCTGGTCCAGACGGCGGCGGAACGCTGTAACCGGGCGAGCCCATCCCGAACGCCCCGGGAAAGGAGAAATCATGTCGCCAAACACTGCTGCCGCTCCCCAACAGCCCGAACCGTCCCACCGCACCGGCATGGGGACCATGCTGTACAGCGGAGGCGCCGGGTTCCGCGTCTGGGCGCCCTTCGCTCGGGCGGTTTCCGTCATCGGCGACTTCAACGATTGGGACGAAGCCGCCGCTCCCCTGGCCCACGAAGGAAACGGGTATTGGTCCACCGACGTGCCCCGGGCCAAAGTGGGCGACAAGTACATGTTTCTCATTCACAACGGGATACTGAGCCTGAAAAGGAAGAACCCTTACGCCAGCCAAGTATCCAATTCCGCCGGCGTGGCGATCATCCATGATCCCGAGTTCGACTGGAGCGACGACAAGTTCGTCATGCCTGCCTGGAACGAACTGGTGATCTACGAACTGCACACCGGCACCTTCAACGACGTCAACAAGAGCGGCCCCGGCACGTTGGCCTCAACCATCGACAAGCTCGACGAAATCGCCCTGCTTGGCGTCAACGCCATCGAATTGATGCCTGTGGTCGAGTTTCCCATGGACGTTTCATGGGGATACAACCCGGCCCAGCCCTTTGCCGTGGAACAGGCTCTAGGCGGCCCCGAAGCCCTGCACAGGCTCGTCAAGGCGGCCCATGCCAGAGGCTTGGCCGTCATCCTGGACGTGGTCTACAACCATTTCGGCCCGAGCGACCTCGACCTCTACCGCTTCGACGGCTGGTACAACAGCTCCAACCCCGACGGCGTCTACTTCTACGACTATGCCCGCTGCCGCACGCCTTGGGGGTCGCGGCCGGATTACGGACGACCGGAAGTGCGGCAGTACATCCGGGACAACGCCTTGTTTTGGCTGCACAAGTATCATATCGACGGCCTGCGGCTGGATTCGGTGTGCACGATCCGCAACTGCTGCGGCAACGACAACGATCCCGGCAACGACCTGCCCGACGGCTGGAACCTGCTGCGCTGGATCAACGACGAGGTTCGGGCCAGCCAGCCCTGGAAGATCACCATCGCCGAGGACCTGAAGCAAAATCCCTGGATCACCAAAGATACCGGCGAAGGTGGGGCCGGCTTCGGCTCCCAGTGGGACGCCGGTTTCGTCCACCCGGTGCGCCGGGCCGTCATTGCGTCTCGCGACGAGGATCGGGACATGGAAGTCGTGGCCGAGGCCGTGCGGCTTCATGGCGTCACGGACGCCATGAAGCGGGTCATCTACACCGAATCCCACGACGAAGTGGCCAACGGCCATTCCCGGGTCCCCCAGGAGATCTGCCCCGGCGATCCCGGCTGCTGGTTCGCCCGCAAGCGTTCCACATTGGGCGCGGGCCTCGTCTTCACCGCCCCCGGCATCCCCATGATCTTCCAGGGCCAGGAAATGCTCACACCTGGTTATTTCAAGGACGACGTCCCCCTGGACTGGTCCTTGCGCGACGCCTATTCCGGCATCAGCGCCCTCTACCGCGACATGATCCGGCTGCGGCGCAACTGGTACAACGAGACGCGCGGCTTGCGCGGCCACCATGTCAACGTCCATCACATCAACAACAACGACAAGCTCATCGCCTTTCATCGCTGGGAAAACGGCGGCCCCGGCGACGACGTCGTGGTGGTGGCCAACTTCGCCAACTGCGGCTACCCGAGCTACGCCATCGGCTTTCCCCGGCCGGGTCTGTGGCAGGTGCGGCTCAACACGGACGCCTACTTCTTTTCCCCCGACTACGGGAACTTCCCCAGCTACATGACCGCCGCCGAGGCTGCGCCCAGGGACGGCATGCCCTGCCAAGCCAACGTCGGCATAGGACCTTACTCCCTGATCATCCTCTCCCAGAACAACCCCTGACCGGAAGACTCCACCCGGAACGCATCGCGGCCGCCTTCCAGCATCGGACGGCGGCCGCGTCGCCTCCCGCGACGGCGGCCGATCTTCGCCCGGAACTTGCCACCGACCGCCCGACCGCCTACAAGGGCAATATGCTGGTCCATCCCGCCCGCGTGACGCCCCTTGCCGGCGCGGCCCGGAAATCCGGGCCCGTGGTCTATTGGATGCACCGGGAGCAGCGCGCCGCCGACAACTGGGCGCTGCTCCACGCCGCCGACCTGGCCCGGGACGCCGGCGCGCCACTTTGCGTTGTCTTCGCCCTGGCCCCGAGCTTTCCCGGAGCCTCCCGGCGGCACTACGACTTCCTGCTGCGCGGCCTGGCCGAGACCGAGGCCGACCTGCGCGCGCGCGGCATTCCCCTGGTCCTTCTGACCGGCGACCCGGCCGTCGTCGTGCCGGACTTCCTGCGCGCCGCCGCGGCCGGCGTGTGCGTCGCCGACTTCGACCCCATGCCGGTCAAGGGCCGCTGGCTGGCCGCCGTGGCCGTTTCCGGGGCCTGCCCCCTGGTGGAGGTGGACGCCCGCAACGTGGTCCCCTGCCGCCGGGCCTCGGACAAGCGCGAATGGGCCGCCGCCACCCTGCGGCCAAAGATCCACCGCCTGCTGGCCGAATTCCTGGAACCCTTTCCCGAACTTGCCGCCTTCCCGGCGGCCAACCTCGCCGGATTCGCCCCTGTCGACTGGCCGGCGGCCGGAGCCTCGGTCGCGGCCGCCGCTGAGCCGGCCCCGGTCCCGGACGTCGTCCCTGGGCCGGCGGCCGGGCGAAAAGCCCTGGCCGCCTTCATCACCGAGCGCCTGGGCGAGTACGCCGCCCGCCGCAACGACCCCAACGCCGGGGCCACCTCCGGGCTCTCGCCCTACTTCCACTTCGGCCAGCTCGCGCCCCAGCGGGCCGCCCTGGCCGCCCTGGAGGCCAAGGCGCGCGCCCCGGAAGGGGCCGACGCCTTTTTCGAGGAGCTGGTGGTGCGCCGGGAACTGGCCGAGAACTTCCGCCTGCGCGCGCCGGACGGGGACCCGTACGAAGCCCTGCCCGACTGGGCGCAAAAGACGCTGGCCGCCCATGCCGGCGACCCGAGGCCCTACGTCTATACCCCGCAGGCCTTCGAGGCGGCGGCCACCCACAGCGCCCTGTGGAACGCCGCCGAGCGCCAGCTCACCCGCACCGGGCGGCTGCACGGCTACATGCGCATGTACTGGGCGAAAAAGATCCTCGAATGGTCCCCGACGCCCCGCCAGGCCCTGGCCACGGCCCTTGACCTCAACGACCGCTACGCCCTGGACGGCCGGGACCCCAGCGGCCTGGTCGGGGTGCTCTGGTCCGTGGGCGGGCTCCACGACAGGCCCTGGGCCGAGCGCCCGGTGTTCGGCCAAGTGCGCTACATGAACGAACGGGGCTGCCGTCGCAAATTCGACGTGGACGCCTACATCGAACGTCATTCCTGAAGGAGGCGTGCGCATGACGCGCGGCGGCATCGGAAAAATCCTGCTCCTGGCCCTGGTCCTGGCCCTGGCGGCCGCCTTTTTCGGCTTCGGCCTGGACAAGTACCTGACGCTCTCCTTTCTCAAGGAATCGCGCGAGGCCCTGGCCGCCGCCTACGCCGCCGCGCCGGGGCGTTTCCTGGCCGGCTATTTCGTCCTCTACGTCCTCGTGGCCGCCCTGAGCCTGCCCGGGGCCACGGTGCTGACCCTGGCCGGCGGGGCGCTCTTCGGCTTCTGGCTGACCCTTGTCGTCGTGTCCTTCGCCAGCACCATCGGGGCCACGGCCGCCTGCGCCCTGGCCCGCACGCTCTTTCGTCAGGCCATCGCCCGGCGGCTCACCGGCAAGCTCAAGGCCATCGACGAGGGCATCCGCCGCGAGGGGGCCTTCTACCTCTTCACGCTGCGCCTCATTCCCCTGTTCCCCTTCTTCGTGGTCAACGCGGCCATGGGCCTGACCGCCCTGCCGCTCAAGACGTTTTACGTCGTATCCCAGGTCGGCATGCTCCCGGGCACGGCCGTGTACGTCAACGCCGGAGCCCAGCTCGGCCGGCTGGATTCCCTGGCCGGCATCGTCTCCCCGGCGCTTCTCGTGTCCTTCGCGCTGCTTGGCCTGTTCCCCCTGGCGGCCAGGAAGGCCGTCGCCCTGGCGCGCGCCCGTCGCGCCCGAACCGCCCGCAAGGGCCCAACCTCTCGCGGAGAAACGTCATGAAAATCGGCATGATCGGCCTCGGTCGCATGGGGCTCAACATGGCCCGGCGCCTGGCCCGGGGCGGCATCGAGGTCGTGGCCTACAACCGCACCGTGCAAAAGGCCAAGGACTTCGCGGCCGAGGAAGGGAAAACCGCCAGCGCGGCCGAGACCCTCGCCGCCCTGGTGGCGGCGCTGCCCGCGCCGCGCCTGGTCTGGCTCATGCTCCCGGCCGGCGCGCCCACGGACGAGCACATCGACGAACTCCTGCCCCTGCTCGCCCCGGGCGACACCATCGTGGACGGCGGCAACACCATGTACCGCGACGACCAGCGCCGCCACGAGGCCGCCGGCAAGCTGGGCATCCGCTACTGCGACGCCGGCGTCAGCGGCGGCATCTGGGGCCTGGCCGAGGGCTACTGCATCATGATCGGCGGCGAACCCGAGGTGGTCGCGCCCATAAAGCCCGCCCTGGACGTGCTGACCGGCCCGGGCGGCAACCTGCACACCGGCCCCATCGGCTCGGGGCACTTCACCAAGATGGTCCACAACGGCATCGAATACGGCATGATGCAGGCCTACGCCGAGGGCTTCGAGATCCTGGCCGCCTCCCAGTTCGGGGACAAGCTCGACTTCCCGGCCATCTGCGACCTGTGGAACCACGGCTCGGTGGTCCGCTCCTGGCTGCTTGAGCTGGCCCAGCGCGCCTTCACCGACGACCCGCGCCTGGAGAGCCTCAAGCCTTACGTGGACGACTCCGGCGAGGGCCGCTGGACGGTTGCCGCCGCCGTGGAGACGGCCGTGTCCGCCCCGGTCATCACCCTGTCGCTTTTCGAGCGCTTCCGCTCGCGCCAGGACAATTCCTTCCAGGACCGGGTGCTGGCGGCCCTGCGCAACCAGTTCGGCGGCCACGCCGTCAAAAGGAGGGAAGGCTGATGGCGGACGCCCAAAGCCCGGCCCTGGCCGAAGTGGTGCTCGGCCGCCCGAAAAACCCCGCCCCGGACGCCTCCTGCCGCTTCGACGCGGTGGAGGCCCCGGTCACCTTCGTCATCTTCGGCGTCACGGGCGACCTGGCCGGCCGCATGCTCATGCCGGCCCTGGCCGCCCTTTTCGCCGGGGGCAACATGCCGGCGAACTTCGCCATCGTCGGGGCCAGCCGCACCGAGCTTGACGACGACAGCTTCCGCGAACGCATGCGCGCCGCCCTGGAGGCCCACGGCGGCGAGGAGGCCAAGGTCTGGAGCGAGCTCGCCCGGCGCATGCGCTACAAGCAGGTCCACTACGACGACCCCGCCTCGTTCACGGAGCTGGCGACGTTCCTCGACGAACTGGCCCGGGCCGAGAACCTCGGCGGCGACCGCGTCTTCTACCTGGCCGTGCCGCCCACGGCCTACGAGGCCATCGCCGTGAACCTGGCCATGTCCGGGCTGGCCGACGAAACCGGGGGGCACTCCCGACTGGTCATCGAGAAGCCCTTCGGCCGCGACCTGGCCACGGCCCGGGTCCTGGAGCAGGCCCTGCACACCCGCTTCTCCGAGCACCAGATCTTCCGCATCGACCACTACCTGGCCAAAGAGACCGTGCAGAACATCCTCATGCTGCGCTTCGCCAACGCCATTTTCGAGCCGATCTGGAACCGCCGCTACGTGGACTACGTGAGCATCCTCGCCGCCGAATCCATCGGCGTCGAGCACCGCGCCTCCTACTACGACCACTTCGGCGTGCTGCGCGACATGTTCCAGAACCACATGATGCAGCTGCTTTCGCTGTGCGCCATCGAATCGCCGTCGCTTTTCGAGGCGGAACTGGTTCGTGACGAAAAAACGAAGGTGTTCCGGGCATTGCGTCCCTTCAGCCAGGACGATCTGGACGAGAACCTGGTGCTCGGCCAGTACGCCTCGGGCGTCTACCAAGGGGCCAGGGCTCCGGCCTACCTCGACGAGGAGGGCGTGCCCGGCGATTCGCTGACCCCCACCTTCGCCGCCATGAAGGTCTACCTGGACAACTGGCGCTGGCAGGGCGTGCCCTTCTACATGATCTCGGGCAAGCGCCTGCCCGAGAAACGCACGGAGATCGCGGTGCAGTTCAAGCCCGTGCCCTTCTCCATGTTCCGGGAACTCTTCGGCGACTCCATCAAGGCCAACCGCCTGACGCTGCGCATCCAGCCCGACGAGCAGGTGAGCCTGACCTTCCAGGCCAAGGCCCCGGGCCCCATGTGCCTGCGCTCGGTGACCATGAACTTCAACTACTACCAGGGTTACGAGGGGCCGCAGCTGCCCGCCTACGCCAAGGTGCTGCTGGACTGCATGCTCGGCGACCAGACGCTTTTCTGGCGTCAGGACGGCGTGGAGCTGTGCTGGAAGTTCCTGGCCCCGATGCTCGGCGACCCCGACCCCCGGCGGCTCTTCCTCTACAAGGCCGGTTCCTGGGGACCGCAGGAGGCGGGCAGGCTGCTGCGGGCCCACGGGCTGACGCCATGACCAGGGACATCCGACGCTTTCCGGGCGCGGCCCCCCTGACCGAGGCGGCCTTGCAGGCGGTGCGCGAGGCCGCGCGCGAGGCCGTGGCCGATCGGGGCCGCTTCGCCGTGGCCCTCTCGGGCGGCTCCTCGCCCCTGGCGCTTTACGCCGCCATGGCCCGGGAAGGCTACGGCGCGCCCTTCGAAGCCACGCTCTTCTTCTTCGGCGACGAGCGCCTCGTGCCCGTGGCCGACCGACGCAGCACCTTCGGCACGGTCGCGCCCATCCTTTTCACCCCCACGCCCGTGCCCGTGGGCAACATCCGGCCCATGCCCGTGGAGGTGCGCCCGGCCGCCCTGGCCGCCGAGACCTACGAGGCCGAGATCCGCGAGGCCCTGGGCGCGGGCCCGGACGAGATCCCCCGCTTCGACCTGATCCTGCTCGGCCTGGGCCCGGACGGGCACACGGCCTCGCTTTTCCCGGGCAGCCCGGCCCTGGCGGAAAGGAAGCGCCTGGTCGCGGCCGTGCCCGCCCCGACCTCGGTCGAGCCGCGCGTGGCGCGCCTGACTTTCACGCTGCCGCTTATAAACGCCGCGCGCCGGGTGCTGTTCCTGACCGCGACCAAGGGAAGGGAGCAGGCCCTGGCCAAGGCCCTGGCCGACGCGCCCGATCCGGGCGTGCCGGCGTCGCTGGTGCGCCCGGAACAGGGCGAATTGACCTGGCTCGTGGCCGAGGGATGATGGGAACGGGGATGAAGGGCTAACTGAAGGAGGTGGCCACGGAATCGCCGAGCAGGCTCATGGCGAAGTCGCCGGCCTCGGCGTCGCTGTTGAGCTGGTTGAGGTAGGCGGCGTAGCCGCTCGTACGCACGCGCGCGCTGGCCTGGCCCGCCGTCATGTTCTTGAGCGTGGCGCTGTTCTGGGCCAGGAGCGAGAACGCCTGGGTAAACACATCGTTGTCGGCGAACAGCGACTCGATGGCCTCCTTGTCCGGATGGTCGTTGGCCACCACCACCGAGCCGTCGCTGTCCTGCTTGAGGGTGATGGTCTGGCTGGTGTCGATGCCCGCTTCCTCGAACTTGCTGGCCAGGGTCTGGGTCAGCTGCTGCTGCAGGGCCTCGTTCTGGCTTTTGAGCTGCAGGATGGGGCTTATGTATTCCGAATCGCTCTCGGACAGGGCCTTGGCGATGCTCGACCAGGTGGCGGTGTCGGACTTGCTGGAAGAGGACGTGTCGCTGGTGGTGGTCGTGTTGCCCGAGGCCGACCCTGTGGCGATGCCGGCCGTGGTTCCCGAAGAGATGCTCAGCTGCTTGTTCAGGCTGTCGTAGCTTGTGGTGATGTCCATGACGCCCTCCTGTGGTCGTCATGGAATTAGCAAGAATGATGCCGGGAAAAACCTGCCGCCCGTTCAGGGAGCCGGCCGCGACAGGCAGTCCAGGCCGTCCAGGCCGTAGGCCTCGGGGTCCAGCGCCTGGGCGATGGCGACTTCCCCGGCCGGCCGCTCGCCCAGGTCCAGCAGGCGCGGCGGGCAGGGCCGGCCATCCGGGCCAAGGACCAGCAGCAGCTCGGGGAAAAGCGGCCGCACGGGGTTGGCCCCGCGCACGAAGCCGTACTCGCCGCTGGTCAGGCGTACGAAGCTGCCCACGGGATAGGGGCCCAGAAACTTGATGAACCGCTCCACAAGACGCCCCGGAAAGTCCCGGTCGCGCATGCCGTAGAGCACGCCGAGGGCCCTGGTCGGCAGCATGGCCTCCTTGTAGGAGCGCCGGCTGGTCAGGGCGTCGAACACGTCGGCCACGCCGAGAATGCGGCCGAAGGGATGGATGCCCCGGCCGGCGAGCCCCAGCGGATAGCCCGAACCGTCCTTTTTCTCGTGGTGCTCGCCCACTCCGCGCAGCACGGCCTCGGGCAGACCCCGCCCCTCCAGGAGCCGGCGGCCGTGGCCGGGATGCCGCCTGACCAGGGCGAACTCCCTGGGCGTGAGGCGGCCGGGCTTGTTGAGGACCGCATCGGGCACGCCGGTCTTGCCCACGTCGTGGAAGAGCCCGGCCAGGCCGAGTTCCCGGAGCCGTTTTCGGGGCAGCCCCAGGGCCGAGCCGAAAGCCACGGCCAGCACGGCCACGTTGACGCCGTGGGTGAAGGTGTAGGCGTCGTGGACGCGCAGCTTGGCCAGGGCGAGCAGGGCGTCGCGGTTCTCCACGGCGCTGGCGATGACGTCGTCGACGAGGGCCTCGGAGGCCCGGACGTCCACCGCGCCGCCGTTTTGCACCTCGCGCAGCACGTCCCGGGCGATGTGCAGGCAGTCGCGGTAGACGGTTCCGGCTTCGGCCAGCCCCTTGTCCAGGGAAACGCGGCGGCCGGGCGCGCCGGGATGGCCGGACGCGCCGCGCGCGGCCGCCTCGGCCAGGGGCGCGGCCAGCCGACCGTCCAGGGCCTGCCGGGCCGAGCCGAAGCCCCCCTTGTCCGTGTCGACGAAGACTTCCTCGTACCCGGCGTCCACGATGGCGCGCAGGGCCTCGGCGTCGCGGACCTCGCCCTCCTCGCTGTAGAGGAAGGGGTGTTCGAGCCAGGACAGGCCGGTGTCCACCACATACATGCCGACCGCCAGTTCGGCGATTCCGATCTTTTGCAGCATGCAAGAGCCTCCCCGGGCCGGTTCACGAAAAAAGCCGAAAGGCGGGACCTTCCGGCTTTGTGCCATGATCGCATTCCCCGTCCGGGGTCACTTTCTCTCCGTCACCACGCTCTGTTCGCCGACGATGCGGTAGCCGGAGCCGGCCGGGCGCAGCAGGAAGGTGAACTTCGCCTGGCCTCGCACGGCCTTGTCGCCCTTTTTGACGGTGAAGTCCGTCGGAACCGCGACGCGCAGGTCGCCGCCCGGCAACGTTTCCACTTGCGCGGGCTTGGCCGTGTAGCTGCGCTCGGGCCAGCGCTGGAAGTAGTCCGCCTTGTCCTGGCGCACGATGTCCTTGCCGCTCTTGCCTTTCTTGTAATAGTCCACGGTCTCGCCGTAGTAGTCGAGCAGGCCGTTGACGTCGCCTTTGCCGCTCTTCTCGAAAAAGCCGGCCACCAGTTCGGCCACGGCCGGCGGCGTGGCCTTCGCCGGCGCGACGGACGCGCCGTCCTTGCCCGGAATGACGATTTCGGCCCCGGCTTCCAGATGGTCGGCGCTTTTCATGGCGTTGGCGGCCATGATGTCCTTGGGGGTCACGCCGAACTTCTTGGCGATGCGCGAGAGCGTGTCGCCCCGGACCACGGTGTAGGTCTGCCTGGCGGGAGCGACGGCCGGCTCGGGCGCGACGGACACCACTTCCACGGTCTCCTCGGCCTCGGCCGGCGGCGGCGCGGAAGCCGGGGCGACGGCGGGCGCGGGCGAAGCGGCCGGGGCGGCCG
>JAEWCY010000083.1 GCA_023390395.1 Pseudomonadota bacterium | reverse complement strand
CGACAGCTCCGTGCGCCTGGCGTCGAGGAGCGCCGCATCGGCAAGGGCCGGCGGCGGGGCCAGGGGCGAAAGCGCCGCCTTGCGCGCGGCGGCCACGGCCTTTCGTCGCGAAAGGGACCCGGCCTGGGCCACCACGGCGGCCAGGGGGGCGGTGGGCGAAAGCGAGGGCGGCGCGGCCAGCGCGGAAAGGACCCGACCCGCGCCGGAAAGGGCGGCGGCGCGGCGCGACAGGCGCTCGCGGGACTCGGCCAACGAACCCAGTTCCCCGGCCCGGCGCTCGGCCGCCTCCAGGGCCGCCTCCAGGGCCGCGCCCGTGTCCAGGCGCATCTCCAGCTCCGGCAGCGGGGCCAGGCGGTCGAGCTCGGCGGCGAGCCCGGCCAGGCGCTTTTCCTGGCGTTTTTTTTCGGCCTTGGCCCGCCGGATCCTGTCCGTGAGCAGGTTCTGCATGGCCACGAGGTGGGCCGCTTCGGTCGAGGCGGCGAAAAAGCCGGACAGGACCGAGCCGGGCCTGTTGAGCAGGAAGACCGGCTCGCGCTGGTTGCCGATGTGCACGTCCACGGCCTCGCCGCCCTCGATGGGCACGGGCGGGAGCCCCAGCACCTTGACGATCTCCTCGGGCGGCGTGCGGCCGAACTTGGCGAAGACCTCGGGCTCGGCCGCGCCCGGCCGGGTCAGCTCGTAGAGGGCGTACTTGGGCCGGCGCACCCAGGTCACGGTCGTGCCGTCGTCGAGTTCGGCCGTGACCCGGGCCTCGGCCGCGCCGTGGCGGACGACGTGGCGCGGGGCCGGGTTCTCGGCCAGGCAGCGCAGGGCCTCGACCACGGCGGACTTGCCGGAGTTGTTGGGGCCGGTCAGGACGTTGAGGCCCGGGGCCAGGTCGAAGACGGTCCGGGCATGGGCCATGAAGTCGACGAGAATCAAACGGGTGATCGCCACGCCTTGATGAGACCAGAAGCGGGACGAGATTTCAAGACCCTCTCGGACCCGGCCGCCGCCCTCGCGCGGCGCTTTACTTTCCGCCCCTTCTCCTTAAGTAAGAACGCATATGGACAACCCACAGGAGCGCCCGATGCCGCCAGCCTCCGACCAGACCTGCTTCGCCCCGGCCGAGAGGGCCGAGACCGCCGAGATCGAACGCCAGCACGAAATCCTTTCGGGCCACGAGATCCCGGTGGTCCTCGACGCCATTCCGGTCATCGCCATGATCCTCAACCACTGCCGACAGGTGGTCTTCGGCAACCGCAAGTTCGCCGACGTGGTGGGGGTTGCCGACATCCGCGAGGCGCTGGGCAAGCGCCCGGGCGAGGCCTTCCGTTGCGTGCACGCGGAGAAGGCCCCGAGCGGCTGCGGCACCGGGGAGTTCTGCGCCCACTGCGGGGCGGTGCGCTCCATCCTGCTGGGTCTGGCCGGCAAGCAGAACGTCCAGGAATGCAACATCAACCGGGAGGACGGCGGCCGGGTCGAGGCCCTGGACCTGCGGGTGTCCTCGTCGCCGTTCCATCTGGAGGACGAGCGCTTTCTCATCTTCTCCATCACCGACGTCAGCCATGAGAAGCGCCGGCGCGCCTTGGAGCGCATCTTCTTCCACGACATGCTCAACACCGTGGGCGGGCTCCAGGGCCTCATGGAATTTCTGGCCGAGGAGGTCCACGACGACCTGCGGCCCGACGCCCAGCTCATCCACCGGGCCATGGCCCAGCTCACCGACGAGATCACCTACCAGAAGCAGTTGCTGGCCGCCGAGACCAACGAGCTGGAGACGAACTTCACCCCGCTTTCCCCCGGCGACGTCCTGGAACTGGTGGAAGCCACCTTCCAAAGCGGCGAACAGGCCCGGGGCAAGCGCATCGAGGTGAAAAACGCCTGCGCCGCGGTGGACTTCCAGTCCGATCCGGTGCTCCTGCGCCGGGTGCTCGGCAACATGGTCAAAAACGCCCTGGAGGCTACCGTTCCAGGCGGCGCGGTGACGCTCTCCTGCGACGCGGACGCGAGGCACCTGACCTTCTCCGTGCGAAACGACGCCGTCATTCCGCGCAGCGTGCGCATGCGCATCTTCAACCGCTCGTTTTCCACCAAGGGCGTGGGCCGGGGGCTCGGCACCTACAGCATCAAGCTTCTGACCGAGCGCTACCTCGGCGGCACGGTCGACTTCTCCTCCACCCCGGAAGAAGGCACGACCTTCCGGGTGCGCCTGCCCCTGGACCCGCAGCAGCCGGCTATTTGAGGGCCAGCACCAGCCGGATGCAGGACATGGGCGCGCCGATGCGCTCCGGCCCGGCCTCCAGGGCCGTGGCCAGGGCGTCGTAGGCCCGCTCCAGCAGGAAGCACTTGAGCAGAAGCAGCCGGTCGCGGCGCGGCGGCAGCGCGGACGAATCGCCCATGGCCGCGGCGTAGGCCCCGAAAAAAGCGCGGGAGGCGGCCTCGGCCCAGGTCCAGGCCCAGCCGTCCAGCCGGCGCGCCTCCTCGGGATGGGCGGCGGCGTGGCGGCGCACGCCCTCCTCGCCGGCGGCGTAGAACGAGTAGAACATGCCGGCCACGTCCCGCAGGGCGCAACGCAGAAGCCGGCGCTCGCCGAGCGGCCGCCTGGGGTCGCCCTCGAAATCCACGATCACGAAGTCCTTGCCCGTGAAAAGGAGCTGCTCCAGGCGGTAGTCGCCGTGGACGCGTATGCGCACGACCCCGACCGGGTCGCCGAGCAGGCCGGCCAACGCGTCCAGGGAGCGCGTCTCCGCCGCCACGATGTCCGCCGCCTCGGCGCGCAGGGCCTCGTCGGCCAGGCCGTGCAGCCGCCTGGCCAGCAGGGCCGTGGCCCGGCGCACGCCGTTGCGGATGGCCTGGTAGACCGAGCGCTGGTAGAGCCGGGTGAAGGGTTCCGGCGCGAAGGAGCCGCCGCCCCGGGCCAGGGCCAGGTGCATCTGCGCCGTGCGCCGCCCCAGGAGCCTGGCCATCTCCAGGTAGAACTCGTCGGCCATGCCGGCCAGGGACTGGGCCATCCCGCGCCTCGCCGCCCCCTCGCCCTCCTCTCCGGCCTCCCCGGGCAGGGCCTGGCGCTGCTCGAAGTACCGCTCCAGATGCTCCACGGTATAGCCCCAGGCGTCCCGGCCGCCGGCCACGTATTCCTGGGCCGTGGCCACGACCACGGCCTCGCCCCGGCCCTTGGGCCGGTATTCCACCAGGCCGTCGAGACGCGGCACATGGGGAAAGCCCGCCGGGCCACGCAGATGGGCCAAAAGCTCGGCTTCGGGATGGGGCCCGGCGTCGAGGCCGGCGTAGAACTTGAAGAAGAGCCTCCCGTCGTAGGTCATGATCACGTTGCTCTGGCCGTCCTTGAACATGGCCGACTCGTGGGGCGTCCCCTCGGCGCAGGCCTCGCCGGGAAATCCCGGCAGGGCCTTTATGGCCAGGGTCCCATCCTCGCCCCGCACCCGGGTGTCCCGGGCCATGGCCCGGGGCCACCAGTCGCGCAGGGCGGCCAGGGAAAAGCCGTCCACCAGCAGGCCCTCGCGGCCGCAGTGGGTCACCCGACCGACCAGGGCGGCGGCGTCGCCGCCGAGGGCCGCCTCGGCCGCCTCGCCCGAAACGAGGGCCAAGAGGAACGGATAGAGCTTGGCCTCGCCGCTGGAGAAATAACACTCCACCAGCAGCAGCCAGGCCGTCACGCCCCGGGGACCGACGGGCGCGGCGTCGAGGATGTTGGTGCGAAGCGCCCCGGGCAGAGGTGCGCCGGCGAACCCGACGCGGCGGGCATGGACGGGCAGCAGCTCCCCGGCGATGCGCCGGCGCGCCTCGTGGGCCAGACGGCTGCGCAGTTCCTGGGCCAGGATCAGGCGCGGCACATCCTGGAAAGCGGCCGGCCGGACCTCGTCGTCGCGGGTCAGGCGGAACCAGTAGTAATCGTGCTGGCCCAGGGGCAGGACGTAGGGGGCGTCGGTCACGGCCGGGAAACGCGTGCCCGAGGCCACGTCCACCGGAACCGCGCCGGCGTGGGCGGCCAGGTCCATGCGGGCCACCTGGGAAAAGCGCGACAGGTTGACCACCACCAAAATGACCTCGCCGTCGTGGCCGCGGGTGAAGGCCAGGACCTTGGGGTTGTCCTGGGACACGAAGGCCATGTCCCCGCGCCCCAGGGCCGGCAGCCGCCGGCGCAGGGCGATGACCCGGCGCATCCACCACAAAAACGAGGACAGGTTGGCCTCCTGGTTCTCCACGTTGACGGCTTCGTAGTGGTACTGGGGGTCGATGACCACGGGCAGGTAGAGGTTTTGCGGATTGGCCCTGGAAAAGCCGGCGTTTCGGTCCGGGCTCCACTGCATGGGCGTGCGCACGCCGTCGCGGTCGCCGAGGTGGAAGTTGTCGCCCATGCCGATCTCGTCGCCGTAGTAGATGATGGGCGTGCCGGGAAAGGAGAACAGGATGAAGTTGATGAGCTCCATGCGGCGGCGGCTGCCCTGCATGAGCGGGGCCAGGCGGCGGCGGATGCCCAGGTTGATGCGGGCTTTGCGGTCCTTGGCGTAGACCCGGTACATGTAGTCGCGTTCCTCGTCGGAGACCATTTCGAGCGTCAGCTCGTCGTGGTTGCGCAGGAACATGGCCCACTGGCAGGCCGGCGGGATGGCCGGCGTCTGCTCCATGATGTCGGTGACCGGGAAGCGGTCCTCCATCATGAGGGCCATGAAGATGCGCGGCATGATGGGGAAATGGTAGGCCATGTGGCATTCGTCGCCGTCGCCGAAATAGGCCACGGCGTCCTCGGGCCACTGGTTGGCCTCGGCCAGGAACAGCCGGTTCTTGAATCTGCCGTCCACGTGGGCGCGCAGCTTTTTGAGGAAGGCGTGGGTCTCGGGCAGGTTCTCGCAGTTGGTGCCCCGGCGCTCGTAGAGGTAGGGCACGGCGTCCAGGCGCAGGCCGTCCACGCCGAGCGACAGCCAGAAGTCCATGACCCGCGTGATCTCGCGGCGCACGCGCGGGTTGTCGTAGTTGAGGTCCGGCTGGTGGGAGTAGAAGCGGTGCCAGTAGTAGGCCCCGGCCACGTGGTCGTAGGTCCAGTTGGAATGCTCGAAATCCTTGAAGATGATGCGGGCCTGCCGGTACTTTTCCGGGGTGTCGCTCCAGACGTAGTAGTCGCGCCAGGGCGAGCCGGGGCCGGCCGCCCGGGAACGCTGGAACCAGGGATGGGCGCTCGAAGTGTGGTTGACCACGAGCTCGGTGATGACCCGAAGCCCCCGGTCGTGGGCCTGGCGCAGGAATTCCTTGAAGTCCCTGAGGGTCCCGTAGTCGGGGTGGATGCCGTAGTAGTCCGCGATGTCGTAGCCGTCGTCGCGAAGGGGCGAGGGATAGAAAGGCAAGAGCCACAGGGTGTCGACGCCGAGGCCGGCCAGGTAGTCCAGCCGGCCGGCCAGGCCGGCGAAGTCGCCGATGCCGTCGCCGTTGCCGTCCATGAAGGCCTTGACGTGCACTTCGTAGATGACGGCGTCCTTGTACCACTGGGGATCGTCGCCGCCGGGAAACCGCATGGGGGGCATACGCGCTCCTTGTCCTTGCCTCCCTTATACGGACTTCGGCGGTTTTTTCCAGCCGCCTAGCGCGCGACCACCAGCACGTCCACCCGGACCGCGCCGGCCCGGCGCAGGGCGTCGGCGGCGGCGTCGACGGTGGCCCCGGTGGTCATGACGTCGTCCACGAGCAGGACGCTTCGCCCTGCGACCTGTCCGGCGTCGGCGGCGAAGGCCCCGGCGATGTTGGCCCGCCGCCGGGCCCCGGGCAACTGGCTCTGGGGGGTGGTGTCGCGGATGCGGCAAAGAGCCCCGGCCGCGACGGGACGCTCCAGCCGCCTGGCCAGAAGGCGGCAGAGTTCCAGGCTCTGGTTGAAGCCTCGCCAGGCCAGCCGCCGGGGGTGCAGGGGCACGGGCACGATGCGCCCCGGCCCGTCCGGGTCCATGGTCCCCTCCCCGGCCCGGCCGGCGGCGCGGCGATAGGCGGCCAGGGCCAGCCCGGCCAGGAGCCTGCCCTGGGCCAGGCGGCCGTGGAACTTGAACCCCAGGACCAGTTCGCGAAGCAGGTCGTCGTAGAGGCCGTGAAAGGCGAAGCCGTCCCAGGACCGGCCCTGGCGGCGGCATTCGGGGCAGGTCGTGGGCGCGGCCAGCGGGTCCTCGGCCAGCTCGCCGCAGCGCGGGCAATGGCCGCCCAGGCGCGGGGCCAGGCGCGCCGCGCAGGCCGGGCACAGGGGCAGCTCTCCGAC
>JAEWCY010000077.1 GCA_023390395.1 Pseudomonadota bacterium | reverse complement strand
GCCCGGGGGGCATCAAGCCCCCCGGCGAAGGGGTTCAGGGGAGGCAGAGCCTCCCCTGGCCGCCGGAGGCACCAATTACTGCCCGAGCCCGCGCAGACGCAGCCCGACCAGCTTGATGAAGCCGGCGGCGTCGGCCTGGTTGTAGATCTCGTCCTTTTCGAAGGTGGCGAGCTTGGGGTTGTAGAGGCTGTTGGGCGACTTGCGGCCGATGGGGTAGGCTTGGCCCTTGTAGAGTTTCACGCGCACGGTGCCGGTGACACGCCCGGAAGCCTCGTCGATCATGGCTTGCAGGGCCTTGCGTTCCGGGGCGTACCAGAAGCCGTTGTAGACCATTTCGGCGTAGCGCGGGATCAGGCTGTCGCGCAGGTGCATGACCTCGCGGTCGAGGCAGATGCCTTCGAGGTCGCGCTTGGCGACGTGCAGGATGGTGCCGCCGGGGGTCTCGTAGACGCCGCGGGACTTCATGCCCACGAAGCGGTTTTCGACCATGTCGATGCGGCCGATGCCGTGCTTGCCGCCGAGGGTGTTGAGCTCCTTGATCAGCGTGGCCGGCGAGAGCTTCTTGCCGTCGAGAGCCACGGGGTCGCCGTGCTCGAAATCGATGGTGACGACGTCCGGGGTATTCGGGGCCTTTTCCACGGGCACGGTGAGCAGGTAGGTGTCCGGGCCGGGCTCGTTCCAGGGATCTTCCAACTCGCCGCCCTCGAAGCTCAGGTGGAGCAGGTTGCGGTCCATGCTGTGGTCCGAGCCTTTTTTGTCGGAGGGGACGGGGATGCCGTTTTCCTTGGCGAAATTGATCAGGTCCGTGCGCGAGGCGAAATCCCATTCGCGCCAGGGGGCGATGGTGCGCAGGTCCGGGGCGAGGATGCCGGTGGTGAGTTCGAAGCGCACCTGGTCGTTGCCCTTGCCGGTGGCGCCGTGGGCCACGGCTTGCGCGCCCTCGGCCCGGGCCACTTCCACCAGGCGCTTGGCGATCAGCGGCCGGGCGATGGAGGTGCCGAGCAGGTAGCGGCCCTCGTAGACGGCTCCGGCGCGCAGCATGGGGAAGATGAAGTCCCTGGCGAACTCCTCGCGCAGGTCGTCGATGTAGGCCTTGGTCGCGCCGGTGCGCAGGGCCTTTTCCTCCAGGCCGTCGAGTTCCTCTTCCTGGCCCAGGTCGCAGGTGACGGTGACGACCTCGCAGGCGTAGGTCTTCTTGATCCACTTGAGGATGACCGAGGTGTCCAGGCCCCCGGAGTAGGCCAGCACGACTTTCTTGATGCTGCTCATGGCGGTGTCCTTATCGAAAAACGGGCCCTAGCCCTTGGTGAAGATCCATTCCAGGATGGCTTTCTGGACGTGCAGCCGGTTTTCGGCCTCGTCCCAGACGATGGAGGCCGGGCCTTCCATGACCGCGTCGGTGATCTCCTCGCCCCGGTGGGCGGGCAGGCAGTGCAGCACCCTGGCCCCGGGCGCGGCCACGGCCAGGAGCTCGTCGTTGATCTGGAAGCCGGCGAAGGCTGCGGCGCGTTTTTCCCGTTCGTCTTCCTGGCCCATGGAGGCCCAGACGTCGGTGTAAAGGTAATGCGCGCCCTTGGCGGCCTCCATGGGGTCGTGGACCACGGCCACGTCCGCGCCCTGGCTCCTGGCCCGCTCCACCACTTCCGCGTGGGGCTCGTAGCCCTTGGGCGCGGCCACCACCACCCGGAGGGGGAAGCGGGCGGCGGCGTTTATGAGCGAATGGGCGATGTTGTTGCCGTCGCCGACGAAGGCCACGGTGAGCCCGTCCAGGCGGCCGGAACGCTCGCGCATGGTGAGCAGGTCGGCCATGATCTGGCAGGGATGGTATTCGTCGGACAGGGCGTTGACCACGGGAATGGAGCCGTGCGCGGCCAGTTCCTCCAGCTTGTGATGGCCGAAGGTGCGCACGATGAGGCACTGGGCGTAGCGCGAGAGCACGCGAGCGGTGTCGCGGATGGGCTCGTCGCGGCCGAGCTGGGAATCGTTTTGCGTCATGAAGATGGGCCAGCCGCCGAGGTGGCGCACGGCGACCTCGAAGGAGACGCGGGTGCGGGTGGAGGCCTTTTCGAACACGAGGATGCAGGTTTTGCCGTCCAGAAGGTTCGAGCGGTAATCAGCGGCCTTCATGGCGGCGGCCCGGTCGAGCAGGCCGGCGGCCTCGTCGCGGGAAAGGTCCAGTATGGTCAGGAAATGTTGGGGCATGACAGCATCCTTGAATCACAACTTCCCGGTAATGGAAAAGGAGGATTCATACTCCCATCCGGCACGGCTTGTAAAGGCATGGAAGACGGGAAGAACGCGCGCCGTCATTGACCCTGCCGCCGCGATGGGGCTATGGAAAGTGTCATGGTCCCTTCGCCGCGCCGGCCCGGCGCGAGGCGACGGCGAAATCCAGGCAACGGCCGGGGGCCGGAGAGGGAGAAGCATCCATGAAGGCAGTGCGAGGCATGCTCCTTTTGGCGTTGTTCGGCGTCGCGGCGGCCCTGTCGGGCTGCGTGGTCGCGGCCGGACCGGCGGTCTATTACCGCCCGGCCCCGCCGCCCTGCCCCCCGGGCTTCTACTGGTCGCCGGGCTACGGCTGCGTGGCCGTGCCGCCCGCGGAAGTGGTCGTGCCGCCCGACGCGGTCTACGCCGTGGTCAACACGGCGGGCTTGAGCCTGCGGTCCTGTCCCACGACCCAATGCGGCATCGTCGCGTCCCTGAACCAGGGCGAACAGGTGCAGGTGCTCTCCCACGAGGGAGCCTGGACCCATGTCTGGGCCTTCGGCCGGGGCCTGGAAGGCTGGGTGGCGTCGCGCTACCTCGACTGACGCCCGGCCACGCGTCCGCCATCAACCCCAAGCGCGGCAAAGCGAGGACGTCCATGAACATCGGCAAGATCCTGTCCCCGGGCGGCGTGGCGCTTTTGGCGCTGATCCTCACCCTCTGCTTCGCCCTGCCGGCGTCGGCCGGCGGAGAGCCGCAGCTTCTGGCCCAGCAAGGCCCGGGCATGATGCAGCCCGGCCAGCAGCAGGGCGGCATGCGCCAACCCCAGGGCCAGTCGGCCGCGCCCCAGCAGCCCGGCCAGCCGGCCGGCGGCAACAACGCCTGCATGCAGAGCTACCAGCGTTGCGTCATGGTCTGCGCCGGCGTGGCCAACTGCATCAACAACTGCAACGTAGGCTACGCCGTGTGCACCCAGCCCCAGGGGGGCCGTCCCGGCGGCAGCTGATCCGTTTCCGGCGCGTCCAACGACGAAGGCCCGGCGGACGTCGTCCGCCGGGCCTTTTCGCGCTGAAAACGTTCCGACTAGGCGTCGGGAAGGGACCGGTCCTTGGGCCATTCCGGGGAGACGTAGGTCCCGGACTTGCCGCCGGCCTTGTAGAGCAGGCGGATTTCGCCCACCACGATGTCCTTCTGCACGGCCTTGCACATGTCGTAGATGGTCAGGGCAGCCACGGAGGCGGCGGTCAGGGCTTCCATCTCCACGCCGGTCTCGGCCGTGGTCGCGGCCCAGGCCTCGATGCGCACGAGACAGGCCGCCTCGTCCACGGCGAAGCGCACGTCGGCGAAGGACAGGCCCAGGGGATGGCACAGGGGAATGAGGTCGGCGGTGCGCTTGGCGGCCATGATGCCGGCGATCTTGGCCGTGGCCAGGGCGTCGCCCTTGGGCAGGGCGGCGGCGGCCAGCAGGCGCATGGTCTGCGCGCCCAGGCGCACTTCGCAGCCGGCGATGGCCAGGCGGCGCGTCCGGGCCTTGGCCCCCACGTCCACCATGCGGGCGCGGCCTTCGGCGTCGATATGGGTCAGTCCGTCGCTCATGCTTCCCCCGGCGACGAGCCCCGGCCGGCGCGCGCCGGGGGCGCGGCGCTACTTGAAATCCGGCACCTTGACCTTGCGGTCGATGCGCTTGGCGGCCGTGGCGTCGGCCTTGGCCTTGTCCATGTCGCCGAGCTTGGCGTAGAGCAGAGCCCGGTTGCCGTAGGCCTCGGCCATCTTGGCGTCGGTCTCGATGGCCTTGGTGTAGTCGGCCAGGGCCAACTCGGCCTCGTTTTTCACGTCGTGGCACATGCCGCGCAGATTGTAGGCGCTGGCCAAGTTCTGGGCGTCCATGGCCGCGCCCGAGCCGGCGGCGTCGATGATGCGGGAAAAGGCGGCCATGGCCTTGTCCATGTCGCCGGCCTTGGCGGCGGTCATGCCTTCCCGGAAATCATCCGAGGGACCGGCCAGGGCGGCCCCGGCGGCGAAGACGGCCAGAAACGAGGCGAAAAGCACGATCGACAGACGGTTGCGCATGACTTAGTTTCCCATGGCCTCTTTGGCCTTGCGGAAGAAATCCTTCACTTTCTTCATGGGCTTTTGCTCGTCGAGCTTCTCGAATTCGCGCAAAAGCTCTTCCTGCTTCTTGGTCAGGTTTTTGGGCGTGACCACCGTGACCTCGACCAGCAGGTCGCCGCTGCGGCTCGATCCGGGCACGGGCAGGCCAAGCCCCCGCAGCGAGAAGACCTCGCCGCTCTGCGTGCCCTTGGGGATGTCCATGGCCTCGTGGCCGTCGAGGGTCGGCACCTCGATCTTGTGGCCAAGGGCCGCCTGGACGAAGCTGATCTCGGCCCGCAGCACCAGGTTCTGCCCCTGGCGCTCGAAGATCTTGTCCGGCTCGACGTGGAGAATGACGTACAAATCGCCCGGCGGCCCGCCGTGGAGCCCGGGCTCGCCCTCGCCGCGAAGCCGCAGCCTGCTGCCGTCGTCCACGCCCGCCGGCACCCGCACCTTGAGTTCGCGGGTCTGGCGCGTGACGCCCCTGCCCCGGCACTCGCGGCACGGCGAGGTCACGACCCTGCCCTCGCCCCGGCAGATGGGGCAGGTCACGGCGATGCGGAAAAATCCCTGGCTCTGGACCACCTGGCCCGTGCCGCCGCACTGCTTGCAGGTCTCGGGCGAGGTGCCGGGTTCGGCCCCGGAGCCGCCGCAGACGTGACACTGGACGTTTTTGGGGATCTTGAGCGCGACCTCGGTGCCCTTGGCCGCGTCGCGGAAGGACACGGTCAGGTCGTAGCGCAGGTCGTTGCCGGACTGGGGCCGCGGCCCCCGCGTGGTCCCCCGGCCGCCGAAGCCGAAGAACTCGCCGAAGATGTCCGAAAAGGCGCTGAAGACGTCATCCGTGGACCCGAAGCCGCCGAAGCCGTTGCCGCCGAGGCCCTCGTGGCCGAAACGGTCGTAGCGGGAGCGGGTTTCGGGGTTGCGCAACACCTCGTAGGCCTCGGCCGCTTCCTTGAACTTGGATTCGGCCTCGGGATCGTCGGGGTTGCGGTCCGGATGGAACTTGAAGGCCTGCTGGCGGTAGGCCTTCTTGATGGTCTCGTCGTCGGCGCCGCGCTCGACGCCGAGCACTTCGTAGTAATCCCGGGGCATGATTGCAGCTATTCGTTTTCAGGCAGCAGCACGCCCGCTTCCTCGATGGGCTCGCTCGGCAACACCTCGCCGGCGGCGATTTCCCGCAGGGCGGTGACCACTTCCTTGTTCTTGCATTCGACGAGGGGATCGTAGCCCTCGCGGTACTGGTGCACCCGCTTGATGGCCATCTGCACGATGAGAAAGCGGTTGTTGATCTTTTCCAGGCAGTCTTCGACGGTAATGCGCGCCATGCGTTTCTCCTTGCGCGTTGCTCGCGCGGCGTGGTCCGGCCGGGGCGGGCGTGAAACTCTGGTAAGTCGTTTCACGGCCGAGTCAAGGAAATTTTCCGGGACCATGCCCGGCCGGGGCAAAACATTGGTCAGACGCAAAATTTGTTTTTATACCCAAGTCCCGAGTTAGCGTCAAGAGAATTCCACCTCCAGCTCCTTCCACCCGCAAACGTCCGGACGGCATCGCCCTTTTTCCTCCACCGCACGGTGAAAGAACTTGTCCCCCGGATGCTTGTCATTTTGGCGAAATTTGTACATCTGATGAGAGGGCTCTTTCCCGCCTTTTCACATGCCGACAAACCGGAGCCGGCCGCGCCGTTTCAGATGCCGACATCCGAAAAGGAGATCGCCATGCTGGGCCTTGACCGCATAAAAATCGGCGCACGTCTTTTTGTTCTGTCCGGAGTGGCTGTTGGCCTTCTGGCCGCGTGCGGCGTGACCGGTCTCGTCACCCTGTCCCGCATCAACGACGGGGCGCAACGAGCCCTCGTGGAAAACGCCCTGGTCGTCGCGGCCGTGGATCAGGCGCGCTCCGCCCAGGTCATGTTCAAAAAACAGGTGCAGGAGTGGAAGGACATCCTGCTGCGGGGAAACGACCCCAAAAATTACGACAAGTATCTCGCCCTGTTCAAGCAGGAACACGCCTCGGTCCTCGATCTGCTCGCGCGGCTGCGGGAGACGCTCGCCCGGCTGGGGTTCCCCACGGACGCGCTCGACCAAGCCAGGCAGGCCCATGTCGCGCTCTTCGAACGCTACCAGGCCGCCCTGCGCGACTTCGACCAAGCCGACCCCGGGGCCGGCCAAAAGGTGGACAAGGGCGTCGTGGGCATCGACCGCGAACCCACCAAGGCCATCGACGACATCGTCGCCGACATCACGTCCCTGGCCACGAAGATGAACCGCGACGCAGCCGCGCAGGCCGGGGAACTCCACAGCCAGGCGCGCCTTTTCTTCCTCGTCGGCATGGTGCTGGCCGTGGCGTTGCTGTGCGTCCTGGCCGCGGGCATCATGGGCTCCATCCTCGTTCCGCTGCGCCGCAACGTGGCCTATGCCGAGGCCGTAGGACAAGGACGGCTCGACGCGGCGCTGGAAGTCACCGGCTCGGACGAGGTGGCCGTGCTGGCCCGGGCCATGCGCGGCATGGTGGAAAGCCTCAAGGAAAAAATGCTCCAGACCGATGCCAAGAGCCGGGAAGCGGCCACCCAAGCCCGCAAGGCCACCGAGGCCCTCGAAACGGCCGCCATGGAAAAAAGCCGGGCCGAGGAAGGCCGGCAAGCGCTCCTGGATGCCGCGATGCAACTCGAGGAGGTGGTCCGCGTGGTCTCCGCCGCGAGCGAAGCCCTGGCCGGGCAGGTGGACCAGGCCAGCCGGGGCGCGTCGGCCCAGGCCGGCCGCATCGGCGAGACGGCCACGGCCATGGAGGAAATGAACGCCACGGTGCTCCAAGTGGCCAGGAACGCCTCCCAGGCCTCGGAGATGGCCGACATGGCCCGTTCCAGGGCCACGGAAGGGGCCTCCGTCGTGACCATGCTGGTCACGGGCATCGGCGAAGTGCGGCAAAACGCCCTGGGCATGAAGGCCGACATGGACGGACTCGGCGCGCTCATCGAGGGGATCGGGCGCATATTGAACGTCATTTCCGACATCGCCGACCAGACCAACCTGCTGGCGCTCAACGCCGCCATCGAGGCAGCCCGGGCCGGTGAGGCCGGACGCGGCTTCGCCGTGGTGGCCGACGAAGTGCGCAAGCTCGCGGAAAAGACCATGGACGCCACCAAGGAAGTGGACCAGTCCATCCGGGCCATTCAGGCGGGCACCCGCAAGAACGTCGAGAACATGGACGACGCGGCGGACAGGATCGAAGCCGCCACCCGGCAGGCCGACGCCTCGGGCGGCGTGCTCGAAGCCGTGGTCAGCTTCGTGAACGACACCACGGAGCAGGTCCGCTCCATCGCCACGGCGGCGGAAGAGCAGTCCTCCACGAGCGAGGAAATCAACCGCAGCCTCGCGGACATCACCCGCATCGCCTCCGAAACTTCGGACACCATGGGCCGCGCGGCCAAGGCCGTGGAGGATCTGAGCCGACAGGCCCGGGTGCTGGAGGAACTCATCGCCCGGATGCAGCGGGCGCAGGACAGCGCGGCCGCCCTGGCCTGAGCGTCGCCGCCGCGAAAGGCGCGCAGGCGCATTCCTTCGCCTGGCAAGAAATGCGACGCGAGGCGAATACGGCCCGATCCCTGCCTTGCCGGGCCGCTTTCTCCGGTGGCCGGGCACGGGGCCAAGGCTACGTCAATAGGCGAGCTTGCCCAGGGACTTGAGGATGAGCGTCGCGCCCATGGCGAACATGCCCATGAGCCCCATGCCGCAGGAGAAGCCGGCCAGAAGCACCGGCGCATACTGCCGCCATTTCTTGCCGTAGCGTTTGAGGAAGTAGTAGCGGCCCAGAAGCGCGCCCACCACTTCGAGGATCAGCCCGTGGGGCACGCTTTGCCCCAGGCCCCGCACGATGCCGTAGACCAGGAGCACCGGCAGGCCGAAGAGCATGAGCAGGAAATACGTCACCAGGCCCAGGCCCAGGCCGGCCGAGACGTACCAGCCGTTTAACGCCTGGAAGAAAAGCGAGTTGCCCTCCAGGGTCGAGGTCTGCATGAGCAGGGTGTTGAGGGCTTGCAGGTGCCAGAGCTCCTGGGCGTAGGGGTAGCTGGCCGAGGGGATGGGCGCGAGCTGCCAGATGAACTGGGAGAAGAGCAGGCTCGCGGTCATGACCACGGGAAAGACCACGATCTCGGCCTTGATGATGCCGCGAAGGCTGGTGCCGGTCAGCTCGATCTCCCGGAAGTCCACGGTGGCCTTGCCGTAGTTGTGGATGGGGATGGGCGCGTACCAGATCTCGATGCCCTGGTAGCCGAAGAACTTCGCCCCGGCGATGAAGCTCGCCTCGCGCACCAGCGGCAGGCTCACGAACTGGCCGGCGATGCCTTCCATGCGGGCCGTGATGTAGGAGATGATCGGCGTGTAGATGAATCCGTAGAGCACGAAGAACATCCAGGGGAACTGCGGCACGAGAAACAGGCACATGCCGACGTAGGCCAGGGTGGAGAAGACGTAGATACCGATGGAGAGCCAGAAGTTGATGTCGCCGCGCGCCTTGTTGGTGTCGAAAAGCGCCTTGTAGGCCGCGCCGCCCACGCCGCCCTTGCGCAGCGACTTGGCCACCTGCCACACGCCGATGACGCCGATGGCCAGGCCAAGGCCGATGCCGAAGGACATGTAGAAGTCGAAGTTGTTGGCGAAGACCGTCTCCACCGTGCCCATGCCCTGCCGCCAGCGGTGCAGCACGCCGTGGTCGTAGAGGATGGGGTTGGCCACGAAGGTGACGGCCAGGCCGACCAGACCGCCGATGACGGCCCAAAACGGCAGCACCATGCCGGTGAAGACCAATCCCAGGTCGAACTGGATGCCCGTGGCCACGGCCGGGAGCCAATGCTCGGTGTTGCGGGTGAAGTCGGCCCAGGGAATGGGGATCAGGCGCACGGGCTCGGTGAAGACGAGGCCCGAGACCACGGGAAAGAGCACGTAGAGCGCGCCGAAGGCCAGGCCGATCATGCCGCCTATGGAAAAGACCCGCCATTTCCAGCCGGTCTTGCGGTCCTCGGTGGACTCGGCCAGGGCCATGGTGCCCAGCGCCCCGACCGGGGCCATGGGAAAGGGCAGCTTCTCCACGTCGGAGGTGACGCGGTAGAGCGCGTAGCCCAGGCCAAAGTGGTCGATGCGCTGCACGATCTGGGAGCCGACCAGGAGCAGTATGGGGACGAGCCAGTCGCGGTGGAAGAAGGTGCGCGCGACCAGGGATTCGGAGTCCGGCCCCGGCGCGACCCAGGTCGGGATGAGGTCGGTCAGGCCCAGCATCTTGGCCGCGTCGGACTGGACGAGGTACTGGTTCCAGAGCAGGCCGTGGAAGGGCGAGGCCATGGCCGCGCCGGCCATGTAATAGAGCAGGAAGATTTCCTGCTGCTTGAGCTCGGTGTAGGCGCGCTTGGCGATCTCGGCGAACAGGATGATGGTGACCCAGCGGGCGGCCGGGCCGATGCCCGTGCCGATGACGAGCTGGAGGTACATGCTGCCCGGCATCATGAGGAAGCCGATGAACACCGCGCCGACGATGGTCTTCCAGTCGAAGCCCTCCTCGAAGTGCTTCGGCGCGGGCAGCAGGTCCCGGTATTCGGCAAGTTCCTTGTCGTCGTACATCAGGCGTTCCTAATTCGGCAGCACCAGATAACTCTGGCCCGTCCACAATCCGATCACGGCGAAGATGCCGCCCATCAAGAAGTCGCCCAGGATCAGGCCGATGAAGAGCAGCCGCACCCGCTTGAGCAGGAGGATGCCGCCGTAGCGCAGGGTCAGGTGGTTGCACAGCCAGCCGAGGAAGAAGGAGAACCACAGGATGCGCATGGCCGAGGAATACATGGTCAGGTAGCCGATGGGGTGGATCGGCCACCAGTAGAAGCGCTGGTAGGCGACGACCAGGGCGAACATGACCGCCGCGCCCATGACCGCGAAGCCGATGACCGTATTGTTGGCCCCGGCCGGAGCCTCCACCAGGCGCTGCACGTTCTCGTAGACCGTGGTCACGGTCTGGGTCTCCCAGTCCATTTGCAGGTCGCGCAGGCCGTACTTGTGGCAAACGGCCAGGACGGCGGCGAAGGACACGCATACGGCCAGGACCAGGGCGAGGACGATGCCGAGAAGATACAGGGCCTTGGGACGCCTGCCCTCCCCCACCTTGGCGGCGTGGAAAAGCGACGGCAGAAGCGACTCCCGCAGATCGACGAAAAGCATCTTCTGCATGACCGCGGCCATGAGTAGGGACATGCGGCTCAATATCCCCGTGCCGCAGATGGCCAGCAGGCCGTCGGTGGGCGCGGCGGTCAGGGTGAAGTAGGCGATGCCGCCCTGGCAGACGATGCGGCTGGCCACCAGCATGACCATGAAGAACGCGCCGAAAAGGAGCACGGCCTGGCCAAGGGGCATGCCGAAGGACACGCTCCAGGCGACCAGCGCCCCGCCGCCGAGAAAAAGCCCCCACAGCGACGCGCCGGCCCCCACCCACTCGGCCTCGTCCGGGCCGCGAAAACGCAGCCGCACCGCGTCGCGGGCCGCGTCGAGGAGATGGTGGCGGGCCAGCCACAGGATGAAGCAGAAAAAGACGCCGTAAGCGCCGATCATCTGCGTCTCCTCGGGCAGGGCCAGGGTCGGGCCGAAGGTGACGCCGAGCGCCGAGGCCGGCACCTGCTGGCCCAGCACGTCGAGCACGCCGTAAAAAAGCCCGCCGAGCAGGAAGAACACCCAGAAGCTCAGGGAAATCTGGCGGGCGGTGAGAAAGGCGAAGCCGATAAACGCCGGGTAGAAGTAGATCTTGAGCTTGGTGAAGCCGGAAAAAAGCCCGGTCTTGGGGAAATACGGCCCGGCCAGGATGAGGGTCGGCAACTGCGGCACCGAGGGATCGTAGAAGGCGATGCCGTTGACGGTGTGCAGGCAGATGCTCGCCAGCGCGCCGCACAGCAGGAAGCGGTCGGTGAAAAACCCGGCCAGCCCGCCGGCGTCCATAGCCCCGGTCATGGCCTCGGGCAGGCGCAGCAGGGGGAAATTCATGCGCTCGTTGGACACCCACTGCCGGGAAAAGAGATTGGCCAGGCAGAGCATGACGAAAAAGCACAGGCCCACGAACACGCCCCAGGCGGCAAGCGGCCCGGCCCAGGCCTTCCAGGGGATGGCGGCCAGCACGGCCGGCCAGGACATGGTGTAGCCGCCGGAAAGGCCGTTATAAAGCGTCTCCACGGCGTCGGGGTCGCCTGGATACCAGCCCAGCGGCAGGAGCGGCCCGAGCACCTGCTTCCACTGGTTGCCTTCGGTGGCGAAATGAAGCGGTGCGGTGATGTTGAGGAAAAAGGTCCTGGCCAGGCCGGTGTGGGCCACGCCCGAAACCACGACCATGAGCATCCAGCAGACCATGAGGTCCGTGCCGGTGAGCACGGCCCGGCCGCGCAGCAGGCGGCCCAGGCCGGCGGCGGCAAGCGTCAGCCAGACCAGGATGAAAAAGGGCGCCAGGGGGAAATGGCCGCCGCCCAGGGGCGTGGCTCCGTAATAGAGGTTATTGAGCGGCGTGACGGCGCACACCACCAGCCCCAGGACGACGCCCAGGAGCACGGCGCGAAGGCGTATGGCCGGGGAGGCGTTCATGCGCCGGTTCCCCCATGCGGCGGCGCGCCGCGCATCCTGGCGTTGAAGTCGCCCACCACCTTGTCCTCATACGCCACGCGCACGGCCTCCTCCAGGGAGCGCCACACGAGGAGCTGCTTGCGCAGGTCGTTGACGAAGCCCTTGTTGAGCCGCTTCCACATGCCGGCCTCGCCGGCCTGACGCGACAGTTCCACGTCGATCTCCATGTAGCCGGGCGTGTCCGGGGACGGAATGAAGGTGATGGCCACGGCCTGCTTGATGCCGAAGTCGAAGGGGGCGAGCCAGACCGTGGCCGTCAGGCGCATGCAGGCCTTGAGGTCGCAAAATTCCGGGAAGCGCTCCTTGGGGTGCGGCGGCGCGCCGGGCACGTCCCAGGGGCACTCGAAGGCGTAGTCCACGTCGGCCGTGGCGAAAAGGCCGTGGGAGACGTCCTGGTGGGTGCCGTAATAGTCGAAGAGGAAGCCCCCGGCGCACTCCTGCTCGCGCACGCGCACCAGAAACGGCAGGCGGGTCCTGATCGCGCCGTCCACCGGTTCGGGCATGGACCAGGAGCGGTTGACGTCCGGGATGGCGATCTGGCCGGCCAGGCGCGAGGGGTAGACCACGGAGAGCAGCACCACGGCGATGACCAAGCCCATGGCAGCCACGCCGGCCATGGAGGAATAGTTGGCGGTCATGCCGGCCCACAGGCTGGTGCCGGACAGGAGCCCGGCCGTGACCTGCGCCAGCAGGTAGCCCAGGACCACGCTGATGACGGCGAAGGCCAGGGCCTCGGCGATGAAAAGGAACGAGACGTGGGACGGGGCCAGGCCCACGGCGGTGTAGACGCCGATCTCGCGCTTTCGCTCGAAGACCGCGCCGATCATGGTGTTGAGCACGATGAGCACGGAGATGACCAGGGGCACGAGGATGTTGGGCACCCCGGCGTAGCCCAGGGCGTCGCCGGCGTGGTAGACGAACACGCCGTCCGGCTGACCGGAAAAGACGGCCAGGCCGAAGCGGTCGGCCAGGCGCGACGCCAGCTCCGAACCGTCGTCGGCGGCGGCCTTGCCCAGGACCAGGGCGTCGGCGGGCGGGGCGACCACGATGGACTTGAGCTGGCCGCCCAGGCCCATGAGCGTGTCGTAAGGCACGACCACGGCCAGGTCGTCGTCGATGTGCTGGTAGCGGGCCTGCATGGACTTGACGTCCTCGCCGGACTCCACGGCCTCCTTCTCGACCTCGGAGGTCTCGGCCATGGCCTCGGTGGGATAGACCACCGGGGTGACGGGCTCGCCGTCGAGGTCCAGCCGGTCGTCCAGGGCGTTCTTGCGCAGAATGCCGGCCACGGTGAAGGACCGGCCAAAAAGCGTGACCGCGTCTCCCGGGGCGACGCCCAGGCGCTCGGCCATGGGCGCGGGCAGGAGCACGGCGTCGCGGTCCTCCGGCGTAAACCAGCGCCCGGAGACGAGGAGCCCGCGCATGCGGCCGACGGAGGCTTCCTGGTCGGAGAGGCCGAGGAAGCTCTGCACGGCCTCGCTACGCCCGCCCGCCCGGACCACCGTGGCCGGGGACAGGGTCTTTTCGGGCAGCTCCAGCCAGGCCAGGGGCGCGACGGCCAGGCCCCGGGCGTAGGCGTCACGCACCACGGACAGAGCCTCGGGCGGCAGGGAGCGCCAGCCGGCGTTTTTGAGCAGCACGCCCCGGTAGGGCGCGGCGTCGGCGAAGCGCGCCGCCCCTTCGTCGCGGGTGGATTTGACGCTGGTGAAGCTCATGATGGTGAAGGTGAGGATGACGAGCGTCAGGCAGGTGAGCGTGGTGCGGATCCTGCGGCGGCGCAGGTTGCTCACGCCAATGACGAAGGCGGCGGCGAAGGCGCGCATGCCGCCGATGTCCGAGGACTTGGCGTGGGAGGCCCGGCGCTGGAGCGCCGTCATCTCCCGCTCGAAGCGCAGGAAGATGATGAGCGCCACCATGACCGAAAGGCCGAGAATGAAAAAGGCCAGGATGACCACCAGCGGGCTGTAGGTGAGCTGGAAGGCCGGGTGCACCTGGTAGACCACGGCGATGACCGCGGCCAGGACGCCGAGGAAGGCGGCGATGCGCTTGTGGATGTCGGCGAAATTGAAGACCACGCGCTCCACGCAGTAGGCGAAGGGGATGAAAAGCGCGATGTAGAAGAGCACGCCGAGCAGCACGTCGCGCTGGGTCTTTTCCACGTCGTTGTAGACGCGAACGGCCAGGGCCCAGCTGGAACGGGCCGAGGCGATCATGGCGTCGAAGCGTTTGGCCTCGGCCGCGGCCACGGCCTTGGCGTAGAGGTCCCTGCCCCGTTTTTCCAGGTCGCGGATGCGCTCGTTGACGATGCCGTGGTCCTCGAGGTTTTTCACACGCGGCCCGACCAGCTCCCACATGTCCCTGGCCCCGAGCAGTTCGGTCACGGGCAGCACGGGCCAGGCGTCCACGAGATAGCCCGTGCCCGTGGGGCGCTCCGGGCTGGCGTTTAGGAGAATGAGCTTTCGGGCCAGCACGGTGTCGGACAGGATGGCCTTGTAGGGCGTGCCGGGCTCCAGGAAAACCGAAAGCAGCGTGGAGTCGAGGGTGTCCAGGCGGCTGAACCAGGAGCGCAGCGGCGGGGCCTCGCGCCGGGCGTCGAGAAGCTCGATACGGGTGAAATAGCGGAAGGAGCGCGGGTCGAAGGCGGAAAAGAGCGTGCTTTGCCGGCAACCGAACATGATGAGGTCGGTTTCCATGGCGTTGCGGTTCATCTTGACCCGGTAGGCGTCCTTGCCGGTCTGCTTCTTGTCGATGGCCCAGACGGCCTCCCCGGTGTCGGGGTCGAAGCGGAAGCCCTCGATGACGGCCTTGTCCAGGACGTACTTCTTGTTGGCCAGGCCGTTTATCTGGAAGCCGCCCTTGGCGTCGGCGGCGGCGTAGAAGCGAGTCTTGCCCTGGTAGACGCAAAGGACCGTGTCCGGGGCCGGGCGCTCGGGAAAGAGCTCGCCCTGGCGGATGAAGTTGGCCCGGCCGGTGAGGCTCGAAAAGACGTTTCGCGGCCGCTTCTCGCCCACTTCGAAGCCCGGCGCGGCCATGTCCGCGACCACGGCGGCCACGAACCGGGCCTGGCGCGAAAGCGCGGCGAAATCCACGGCCCCGGGCACATCGCCCGGCGTGCCCCAGGACTGGCGGGCGTCGGCCACGGTGGCCAGCGTCAGGCCGAGCACGCCGGCGACGGCGCCGATCTCGCCGCCCAGGGCCGGCCTGTCGGGCAGAAGCCCCTGCCAGGGCCGGCTGCGGTCCTCGCGCATGCCGTCCTGGTAATAGCCGTCCGGCAGCCCCTGGCTTTTGACGGCGGCCCCGGCGGCGGCGGCGAGGGAACGGTTGATGCGGCCGTAGGCCTGGACCGGGTTGACGTCGGGCTTGACGTCGAAGGCGAAGCCCCGGGCGAAGCCGCCCACGCCCTGGCCGTGGCTGGAAAGGTAAAGCGAGACCTGGGCCGTGATCTCACGCTCGCCCAGACGCTTTCGCAGCTCGCGGGCGCTTTCCACGCAGCGCCCCTCGGTTTCGGCCGATTCCCCGGCCCGCGTGAGCCGCTCCCGGGCTTTGGGCACAAGCGCCGTCAGCGCGGCACGCTCCCCGGCCGGGGCCAGGGCGAACTCCTCGCGCCACTGGAGCCGGCGCAAAAACGCCCGGCGCTCGGCCAGGGCGCCCAGCGCCGCCATGTCCTTCTCCCCGGGAGCCAGTCGCAGTTCCATCAGGCGGGTGGTGACGGCGTCCACCTCGTCCTTGAGGGTCTCGGTCATGGCCCGGCGCACGTCCGGCCGGGCGAGCAGCGCGGCCGCGCCGTCGCCTCCCTCTTCCAGCTGGCGCAGCCCGTCCAGGACCTCGCCGATGGCCCGGACGTCCTCGCGGGCCTCCCGGGACCGGGCGCGCAGGTCCTTTCCCTTGCCGCGCAGGGCGGCGTAGAATTCGCGCAGCCCGGCCAAAGCCTGGGCCCGGCCGGAGGTGGCCAGCAGCAGCGTCGGCCGGGCCGGGGGACTCGCGGAAAAATCCCGGGCCAGGCGCAGCAGGGCGGCGACCGAGGCGGCCTCGTCCGCGCCCGGAGCGTCGCCCGGGGCGAAGGCGGCCGCGTCGTAGGCGGCCTCGACCACGAGAAGCTCGCCGCCCTTGGCCGGATCGGTTCCGGGGAAAAGCAGGTAGACGTCGCTGGCCACGGCCTGCTCCCAGGCGGCCCGGCCGGCGAGGCTGGCCACGGGGCCGGCCTTGTCCCCGGAAAGCGCGGCGTAGTCGCCGAAAAGCTCCCGGGCGGCCTTGGCCGAAAGCAAAAAGCGCGGGAAGCGCACGGGCGTGAGCTCGAACTTGTCCTTGAAAAGCCCGGCGTCGGCCACGGCTCCGGAGGGATCGGCGTCCACGTAGACGAGGGCCTTGGCCCCGAGCTGGGCCGCGGCCTGCCAGTTGCGCCCGGAGCGCAGGTCCATGAGCACGATGGCCCCGTCCGGGGATTTGCCGTTAAAATCGGCGTACTCCCCCGCCCCGGCCCAGACCACCGGGCCCGAGAGCCCTTGGGGCGGCACGGCCCCCGGGGTCAGGGCGTCGAGCGCCAGTGGGGAAAGGGAGGCGTGGCGGCCGTCGGCCAGGGTCAGCGAGGCCGGGCCGTGGGCCATGACCGGCGCGCGGTAGTCGAGGCGTCCGACCTCGCCCGCGCCAAGGTCCTTGAAATAGGCTTCCACGGCGTCGGCGGCCACGGCGCAATCGGCGGTCCCGGTGACGCGCGAGCCGAGGCCCGCCAGCCCGGAGACGACGGCCCGCTCCAGGCCGCCGTCGTCCCGGGAAGCTTCCAGCCAGGCCGCGGCCAGAGCCTGCGCCCTGGCGTCGCCGGCCTCCTTTTTCTGGCGCTTGGCCAGGGACGCCGCCGGGAGCAGCGCGAGGCAGACGAGGAGCACGGCCGCCAGCGCGACGCGCATCGCCCGCGCCCGGGCCGGGCCGGCCTTTCGCATGCGGCGCGCCATCCCGGCTCAGGCCTCCCTGCTCCCGATGGCGCCCACGGAGATGTCGAGCTGGTCGCGTTCCTCGATCTTGTCGATGCGGCCGTCGCGAATCCAGACCACGCGGTCGGAGACGTTGAGCATCTTGTAGTCGTGGGTGGCGGAGATGACCGTGACCCCCCGCTGGCTGCTCAGGCGCTTGAGCAGCGCGATGATCTCCTCGCCGGTGGTCAGGTCCAGGTTGCCGGTGGGTTCGTCGGCCAGGACGATGGCCGGGGTGTTGGCCAGGGAGCGGGCGATGGCCACGCGCTGCTGCTGGCCGCCGGAAAGTTCCTGGGGCTTATGGGCGTGGCGCTCGCGAAGGCCGACCAGACCGAGGAGCTCCAGGCCCTTTTCCATGGCCTCGTCCTGGGGCGTGCCGGCGAAGGTCATGGGCAGGGTGACGTTTTCCAGCGCCGTCATGACCTGGATGAGGTTGAAAGTCTGGAAGATGTAGCCGATCTTGCGGTTGCGAAGCCAAGCCAGCTCGTAGGCGTCGAGCTGGGCGATGTCCACCTCGTCGATGAAGACCTTGCCGGAGCTCGGCTTGTCCAGGCCGCCGATCATGTTGAACAGCGTGGACTTGCCCGAGCCCGACGGCCCCATGATGGACAGGTACTCGCCGGCTTTTATGGTCAGGTCCACCCCGCGCAGGGCCGTGACGGTCTGCGCGCCCATGGTGAAGGTCTTGGCCACCCCGGCCACCCGAACGATGTTGTGCGCCTCGGCCATGCGCCGCGCTCCCCCTTCCCTTCTCGACGCGCTTTTCCGGTCAGCTCCGGGCGCGCCTCATTCCTGGGCCCGCATGGCCTCCACGGGCCGCATCCGGGCGGCCACCACGGCCGGATAGACCACCCCGAGCAGGCTCAGGCCCGCACCCACGATCACGGACACGCCAAGCACCCGGCCAAGGCCAACCGGCCCCAGCCCGGCCACGGCCGCGCCGCCGTAGCGCAAAAGCCCCACGACGACGGCCCCGACCATGCCGCAAAAGGCCCCAGCCACGGACCCGGCCAGCCCCTGCATGCCGGCTTCGAGCAGAAAAAGGCGCAGGATGAAACGGTCCAGCGCGCCCAGGCACTTCATGGTGCCGATCTCGCGGAAGCGCTCGGTGACGGCCATGAGCTGGGCGTTGACGATGCCGACCGTGCACACGAGCAAGGACAGCAGCACGATCCAGCGCTCCTTGGGGCCGGCCCCGAGGAGCGCCGCCTCCCCGGCCGCCCGTTCCGGCGGCGGGGGCACGGAAGGCAGGTCGTAGCCGGCGTCGACGAGCGCCAGGCGCAGCTGGGGATCGCCCGTGGCCAGCACGCCCCTGGCCACCTCGGTTCCGGTCAGGATGAAGCTCAGAAAGGCCACGGCCAGCACCAGGCTCATCACCGTGACCATGGAGCGCAGAAATCGCACCCGGATGCTTTTGAGGCTGATGGCCAGGGACATGCGAAACGGCAGCACCACCTGGCGGGCGATCTTTTTCCTGCCCCCGGGCATCTGAGCCAAGCCGTTGCGTTCCTGCCGCATGCCACATCCGTTCGCCGGCGCGCGGGCCGCCCGCTTGTGCGTATCGCCGCGATTTCAAGCCCGATCTGTGACAGAAAGACCGTGCAATGCCAAGGCCGGGAAGGCATCGCCCCGTCGTGGCGACTATTTCTTGGCCCGGCGCTTGGGAATCTCGATGCCGTATTTCTGGATCTTGTAGTTGAGCGCCCGGCGGCTGACGCCGAGCAGCGGCGCGGCGGCCTTCTGGACCCAGTTGGTCTGCTCCAGGGCGCGCACGATGGCGGCCTTTTCGCTGGCGTCCAGGGACAGGGAGTCGCCGGCCTCGGCCGAGCGGTCCGGCCCCTTGCCGGCCAGGGGCAGCTGCAGATCCCCGGGGGCGAGAGTTCCGTCGGAGCACAGCACCACCCCGGCTTCCAGGGCGTTTCGCAGCTGGCGCACGTTGCCCGGCCAGGGGTAGGCCATGAGGTAGGCCATGGTCTCGGGCGGCATGACGACGGGCGGCATGCCCTGGGCGGCGCAGAACTGGCGGTTGAAATGCTCGGCCAGGATCGGGATGTCCTCGCGCCGCTCGCGAAGCGGCGGCACGTTTATGGTCACGACCTTGAGGCGGTAGAGCAGGTCCTCGCGGAACACGCCCTCGGCCACCTGCTCGAAGATGTCGGCGTTGGTGGCGGCGATGACCCGGCAGTCGACCTGGATTTCGCGCACGTCGCCGATGCGGCGGATCTTGTGGTTCTCCAGGAAGCGCAGGAGGCGCACCTGCATCTCCATGGCGATGTTGCCGATCTCGTCGAGGAAGAGCGTGCCCTGGTGGGCCTGCTCGATGAGCCCCTTCTTGTCCTTGACGGCGTGGGTGAAGGAACCCTTGACGTGGCCGAAGAGTTCGGATTCGAGGAGCCCGGCCGGGGTCGAGCCGCAGTCCACCGTCACCAGCGGGCCGTTTTTGCGAGGGCTGCGCCGGTGGACGAGGTTGGCCACCAGTTCCTTGCCCGTGCCGGATTCGCCGAGGACGAGCACGTTGACGTCGCGCGCGGCCACGCGGTCGATCATGGCGGCCAGGTCGCGCATGGCCTGGCTGTGGCCGACCAGGCCCGATTCGGTCATGTCCGGGGCGGTCGGGGCCGGCGCGCCGGCGGCCTTGGCGAAGACCTCGGCCACCCGGGCCAGGAGTTCCTGGCCGTCGAAGGGCTTGGTCAGGTAGTCCACGGCCCCGTGCTTGATGGCCTCCACCGCGCCGGAGATGCTGCCGTGGGCGGTGAGAAAGATGATGGGCAGGCGCAGGCCCCGGCGCTCCATCTCCTCGAGCAGGCGCATGCCGTCCATGCCGGGCATGCGGATGTCGGAAATGACCAGCCGCACGGGGCGCGAGGCCAGCACGTGCAGGGCCTCGGCTCCGTCGCTGGCCGTGACCACGTCGTAGCCGGCGGAAACCAGCCGCACTTCCAGGACTTCCAGGATGTGCGGGTCGTCGTCCACGGCCAGGATGGTCTTTCGCGTCTGGGCGGCGCTTTTCATGGGAATAGGGTCGCGCGGGGCGCGGCGATGGTCAGTTGTTGATCAGCCCTTTCTTCTTTTCCTGGATCTGCTGGTGGATGGTCTCCAGGGCCCGGACCTGCTGCTGCACGCTCCTGCGCACCTGCTCCTCGCGTTCGGTGAGCTTCTTGGCGCACTCGCGCTCCAAGGCGGCCTTTTGCTCCTTGAGGGCGGCGGCCGGCTTGAGGTTTCGCAGGGCGGGCAGCAGAAAGCGCGGCTCCTCGCCGCTGCCGCCCGGAGGCGAGGCCTTGCTCCAGGCGTCGAACATCTCCATGGCGGCGGCCATCTCGGCGTCGGTGTTGGCCTGGGAAAGCCTGACCGCGGCCATGGCGAAAAGGGCCTTGCGCCGCACGGCCGGGTCGGGGTCGGTGTTCGCGGCGGTGCGCCACAGGCCCATGGCCCGCTTGACCTCGCCGGTGTCGAAGGAACACACGCCCTGGTCGTAGAGGCTGTTCCGGGTGGGTTCGCAGGCCGCCGAGGCGGCCGCGGGCGCGGGGGCCTCGGCGGCTTGGGGCGGAGTCGGCGGGACCGGCGGCGCGGCCGCCTCCCGCCTCACGCAGCCGCAGGAAAGGATCACGAGCGCGGCGCACAGGCCGCAGGCCGCTTCACGCAACATCTTGTTTCTCATGTTTCGGGTCATTTCAGGCGGTTGCCCCATCCACGGGAATGGTGAAGTAAAAGGTGCACCCTTTGCCGGGCAGGCTCGACAGCCAGATGTTGCCGCCGTGGGCCTCGACGATGGTCTTGGCGATGGAAAGGCCCAGGCCGATGCCGTCGGTGGTCCGCTTGGTGCGCGCGCCCCGGTAGTATTTGTTGAAGACGTGGGGCTGCTCTTCCTCGGGAATGCCCGGGCCTTCGTCGGTGATGCTGACAAGGAGCTTTTGCCCGCCGTCGGCCATCTCCAGGCCCACCAGCACGGTGCGCTCGGCCGGGGAGAACTTCACGGCGTTGCCGACGAGGTTGTAGAGCGCCTGCCCGAGCAGCTCCCGGTCCCCGACCACGGAGACGATGTCGCGCCCCAGGCGCGGCGTCAAGCGGATGCCCTTGGCTTCGGCGGCCGGAGCGGCCTTTTCCAGGGTCTCCAGCACCAGCTTGGCCGGATCGAAGGTCACGGGGGCGAGGTCCACGATTTGCGACGCCATGCTCGACACCTTGAGCAGGCTCGTGAGCATGGCCGAGATGCGCTGGAGCTCGTCGCTGGCGATGTCGAGGAAGCGCTTCTGGCGCTCGTTGACCTCGCCCAGCACCCGCTCGCGCATGAGGTTGACGGACTCGCGGATGGAGGTCAGGGGCGTGCGGATCTCGTGGCTGACCATGTCGATGAAGTCCGCCCGCATGCGCTCCTCCTCCTTGAGGCGCGAGGTCATGTCGTTAAACGCCGCGGCCAGCTCCCCGAGCTCGTCCTTGGTCAGCACGCGGATGGGATCGAGCCGCCCGTCGCGGGTGTAGGCCCGGATGCCCCGGCGCAGCTCGCGAAGGGGCCGGCGCAGGGAATAGGTCAGGTAGAGGATGCCGAGAAGCCCGAGGCCGATGGACACGGCCAGGCCCGTCACGCCCCGGTTGACGGCCACTTCGCTGATGCGGAAAAGCTCGCGCATGCCCGATTCCAGCACGCGTTCGTTGTCCTGGCGGGCGCTGACCACGATGCGCATCCATTTATTCAGCGTCTCCTGGTCGATCCATGGTTCGCCGCCCAGGGCCTTGCCCTGGGCCAGCTCGGGAAAGGCGGCCCGGAATTCGGCGTGCAGCTCCTCCCAGACGGAAAAGCTCTCGTAGCGGAACCAGAGGATGCTCCAGATGGCGTTCTTGTATTCGTTGAGCGCGGCCAGGAAGTTCTTCTTGTATTCGTCGGAATGGACGATCTCGTACTTCTTCTGGTTCTCCTCCATGGCCAACAGGCTGTCCACCAGGCGCTGGGAGATGGAGAGGACCTCGAAGCGCACCTTGACGATGTCGCGCGAGATGTTGACCGATTCCTTGATGTAGATCAACAGCGTGGACGTGGTGAAATAGGCGACGACCAGTATGCCGATGTAGACCGCCAGCATCTTGAACAGGATGCCGTACTGCTTGATGGGTCTTCGGTACAGATACATGGCGGTCGCCGGTCCACGGCGAGGAGGGTACGCATCTGGCCGGGAAAGGCCGGCCGCCGCGCCGCCCCGGGCCTATTTGGCGGCGAAGAGTTCCTGTTCCAGGGCGTGGGGCCGCCGGATGTTGGTCAGCACCAGCCGCTGGCTGCTCGACGCGGTCAGGATGACCTTGCCGTAGCCGAGGAGGCCGCCGAAAAGCCCGGGCTCGCACTTGACGGACTCGACCTTGGTGATGTCCAGGGAAAAGGTGCCGAACAGCGCGTCGTCGCACAGCAGGCGCTTGTCCGTCACCCCCACCCGCAGGGTGAAGAAGGAAAAAAGCCGGGTCAGGGCGAGCAGGGTCAGGATGATGAAGAAGACGTAACGGAAAAGCCACACCGCCGCGGCGATGATCTTGGGTAAAAACTTCTCCAGCTCTTCCGGCACCTTGAACTGGGCCAGGGCGGTCAGGGCCGGACCGCTCGACCACACGGCCAGGGCCAGGGCGAACAGGATGGCGGCCTTGGCCAGCACCACCCAGTGCTTGCCGGTCCTGTAGCGGATGTCCTCACCCTCGAAGACGAGGCCGTGTAAGCTCATTGTTTCCCACTCCCCGCGCCCTAGCAAAGCGGCGACAATCGACGGCCTTAACCGAAAACGGCGCGTTAGGCAAAGCCTTCCTCACCGCCCGGACCAGCCCTGCCCCGCGGCCAGTCCCCAGGCGGCCAGGCAGACAAGGGCGGTCAGCCCGCCCAGGACGGACTGGACGAGCACCCCGGGCCGGCCGGCCCGGCACAACCGCCAGCCGGCGGCCAACCCCAGGGCCGCGCCGCACAGGAAGCCGAAGAAGTGCCCGGCCAGGTCCACCTGGCCCGTGGCCTCCTCGGAGCCGGCCCCGAGCATGGCCAGCAGCATGAGCACGGCCCCGGCGGCCAGAAACCGCCTGGCCGAGACCTCGGCGCAGTACCCGGACAGGCGCACGCCGCCAAGCGCCCCAAGCGCCCCGAACACGGCCGTGGACGCGCCCAGGAAATGCAGGCCCGGCCCCTGGACCAGGACCTTGAGCAGGTTGCCGCCCACGCCGGCCGCGACGGTGAGGGCGAAGCCGAGCCCCAGGCCCGTTTCCCGGCACAGCAGGCCGAGAAAAAGCGCGGCGCAGGCGGCGTTGCCGAAAAGGTGGGCCGGGTCGGCGTGGAGCCACAGCGAGGTCAGGGCGCGCCACCACTCCCCGGCCAGCATGGCCGAGGAATCCCCGGCCCCGATGGCCCGCCAGGAGACGCGGCGGCCGAAAAGGACGGCCTCGCCGAGCAGAAAGCCCCACAGCCCAGCCACCACGCCCATGACGGCCAGGACCGCCGGCGTGGCGGAGGGGCGCGCCGGCCGCGCCCCGGGATCGGGCAGGGGGCGGTTTTCGCGCTCGGCGGCGTAGGCGGCGATCTCCTCCAGGGCCTCGGCCATGCGACGCCTGGGCACGAAAAGCCGCCAGCCGGAGCCGGAGCGGCGCACCACATGGGGCACTCCCCGGGCCGAGAGCACGTGGGTCCAGTCGCGGGCGCGGATCTCCGTGGCCGTGGCCTCGGGATCGCCGAGGAGTTCCGGGGTGAGGTCGTAAAGGGCCGGGCGCGGCCAGAGGCGGGCCCGGCGGGGGGACGGAAAAGGCTCAACGGGCATGGGCCACGCCCGAAAAGGGAAGCAAGCAAGGAACAAGCGTCGTCATGGCGGCATGGTACGACGGAGGGGCGTCCGGACGCAATGGCGCGATGGACCCCGGCCCCTTGCCGCCGCGTCGACGATTTTGCTACAGGGGACGCCATGAACAGAGAACGCCGCCAATTCTATTCGACCTTCCTGCTCCTCATTCTGGCCGGGTCGCTGATCCTGGCCTACATCGTGCTGCGGCCCTTCGTGGACATCCTCATCATCGGCGTGGTGCTGGCCACGCTCTTTCGGCCCGTGCACCGCAAGATCGCCGGACTGTGCGGCTCGCGAACCACCCTGGCCGCCCTGGTCACCACCGGGCTCATCTTCTCCTGCCTCGTCATCCCGGTCTTCCTCTTCCTGGGCTCGCTTCTGGCCCAGGGCGTCCAGTCCGTCAACGCGCTCCAGGCCAAGCTCACCAGCCTCGACTTCAACGCGCTCTTCAGCCACGACGCCGTCGCGCCCTACCTGTCCTGGGTCCAGGAACACCTGCCGTTCCTCGACATCAAAAAGCTCGCCCTGCAGGCCAACCTGCTGTCGCTGTCCAAAAACGCCGGGCAGATCCTCCTCGACAGCGGCACCACGGTCATCGGCAACGTGTTCGTGCTGACCATGAACTTCGTCATCCTCATCTTCGTGCTCTTTTTCCTCATCCGCGACGGCGAATCCATGATCGGCTACGCCCGCTACCTGCTGCCGCTGTCCACGGACCAGGAGAACCGCATCTTCCGCCAGCTCGACGACGTGGCCAAGTCCGTGATCCTCGGGGCCTTCGTCATCGCCCTGGCCCAGGGCGCGGCCGGGGGGCTCGGGCTTTTCATCGTGGGCATCCCCCCCTTTTTCTGGGGCTGCATGATGGGCTTCGCCTCGCTCATCCCTGTCGTGGGCACGGCCATCATCTGGCTGCCCGTGTCCATCTACCTCATGCTCACGGGCCAGTGGCAGTGGGGACTGTTCCTCATCGGCTGGGGGGCGGTGGTGGTGTCGAGCATCGATTCCGTGATCCGGCCGATCCTCATGCAAAACCGCTCCAAGATGTCCACCTTCTGGGTGTTTCTCTCCATCATCGGCGGCATCAAGTTCTTCGGGGCCCTGGGCATCCTTTACGGCCCGCTGATCCTGGGCTTCGCCATGGTCATGCTCTCGCTTTACGGCGAGGATTACCGCCACGTGCTGGAGGAGCGAAACCTCATCGCCGCGCCGCACCCGGAACCGCCCGCGCCCAAGACATGAAAAAGGCCCCGCTCGGGCGGGGCCTTGAAAAAACCGTCGCGGGGAGCCTGGACGGGCTCCCCGGACGTCAGACGGGACACGGCACTTCCTTCGTCGATCCGGGGCCGGCCAGCGGACGGAAACACTTCTTGCCGCCGCCGCAGATCGGACACTTCCACCCTTCGGGCAGATCGGCGAAGGACGTTCCGGCAGGGATCTTGCCCTTGCGGTCGCCTCTGTCCGGATCGTAGATGTAGCCGCAATTGGTGGTCTGGCACTGCCACATGTCTTCGGGCGCCGCCATGCTCGCTCCTTTTCCGTCTTCGGCCGGGACGGCCGGAACTCAGTCGACCTTAAAAAACGCCTTGGCCAGGGCCTGGCAGACCGGGCACTTGTCCGGGGCCGCGCCGGCCACGGTGTAGCCGCACACCGAGCAGACGTACCAGTCCTTGTCCGGGTAGCCGGCGACGTCCTTGGCCGCCTCGGCGTACAGATTGGCGTGAAGCTCCTCCACGGCGTTGGCGAAGGTGAAGCCGCGCTCGGCGATCTTCTCGCCCTCGGCCTTGGCGTCGGCGATCATGCCCGGGTACATGCTCTTGAATTCGTGGGTCTCGCCGGCGATGGCGTCCTGCAAGTTGGCGGCGGTGTCGCCGATGCCGCCCATGTTGCGCAGGTGAGTATGGGCGTGGACGGTTTCGGCGGCGGCGGCGGCCTTGAAGAGCTTGGCCACGCCGATGTGGCCTTCCTTCTCGGCCTGGGCGGCGTAGGCGAGGTACTTGCGGTTGGCCTGGGATTCGCCGGCGAACGCTTCCTTGAGATGTTCCAGGGTCTTGCTCATTTCGTGTGGCTCCTTTGGTTTTCTTGGGGTTTTGCCGCCTGCATGCGGCCAAGACAGGCGCGGCACACGCCGCGCACCAGAATCTGCGCGTCGCGGGGGACGCCCCACGCGGCGACCGACGGCGGCAGGTCGTCGAGGCCCGCCCCCGCCATGCTGAAATCCTCGATGCCGCCGCACGACAGGCACACCAGATGGTGATGCGGCGTCACATCGCCGTCGAAACGCCCCTCCTCGCCCGCCCCCGGCACCCGGCTCACCAGCCCCCGCTGCTCCAGGGAGGCCAGGGTGCGGTAGACCGTGTCCAGGGAAATGGCCGGCGCGGCCTCGCGCACCCGTCGCCAGACCGCCTCGGCCGAGGGATGGTCCCTTGCCGTGGTCATGGCCTTGTACACCAGATAGCGCTGGGTGGTAAACTTGAGGCCGCTTTTGGCGAAAAGTTCCTTGAGCGTTTCCATCGACATAGTTTTTATTCCTAATTGCTGTTGATTCCTATTTAGGGAACACGGCCCGGCCCGTCAACACTTTTTTTCATTTTCCCGTCTCATCGCCACCAGGTCCGGCCGGCGCGCCACAGGCCGTCCAGGCCAAGGGGTCGGCCGCGGGCGCTTTTGCGAGCGAGATAGACGAAGAGGTAGGCCGTGGCCAAGGCGTCGGCGCGGGCGTCGTGGGCGGCGAATTCCGGCAGGCCGAAACGCCGGCAAAGGGCCGGCAGGGTGTAGTCCAGAGTCTCGGCCTCCTCTCCCCTGCCCCCGGCCGCCAGGCGCTTTTCCTCGTAGGCCATGGCCAGGCGCAAGGTGTCGATGCAGGGGGCCTCGAGGGGGCCGCCTAGGCGGCGGCGGCTGGCGGCATTCAAAAACCCCATGTCCAGATCGACGTGGTGGCCGACGAGGATGGCGTCGCCCAGAAAATCGAGGAATCGCTCCAGGACCTCGGCCACGCCCGGAGCCCGTTCCAGGCCGGCGGCGGTGAGGCGGTGGACCAGGGAGGCGTCGCGGGGCACGTCGCCTTCCGGGCGAACCAGGGAATAAAAGGACTGGCCGGGCAGGATCTCCAGCCCAGACAGACGCACCGCGCCGATGGAGACCAGGGCGTGGCGGCGCGGATCGAAGCCGGTGAGTTCCGTGTCCAGCACGACGAACGAGCAGGCGTCGAGGAGCGCCCGGGGGTCGCGCCCGGCCTGGGCCGCCCGGTGCGCGGCCAGGGCCGGGGCAAGGGGCACGCCCGCCCCGTCCGGGACTCGGCGTCGCAGCAGGCGGTCAAGCAGGCCCATGTCCACCCTCCTCCACGTCGAGGCGCGCCAAAAGGGCCAGGCGCAGGTCCTCCAGGGCGGCGAAGGCGGCGCGCAGGGCATGGCGGCGGCGCGGCGACAGCGCCCCCGGGGCCAGGGGCGCTTCCTCGCGGCCGCCCGTTTCCCGGCCGGTCAGCAGGGCCTGGAGCCGCTCGGACTGGAAGAAGGCGAAGGCCTCCCCGGCCCGGGCGGCCGTCGCGGCCGGAACGACGCCGAGGCGTCCCAGGGCGTCCAACCGGGAAGCGGTGCCGGTCGGCGAAACACCCCAGACCAGGGCCGAAAGCCTCGCCAGGGCCGTCACCGGGCGCGAGCCCCGGGCCAGGACGTCAAGCGCCTCGCACGAGCCGCCGTCGCGCTCCATGAGCCGGCCCCGGTAGACGCCGAGGGGCGCGGGACGGGAAGCGGCGGCCCGCAGCCAGGATGCGGCCAGGCCGAAGGGAAACCCCTCCCCCGCCATCGGGGCGCTCCCTGGCCCGGCCGCGTCCCGGCCGCCCAAGGGCCTGGCGTCGAAGCCCTCCAGGGAGGCTTCGTGGTCCAGGGGATCGCCGTCCAGGGCGAAGCCCTCCCAGGGAAACAGGGCGCGCGGGTCGCCAAGGACCAGATGCGAACCGGGCGCGCGCAGGCCAAGGGCGGCCAGTTCCTCGCCGAGCATGGGCAAAAGCGCCTGCAGATAGGTCCGGGCCGCCCGGGCGACGATGGGGTCGCCGCCGTCGTCCGGCACGGCGGCAAGGGACAGGCCGGTCCCGGGCAGCATCTCCCGCCGGCCGGCCGCGCCGAGCAGCAGCCAGCGACAGGGCGCGGGCGACGGGCCGCAGCGCTTTTCCAGAAGCGCAAGCAGCCGAGCGAGGACCTGTTCGGCCAGAAGCGTCACGATGCCGGAGACGGCCGCCGCCGGCGCGCCCCGGGCGACCAGGGAGGCGGCCAGGGGCCGCAGCCCCTGGCTTATGGCGCGCAGGTCCGCGGCGTCCCCCGCCCGCCTGGCCGCGCGCAAAAGAGCCATGGGCGAGCGGCCGTGGGCCAGGAGCAGGTCGCTGGCCGTGACCATGCCCGCCGGCTCCCCGTCGCGGGTCACGAGCAGGTGGCGGATGCCCGAGCCGGTCATGGACAGGAGCGCCTCGAAACAGGGAGTCGCGGCGTCGATGGCCGCGACCGGCGCGGACATGAGGGTCTCCACCGTCGCATCGAGCGCCATGCCCGTGGCCACGGCCCGGCGCAGGTCCCGGTCGGTGACGATGCCGATGACCGCGCCTGCGGCCTCGCGCACGAGGACCGACCCCACCTGGCCGGCCTCCATGACCCGGGCCGCCCGGCGCAGGTCCGTGCCCCGGGGCACGTCCGCCAGCCCGCGCGAGGCCACCTCCCCGGCCAGGCGGGTGAAGAGGTAGTCGCCATCGGAGGGGTCGGGACAGCCCGTGGGGCCGGCCGGCTGGGCGTCCCGGGCGGCCGGGGACAGGGCGTCGGCGAAGTAGCCGGCGACGAAGGGCTGGCGGCGGCAGACCGCGACGAACACCTCCCGGGGCAGGCGCACCAGGAAGGTGTCCTCCAGGGCCGTCGCCTCCCAGCCCTCGCCGTCCTGCCCGTTTCCGAGGTCGCAGGTTTGCCCGAAGCACTCGCCCTCGCCGCGCACGTCGTCGCGGCCGGGGAGGTTCCCCGGCCGGCGCAGCCGCACGCCGCCGCGCTGGACGCAACAGACGAAATCCCGGCCCACGGGCACGGCCTCGCCGGCAAGGTACAGGGACACCCGGCCGGCGGCGGCCAGGGCGGCCAAGTCCAGGGGCGGCAGCCGGTCGAAGGGCGGCACGCCGGCCAGAAAGGCCTGCACGGTGTCCGGTTGATGCGATGGGTCGCTTGCGCGCATGGTTCCTCCGTCAGGTCAGATACGCCAGTCCGAAATGGTGTTCGAGAACGGCGGCCAGTTCGGCCACGGCGCGGAGGGCCTGGCGCAGGGCCTCGCGCTCAGGGGCCGGCAGGGCGTCCCGTTCGATCAGGTTGTCCGGGGCGCGCCCCGCCGCCAGGGCCCGGGCCTGGGCGCGCAGGCGCAGGCCCTGGACGCAGGCGAAGGCGCGCCTCAGGCGCGCGCCGAGTTCTCCGCCCACGAGCCCCCGCCGGACGAGCCCGTCCAGGCGCTCCACGGTCCCGGTTTGCGTAAGCCCCGCCTCCAGGGCCAGGGCCTTGACGCCAAGGGCCAGGGGATAGACGGCGGCGCGCTTGAGATCGAGGGGCGCACGGCTTTGGCCGAACCCCGAAAACGGGCCGGGAAAGCCGGATTCGGGCGCGAAGCGCAGGGCCTCGCGCGCAAGGCCTCGCACGAGCAGCGGCGCATCGGCGGCATGGCGGCGCACCCGCCCGGCCAGGGCCTCGGCCAGGGAGGAATCGCCCCACACGGCCCGGACGTCGGCCAGGAGCGAAACGAGGAGCACGCCGCCGGCGTCCGGCCTGTCGGCGGCGGCGTCCAGGGCCTCGCGCCACTCCCGAAGCGTCCTTCGCCACTCGGGCGCGGCGGCCATGATGCCCTTGGGGCACGGCGGCAGGCCGGCGGCGGCGAGGACGTCGCGCAGCCGCGCGGCAAAGGCGGCCCAGGCCTCCCGGGCTTCGGGGGCATGGGCCGCGTCGGGGAGGATCAGGGCGTTGTCCTGGTCCGTGGCCAGAAACTGCTCGCCGCGCGCCTGGCTGCCAAGCGCCGCCAGGCAGAAGCCGTCCGGCGGCCGGCCGGGGCCGTCCCGGGCCAGGGCGGCGGCGCGGGCCAACAGGCCGTCGTAGAGCGCGGCGGCGGCGCGCCCCGTGTCCAGGACGTCGCCGCTTTCCGCCCGGGCGGCCACGAACGCGCGGACGGCCCGCGTCAACCCGGCCAGCTCCCGTGCATCCCCCGCCCGCCCCAACGCCTCGGACAATGCCGTTGCTTCCGTATCAATCATCCTCTCCTCGCCCATCTCCCCTCCTCCCCCCTTCCAGGGGGTCCGGGGGGGATGATCCCCCCCGGCAGGGTGGGTGCAGGGAGGGGCGGCGCCCCTCCCTGCGTCATTCCGCGCCGACGCCGAGGTAGTTGCGGATCTGCTGGGCCTCGTAGAGGGAGCGGGCCTTGGCGTCGGGCACGAGCACCGAGCCCAGCCAGCCGACGAAGAAGGCGGCGGGCATGGAGATCAGCGCCGGGTTCTTCCAGGGGAAGATGGGGGCGGCGTTGCCGAACACGTCCACCCAGACAGTGGGCGAGAGCAGGATCAGGCCCACGGCGGTCACGGTGCCGGCCACGATGCTCGCGGCCGCGCCGAAGGTGCTCGTGCCCTTCCAGAGGATGGAGAGGATCAGCGCCGGGAAGTTGGCGCTGGCGGCGATGGCGAAGGCCAGGCCCACCATGAAGGCCACGTTCTGGCCCTTGAAGGCGAGGCCCAAGAGGATGGCGGCCACGCCGAGGCCCACGGTCGCCCGCTTGGCCACCTTCATCTCGTCCTCCTCGGAGGATTTCCCGCTGCGCCAGACGTTGGCGTAGAGGTCGTGGGACAGGGTCGTGGCCCCGGCCAGGGTGAGCCCGGCCACCACGGCCAGGATGGTGGCGAAGGCCACGGCGGCGATGAAGCCCAAAAACACCGTGCCGCCCGTGACCTCGGCCAGGAGCAGGGCCGCCATGTTGCCGCCGGCGTCCACCTTGGCCACGACGTCGCGGCCCACGAGCACCATGGCGGCGAAGCCGATGATGAAGGTCAGCACGTAGAAGTAGCCGATGAGCCCGGTGGCGTAGAACACGGATTTGCGCGCGGTCTTGGCGTCGGGCACGGTGTAGAAGCGCATGAGGATGTGGGGCAGGCCGGCCGTGCCGAACATGAGCGCGATGCCAAGCGACACGGCGTCCAGGGGATTGGCCACCAGGCCGCCGGGATTGAGCACCTTCTCGCCGTAGGTGACGGCGGCGGCGTTGAAAAGGCCGACCACGTCGAAGCCGAACTTCGAAAGAGCCATGAGCACCATGACCGTGGCCCCGGCCAGGAGCAGCATGGCCTTGATGATCTGCACCCAGGTGGTGGCCAGCATGCCGCCGAAGAGCACGTAGGCGATCATGACCGCGCCCACGGCGATGATGGCCGTCTCGTAGGGCAGGCCGAACATCATCTTGATGAGCGAGCCCGAGCCCACCATCTGGGCGATCAGGTAGAAGCAGACGGTCAGAAGCGACCCCACCGAGGCGGCGATGCGGATGGGCTTCTGGGACAGGCGGTAGGCCACCACGTCGGCGAAGGTGTACTTGCCGAGGTTGCGCAGGGGCTCGGCCACGAGGAACATGATGATGGGCCAGCCCACGAGGAAGCCGATGGAGTAGATCAGGCCGTCGTAGCCCCTCAGCGACACGAGGCCGGCGATGCCCAGAAACGAGGCGGCGGACATGTAGTCGCCGGCCAGGGCCAGGCCGTTTTGCCAGCCCGTGACCGAACGGCCGGCGGCGTAGAACTGGGAGGCCCCCCGGCTCTTCTTGGCGGCGTAGTAGGTGATGGCCAGGGTGCCCAGGATGAAGAAGAAGAAAAAGATGATGGAGGTGGCGTTGGGTTGCCCGATGGTGGTGGTGAAAGCGTTCATCCCCGGTTCTCCCGCATGGCGTGTTTGAGGTTGTCCACGGCGGCGTCGTAGTCGTCGTTGGCCCAGCGCACGTAGATGCCGGTGGCGAGCCAGGAGACGACGATGACGCCGAGTCCCACCGGAATGCCGAGGGTCAGGTGCTCGCCGACGCGGGCGGCGAAGAGGTCCGGCCGGAAGGCCAGGATGGCGACGAAGCCGTAGTAGACCGCCAGCATGAAGGCGGTCAGCGTCAGGGAGACGCCCCAGCGTTTGCGCACGAGCCGGGCGAATTCCGGCGAGCGTGTCGGGTCGTGTGTCGCGGTCGTGGTCATGGGTGGCTCCTGTCCGCCGGCGCATGGCCGGGCCGTGGTTGCCGGGCCGGGGACGGGGTCCCGGCCGGGATGGACCACGAGTAGCGCGGGCCGCGACGGGATGGCCCGCGAATTTCGGCGAGCGGCGTCGGAAAACCCATGGATGGGGAAAGGGACCGACGGCGGCGACCGCGCCGTTTACCGGACGGGGGCCGCCGTTTGCCGGGGCAAACGGCCGGGCGGGAGGGGAGCCGGGGCTACAGGGGCAGTTCGAGCTGCCTGGGGCGGCGCTTTTCGGCGATCAGGCGCTTGAGCTTTTTCGGGGAGACGCCCACGCGGTAGGGCCAGATCGGGCAGACGTCGTGTTCGGTGCAGCGGCGCACGGCGTCGCGGTCGCCGACGGTGCAGCGCAGGCAAAACCGCCGCACCACCCGCACCACCCGCACGCCGAACCCCTCGGGGATCTCCTTCATGCGCAGGGGATGGAACGGGCAGCCCCGGTCGGCACAGGCGGCCACGAGGCTGCGCTGCCCGCCCATGCAGGCGGCCAGGCAGTAGCGGCGCACGGCCTCCAGGGGCGGAAGTGTCTTGCAGGCGTCGCCCTTTGGCATGAAACCTCGCGAGGATGGCGCGCATGGGCCGCGCCGCGTTGCCCTCTCCATAGACCGGGCCGTGGCCGCTGGCAACAGCCGTCGGCCGCTTTTCGCCCCTGGCCGGGACAGGAACGCGGCAAACCGGAAAATGGCGCACCGGATGCGCCACGTTTCTTGAAAAATCGTGATCTTCATAATCGTTTTGCAGCACGCCGAGCGTTCCATTGCCGCCGGACGCAACGCCGAGCTCTTTCTTACATACACGAAACACTGCAATTCAGTGTCAGTGTCCTTGCATCTTTACAGTGTCGCCCTTCCGGTTTACAAAAATGCTATATTGTGAATGCGGATGCGAGCGCAGCATGCCCCGGGACGGCGTTTTGCGCGGCGATGCAAGACGGCTGCCGTCGTCTCCGGCCCCTCGCCGGCTCCGATCCGCGATGCAGCCAAAGGCGCCGGCCCCATGACGTACCCTTCCGCACCGCCACGACGCGCCTCGCCCCTCGGTCTTCGCGCCGCCCTCATGGGCCTGGTCCTTTTGGCCGTGCTGCCGGCCCTGGGGCTCACGCTCCACCACGGCCTGGAACAACGGGCCAAGGCCCGCGACGAGGCAAGATCCGCCGCCGTCAACCGGGCGCTGGCTCTCGCCGCCGGCCAGGAAAAGCACCTGGCCGCCGCCCTGCGCCTGGTGGAGAGTCTGGCCGCGGCCACCGTGGTGCGGGTGATGGACCCGCAGGGCAGCGCCCTGCTCTTTTCCCAGCTTCTGCGCCAATCCGGGGCGGGCGTAGCCAACATCCTGGCCGTGTCGGCGGGCGGGGAGCGCATCGCCGAGGCCGCGAGCGGCGTCGGCGACGGCTTTCCCCCGGGGCGCACGCCCATGCAGACCGACACCTTCGCCGGGCGCGACTGGTTCAGGGCGGCCACGACGGAAAAGACCTGCCAGGCCGGCCCGTTCGCCCCTGCCCCGGACGGGCGGCCCCTGGCCGTGGTCGCCTGTCCGTCCCTGGGCTGGGACGGCGAGGTCAAGGCCGTGGTGGCGGCGAGCCTGAGCCTGGACGCCCTGGCCGAAGCCGTGGCGGCCGCGCCGCCGCCCAAGGGCGGCGTGGTCGGCGTGCTCGCGCCCTCGGGCCGCCTTCTGGCCACGTTTCCCAAGCCCTTGCCCGGCGTCGGCGCGGACATTTCCGGCACGCCGCTCGGGCGGGCCGTTTCGGGCCACCGCTTCGGCAGCCTGGAGGCAATGGGCCTCGACGGCGAGGCCAAGCTGGTGGGCTTTTCCCGCTTCGCCCCGGACCGGCCGGAATCCCCGGTCGTCTTCGTGGAACGCCCCCTGGCCGAGGCCTACGCCGCCTCGCGCAAGCTCCTTCGCGACCAGGTGGCCTGGCTGGCCGCGGTCGGGCTGGTGGGCCTCGGCGCGGCCTGGTTTCTCGGCTCGCGGCTCCTGGTGCGGCCCATCGTCGCCCTGATGGAAGCGGCCGAGGCCATCGGCCGGGGCGAATTCGCCACCCGCCTGTCCGGCGCGCCGCCCATCCGGGAACTGGACAGGCTCGGGCAAGCCTTCGACGCCATGGCCGGGGAGCTCGAGGAGCGCGAACTGGCCCTGGCCGCGAAGACCGCCGCTCTGGAAAATTCCAACAAGGACCTGGAGCAGTTCGCCTACGTGGCCTCCCACGACCTCCAGGAGCCGCTGCGCAAGATCACGAGCTTCGCCGACCTGTTGGGCAAGCGCTGCGCCGGCCAGCTCGACGAGACCGGCGAACGCTACGTGGCCTACATGGTGGACGGGGCCAGGCGCATGAGCCAGCTCATCAACCACCTGCTGACCTATTCGCGCCTGGGCACGAGCAAAGCGGCCTTTTCGCCCATGGCCCTGGGCGACGCCCTGGACGTGGCCCTGGACAACCTGGAGCTGCCCCTGGCCGAGGCCGGGGCCGTGGTGACCCGCGAGGCCCTGCCCGAGGTGACGGCCGACGCCACGCAGATCGCCCAGCTCTTCCAGAACCTGGTGGGCAACGCCGTCAAGTACCGGGGCGAGGCCCCGCCCGAGGTCCGCGTCTCGGCCCGGCGCGAGGGCGACGGCTGGACCGTGGCCGTGGCCGACAACGGCCTGGGCATCGCCCCGCAGCACTTCGACCGGGTGTTCCGGATGTTCCAGCGCCTGACCACGGCCAAGGAGCACGCCGGAGCCGGCATCGGCCTGGCCTTTTGCAAGCGCATCGTCGAACGCCACGGCGGGCGCATCTGGGTGGAATCCACGGCCGGCGCGGGCTCCACCTTCCGCTTCACCCTGCCGGACAGGGAGGCCGGCGCGCCATGAACGCCTTGCCCGTGCGCATTCTGCTCATGGAGGACGACCCCGGCGACGTGGAACTCATCCTGGAGGCCCTGCGCGGCTTCCGGGCCGCCCTTTCCGTGGACCGGGTGGGCGACGGCGAGGAAGGCATGCGCTTTTTGCGCCGCCAGGGCGAGCACGCCGGCGCCGCCCGGCCGGACCTCATCCTCCTCGACCTCAACATGCCGCGCATGGACGGCCGGGAGGTGCTCTCAAAGGTCAAGGGCGACGCGGGGCTGCGCTCCATTCCCGTGCTGGTGCTGACCACCTCCGACGCCCCGACCGACATCGCGGCCAGCTACGACCTGGGGGCCAACTGCTTCCTGAAAAAGCCCCTGGGGCTGGACGAATTCCTGGTCATGATGCGCCGGGTGGAGGAGTTCTGGCTGTCGCTGGCCATGCTGCCGCCGCGTCCGCTCGCCCTGGGAGGCCGACCATGACCCTTCGCATCACCCTCATCGAGGACGACTACGGCGACGCGGAACTGGTGCGGGCCTATCTGGAGGACGGTGCGGACGCGCCCTTCGACCTGCGCCACGCCCCGCTGCTCGAAAGCGGCGTCGAACTTCTGGCCGAGGGCGGCGCGGACGTGGTGCTGCTCGACCTCAACCTGCCGGACTCCACGGGCCTGACCACCTTCACCTCGGTGCGGGCCGGCTTTCCGGACCTGCCCATCATCGTGCTCTCCGGGCTCGACGACCGGGAGATCTCCACCATGGCCGTGCGCGAAGGAGCGCAGGACTTCCTGGTCAAGGGCGGCTTCGACGGCCAGGGACTCTTCCGGGCTATCCTCCACGCCATCGAGCGCCACCAGCTCTACAAGCAGCTGGTGGGCGCGGCCCTGTCCGACGAGCTGACCGGCCTTTTCAACCGGCGCGGCTTCCTCACCCTGGCCGAACAGATGTTCAAGTCCGCCCGCCGCCTGGCCCGGGGGGCTTTTTTGCTCTACGTGGACCTCGACGGCATGAAGATCGTCAACGACACCCTGGGCCACCGAGAGGGCGATCGGATGCTCGGGGACATGGCCGCGCTCTTGCGCGAGACCTTCCGGGAATCCGACGTCGTGGCCCGGCTCGGCGGCGACGAATTCGCCGTATTCGGCCTCGAGGACGCGCCCCACGAGGCCGTGGAGCCCAAGGAGCGGCTGCTCGCCCGCATGCGGGACTTCAACGCCTCGGGCAGGCGGCCCTACGCCATCGCGGCGAGCATCGGCCTGTCCTGCCTGGACATCGACTGCGCCGGCAGCCTGGCCGAACTCATCAGTTGCGCCGACGCGCGCATGTACGAGGAGAAACGCACCCGCTCGCGCCGGTCCGGGCCGCGCCCGGCCGCGCCGCCCGGCTGCCTGCCCCCCCGGGAGGAACGCCGGGACAGGGAAGGCGAGACGATCGCCCCCGCCCCCCAGAAGGCCCCGGGAACCGTGCGCATCGCCTGATGCCTATGCCTGCAACGAGGAGGAGCGCCGCCATGCCGCCATCTTGCCGCCTCGCCGTCCCGGCCGCGATCCTGCTTTTCTTCGCCGCCCTGCTCCCGCGCCCGGGCGCGGCCGAGGAGCTGGTGGTTTCCGCGGCGGCCAGCCTCAGCAGCGCCCTGACCGACATCAGGAAAGCCTACGAGGCCGAGCATCCGGGACTCACGGTCTTCGTCAACTTCGCCGCCTCGGGCCAGCTGCTCCAGCAGATCGAGGCCGGCGCGCCCGTGGACGTCTTCGCCCCGGCCGACCAGGTCACCATGGACCGGGCGGCCAAAAACGGGCTCATCGACCCGGCCACGCGGGCGGACTTCACGGCCAACGACCTCATGCTCACCGTGCCGGCCGACGCCCAGGGCGTGGCCTGCCTGGAGGACCTGGCCGGACCCAAGGTCGGCAAGCTGGCCCTGGGCGAACCCGACGCCGTGCCCGCCGGCAGTTACACCAAGCAGGCCCTGGACAAGCGCGGCCTTTGGGAGACGCTCTCGCCCAAGATGGTCTACGGCCTGTCGGTCAAGCAGGCCCTGGACTACGTGGCCCTGGGCGAGGTGGACGCGGCCTTCGTCTACGCCACCGACGCCCGCATGGCCCAAAAGCGCGTGCGGGCGGTGGCCGTGATGACCGACCACGCCCCCATCGTGTACCCGGCCGCCGTGGTGGCCGCCTGTCCGCGCAAGGCGGCGGCCAAGGACTTCATCGACTACCTGCGCGGCCCCAAGGGCCAGGCCGTGCTGGCCGCCTACGGCTTCAAGGACCCGGGCGCGGCCAAGTAGGCCTCAGCCGCCCACGAGGGCGATCACGGCCTGGGCGGTCAGCACCAGGCCGAGAATGGTCACGGCCAGGGCGCCGACGACCGGCAGCCAGCGCGCCGCCCTGGCGAAGCCGGGAGCGGCTTCGAGCAGGCGCGCCCCCTTCACGAACAACAGCCCCACCACGATCAGTACGCCGGCCAGGCCCAGGCTGAAGGCGGCCGTCAAGGCCAGGCCGAAGCCCACCCTCCCCACGGCCACGGCCCCAAGCAGCAGCACCAGCGCGCCCGGGCACGGCACGAGCCCCCCGGAAACGCCGAGCGCCACCAGGGAACGCCAGCCGGTCGCCCCGTCTTGCGCCTGCCCCTGGCCGCCGTGGCTGTGCCTGAGGCCGCCATGGCTGTGAGCAACGCCGCCATGGCTGTGGACGGGCGCGCCCGGGCCGTGGACCGGCCGGCGCAGACGCGCCGCGACCAGGGCCGCGCCCACCCCGGCCACGCCCAGGCCCGAGACCAGGGACAGCCAGGGCAAGAGCCGCTCGCGGTCGAAGGCGTCGGCGGCCAGCCAGGCGACGAGGCCAAGGAGAAAGACGCCCAGGGTGTGAGTGAGCGTGACGACGAGCCCCAGGGCCACGGCCCGGCCGGGAGTGCCCCGTTCCCCGACCAGGTAGGCGGCGGCCAGGGCCTTGCCGTGACCCGGGGTCAGGGCGTGGCCCGCGCCCCAGACGAACGCGCCGCCGAGCGCCGCCAAGGCGTAGCCCGGCCGGTCGGCAACGGAACCGGCCAGGGCGAGGAGGTCGGCCTCGGCGGGAAAGCGCGGCAGCCCGGCCGCGCCGAAAGGCGAGCCGCCAAGGATGCCGAACCCCAACAGCAAGCCGCAGCAGGCCAGACCCAGGCCGACGGCGATCCGCAGGCCGCCGGCCAGCCCCCCCGCGAGCCGGGGAACCCAGGCCGCGACCACGGCGGTCACGGCGAAGCCCGTGACGGCCACGCCCGGGGCGAACCGCCAGCCGGCGGCCGAGGCGGCCAGGTCGCCGCCGCTTCGCCAGCCGAGGACAAGGCCCAGGGC
>JAEWCY010000074.1 GCA_023390395.1 Pseudomonadota bacterium | reverse complement strand
TCTTTGAGCAAAGCATGGTAACGGCAACATCAGTAGGATAAGCAAGCAAACAACGACTCTGTTCATTTCAGTTCATCCTCCGAACCAAAATCTTTCTTCCGACACCACTGACGAGTAAATAATAGTGCCGTCTGTCCTTGATGATTGTACACAGGGGACTGTTGAGGTCCTTATCGTAGCTGAAAGCGCTTCCTAAAGTTTCGAAGACTTCTCCTGTCGCCATTTTGACAATCGTTCCAGTTTGTATCCCATCCTTTTCCTTGAACGTATTCAGGCATTGGCTGTACTTGATGTTGTCGTCAGTCAGTCCCGGAGCGGGGGAGAGGAGTGCGAGCGCGACAACGACGGCACCGATCAACCTGGTTTTCATGGCAAACCTCGTGCTTTTCTTGGTTAAGGTTGTTTTCGGCTGGAGCTATTAATAACTTTAGTTGCTATAATTTGCAATTAAACCAGCCGATCATGTGTTATGTAACCAGAATCATTGCCATATCCTCTACACTAGCGGAGGAATGGCATGGACAGCGTACAAGACCTTTTCGGGAAGAAAATCAAATCGATACGTCGCGCCAGAGACATCACCCAGGAAAAACTGGCTGACCTGTCCGGGTTATCCCTCCAGTACATCGGGGAGATCGAACGCGGACGGCGCAATCCATCACTGACCAGCATCGAGCAGCTGTCCAAAGCCCTGGACATCCCCATGGCGGAACTGTTCAGTTTGGAGGAGTTTCGACTGACACCGGAGGAGCTTCGAACGATCCTGATACGGCAGATCGAGACAGCGGATGAAGATCGATTGCGAACCTTTTTCAGCATGGCCCAGACCCTGTTCCGGTAGCGGGATCAGTCATCCTCGGGCAGCATGATCGTCAGGACTGGCTCAGCGGTGTCACCGGGACCGATGTGGGCAATGACTTGGACGGTTTCTGTCCTGCCTGGTGCCATCAGGAACGCGACTTTGAAGTACGCTCGATCGGTCCCTTTGCTGGTCCTGGCAGCGATCATCGCCAGAGTCAGGAGATCATGAAGCCGGCCAGTCACGCTTTGCCCCTGAGATTTTAATTCTTCAGGAACAAAAGCGACATAGCCATGGAAGAGATGATCGGTAATGGCGACGGGGATTTTGAAACCGTGGGCTTTGGCCTCGTCAGTGACGTCGATGAGAACACCGTCAGCGATGGCCTGTGCCCTGGTGTAGCTGTAGATGAGGTTTCCAAAAGCTTTGCCGTTACTCATCTGCGCTACCTCCGTTTTGCATGTCTAAAAGAGCATCGAGACGTTGACGGAAATTTTTACACAGTGTGACGCCGACTTCCGAGTATGAGCGCGTTAACTCCCCATAAAGCTCGACGGAAGTGGAATCCATAATCTGGAAGAGCTGCTCTATAGGACGAAATGCGGTAATTATCTCGTCCTTCAACGTGAGTTTGTCGGGCTGTTTCTGGTCCATGAGGTATCCTTTTGCTGTTTAGGACCAAGGATACCCTGCGATGGGAAGGCGGTCACGGGAGCTTGTGAGGTTTTGGAAACAGCCCTATGGGAAAAGGACGTTGGGAGTATACTGCGATTTCCTGGGAGTTTGTCCCAGGGGGGTGTCCAATGGGGGAGCTCTAGGAAAAAGTCCCAGGAATGGGCCGGTATAGAGCAGGAAAGGTGTGTCCGGGGGGGCGGCCAATCCCCCATTTACCCCAAGGGGAGCTGTGACTACTTTCTCAGCGAAAGTAGTGCTATTTTAGCTAGTTTTTGAGTGCAGAAAGCTGCATCTTCATACTTTTAGCAGATTGGGTAGTGAAATCGGGATGCTAGGAATATGGTGCGCGGCACAAAGGCTATTTGACTTTTCCATGAAATCTCCGTTAAATAGTTAAACTTAGCTTTAACCAGCGAGAAACTGGAGTCAAATTCGCGACGTCCTGAATCTTTCAATCTCGAACAGTGCTGCTAACGGTCCCTTGCATGTGTGGGATGTTCCAAGGCGAACACTTGTTTCGTGGATAACAGGATATAGTAATGAGTCAAACAAACGTAACGCTACGAAATGGCAAGAAAGTTTCCATCGCGATTGGCTCATCAGATAAGCCTGAAATTCCCAAAGATACATCCGAAAAGTGGGATTCCATCCTCAATCTCTTGTGTAAAATGCTGAAGATCGATGTAGCTTTGATTATGAAAGTTGAAGATGGATCAATTTCCGTTTTAAGGCGAAGCCAATTTTCTGAAAATCCTTACCATGTCGGTGAAACGGCAAAACTTGGTGACGGTCTGTATTGTGAAACAGTCCTAGGAACTCGTGCCTCTTTGGCTATCCCAAATGCTTTAACAGATAGTGTGTGGTCGACGAACCCTGATGTGAGTCGTAATATGATTTCGTATCTGGGATTTCCGATTGAGTGGCCCGACGGAGAATTGTTGGGAACAATATGTGTGTTAGATAGAAAGGAAAATTTTCAAGATTCGCTTCCTAAGGAAATCCTCTCGCATTTTAAGGATGTAATTCAGTCAGATTTGAAAAATATTGTCGAAAAGCACGAGTTAAAACAGCTCGACATTTTAAATAAACTTTCTTTGAGAGAGACATTCCATAGAATAAAAAATCAACTTTGTCAACTGTATTCAATTATTCAGTTGAATAGTGATTCGCCAAATTTGTCAATGGACTTTATTGACATGGTGTTGAAGCGTCTTAAGGCAATGATCACCGTTCAAGATATTTTGTCACTGAACCAAGAAGACTCTATTGATCTGGTAAAATTATCAGAGACACTTTCGTCAAAATTGATTACTGATGTTTATGGAAAAAGTATTAGCTTGTCAGTCTTGGGGGATAAGGTAGATGTTGCTCCTGATGTTGCATTGGCGGAAGCTGCAATTATTAATGAACTTATAACTAATTCTGTTAAGCATGCTTTTAGTGGTGTCGAATTTGCTAAAATTGATATTGAAATAAGCGACATTGGTGATAAATTTGCGTTCGAATATAGAGATAATGGGCCTGGATTTTCAAATTCAAAGTGTGATAACAAAGGATTTACAATCGGTCTTTCGTTGCTCAAAACATATCCATTGTTGATTAATGGGGCGTCCGAGATCTATCATCAAGGACACTTTTGCTATAAAATGACAGCTTCGAAATTAGGTAAATAAGAGGGTTTTGATTTCCAGACAGTATCTTACTGGGATTTCCTGGGTTTCTGGTCCAGGGGCGTCCAATGGGTGAACTCTAGAAAAACGTCCCAGGAAGGGGCCGTAGAGGACAAAGTAGGAGGGGCTGGGAAAAAAGACCAAGCCCCAATATCCCCCGGGGAGGGCTTCAACTGTTTTCTCGAAGAAAGTATTGCTATTTTAGATGGTTCTGAAGTGCAGGAAGCTGCATCTTCTGATTTTCAGCAGATTGGGCAGTGAAATCGGTCTTCTTGAAGCAGAATCCGCGACACAAGGTCCAGTTGACTCTTTCCCATGAATCTCGGGAAACTAGCTCGATTTTGCTAAAATCAGCGAAAAGATGAGGGGCGGACTCGCAGAGTCCTGCGATTTTTCAGTCCCGATCCGTGCCCATGCCCCTGAAACAGCCCCATTCTTGGTCCTGGAGGAGAGCAGGCAGGGTGACGTAGCTATCTAACTGTAGTAATGCATTTTATAAAATACGAGTTTTCCCACGTTTTTGACTCACCTGCATTTACCCCTTTTCGAAGATACAGCATCTTTCGCCGTTAAAAATGATTAATCGGCTTTCACACGACTTCTGTTGACATCCTTTGTTTTTGCTATACGCTCAAATCTGAAACTACGACATCAAAACCGAAAGGAGTGTTTTACCCATGCCTATCGCATCGAAATTTGACGCAATGAAACTTCGCACCATGATCACCGAAGGCAAAACCGCGCAGCAAATTATGGATGCCTTCGATATCCCCAAAACTACCCTGAAAAACCATTTCACGAAGTTGATGACGCTGGATGAGAAGTTCTACAAGATCGAAGGGATGGATGCTCGTGTGGCATCTGGAAGCGTGAAGTTCTCCAGCACTGGTCTCCGCCTGTCCCCGACGCTCCTGGCCAACTACGGCTTCAAGCAGGGTGATGAGTTCAAAGTCTCCTGCTTGGAAGAGGGGAAGATCGTGCTCGAGAAGAAGTAGCCGAGATTTCAGATAGTTCTGTGAAAAGGCCCACGTCGATCATGATGAATGGTAGGCGTGGGCTTAGATGTTAGGCCTGGAGAAGATTTTAAAAAAGTTTGTCAATGGCATTTTTTAAGTCTTCTAAAATTAGAGGTTTTGCCAAGTAGTCGTCCATTCCATGGACAAGGAATTTTTCTCGATCTCCAGCCATTGCATGTGCAGTTAATGCTATGATAGGAATTTTTGAAAAGCTTTCAGATAAATTTCTAATAGCAACAGTTGTCTCGACACCATCAAGATTAGGCATTTGAATATCCATCAAAATTAAGTCAAATGTATCCGTGCGTAAAAGTTTAAGAGCTTCGAGTCCGTCGCTTACACATGTAGGTATATGGCCAATTTTCTTTACAAAACTTGATATGGCTAGTTGATTGACGGTATCATCTTCGGCAATGAGTATCTTTAAATTTGTGAGTTCAGTGTTGTCAGTGCCGTGTGTGTGGTAAATATTTTCTAAAGCAAGAGGCTCGGTGTTTCGAAAGGGAATGGCAACGGTAGTTGTGGTGCCTTGAGTTTCATTGTTTTCAACTGTTAAACTGCCACCCATAATCAAAAGCAACTTTTTTACTATTGAAAGGCCAAGGCCTACGCCGCCATATTTGCGGGTCAATGAGCCATCGACCTGGGTAAATGGCGCGAAAATATCATCCATTTTGTCTTCAGGAATCCCAATGCCAGAGTCTCTAACGTCTATAAACAAAGTTGTGGTATGGTTTGACGTTAAATGATTGACGTGAATTGATATGGTGCCGTGCTCTGTAAATTTGACAGAATTCCCGAAAATATTGAATATAATTTGTCTAAGTCGTCCAGAGTCGCCGTAAATCAATCTGGGGAATGAATCTTCAATGCAAGTGGAAATAGTTATTTGTTTAGAGTTTAATTCAAGTATAAAAGTGTTCACGACTTCTTCAATGAGATGGTGAATGTTAAATCCATGGATTTCAAGAGCGGCGTAGCCTTGTTCTATGCGTGACAAGTCCAAAATGTCTGAAATTAAACGCGTTAAGTTCCGCCCAGAACTGAGGGCAATGTCAATATATTCGCTTTGTTCGTTGTCTGTGCTCGTAGACTCAAGGAGCTGTAGCATCCCCATGATGCCGTTAAGGGGAGTTCTAATTTCATGACTCATATTGGCAAGAAATTCTGATTTTGCTTTAGAAGCTGCGAGAGCCTGTTCTTTAGCTGCGACAAGTTCTAGCTCTGATAATTTGGTTGATGAAATGTCTTCAACAATTATCATGAAAAGATTGTCGTGAACTTTTATCCCGTGCGTCCTAATAAAAAGATTTTTATGGGAGAAGGCGGACACGTAATGGCCTTCAGCAAATGATTCTCCTGTTTCCAACATTAATTTTAAGGAGTCTAAAAAAAGTTTGTCTGTTACAGAGTCAAGTAAGTTTGTTCCTTGGTATCCTTCGCGAGGGAAGTTGAAGATATTACAGAATGCTGCGTTGCAATCTATTATTGTCGAAAACTTGTCGATGAGTAAAGTGCCAATGGGCGAGCTTTCGTAAAGAGATCTAAATCTTGATTCATTTTCACGACTATTGGCTTCGGATTTTGACAAGGCTTCATGGGCTTTCCCTTTAAGCTTTTCGTTGTATAATAAATAAACAAACGTAGATACAATGAATGCTAAGCCGATGAGTCCAACTAAAAGATATCGATGAAAAGCAGATTTGGATAATTTCACGAATGAGGCATCATATTTATCCATGGGGACCGTGACGCTAATTCCCCCGCGGATATCTCCAACTTTGTAACCCTGTGTTGCATGGCATTTCAAACATGGTTCTTCGGTGATCATTGGACGCATAAATCTTAAAACTTTATGCCCATTTTCAAGTGCAAACTCGTAATATTGCTTTGAACCAGCAGAGAATTCTTCCAATGCCTTTTTTTCCCATTCTGCGGGGGAATTTCCGGGACGAATTGGGTCTAGACTTGTGATGTGGCCTTTAAGTCCGGACTCTGCGTTCATCACATCGTGGACCATTCTTGTCATATAGGCAGGGTTGATTAAAGTAAGTTTCTTTCCAGAATCTGTCGTTACATCTCTGTCTGGTACATCTAAATAAGGATTTGGCTGAAGCATCGGAGAGATTTCTCCATATACGCCGCCAAGTTTAGCAGCCCAACGTCGGTACGTAATGTCCTTATTGTGTGCAATTTCAGCTTCCACTAAGGCTTGGGTGCGAATAGAATCTAAGGCGTTTGATTTGGCAGATGTATATAGCATAGTGACAAGTGTAAACCACGATATTGCGACAACAAGGAGTAAGTAGATGATCTTTTTGTATTGAGATGCCACGGTCATGTATGTCTAGCTCTCCATCGATTCCTTGATGTTTTGACTCTATGTTGCAATATTTGAGTGGATTGATGTGCTAATTTTTGGAAAAAACTGTCTATTTTGTCTTGTTGTTGTGAATTCTCATAAGCTAATAGCACGAGAGTGCAGTATCGAATGCTTAGTATTTGATCTATCGTGTTGCTAGCGATTGTCGCAACAATTATTTTTTTAGACTAAAGCATGCACCAAGTTCTTTTATATGTTCCAGGCATCTAGTCCATTTTACAACTTCATCTCCAAATGAAATTAAAATTAATTCTATTGAAGTTCTAGATTTAATTGTATACACGGCTAATTTCATTCCATCCATCTTTGGCATGAAAATATATGTAATAACGATATCGATTGGGTCAATATCGAAGTGGGCTAAAGCTTCTTTCCTATTTGAAGCCTCATTAATAGCATGACAAATTTAGAAAGTATAATTTTAATAGTTTCAAAATCAATGTTGGTGTCGTCAAATACAAAAACATTTGCCAAGCTAGTCCTTGTTAAGCGGATATGTTTTATTTGGTGTGAAATGAAACTCTGCAATACGGATCTTGATATTGATGTCTTTTGTTCGATGTGTCTAGGCGGATCCTGGTCGTCGTTCTAATGGTATTGCGCGGGCCCGTTTATGAAGCCTGTTGATTTGTAAATACTTACAAGTTTTATCGTTATAAGCTCGATCATTGAGTCATGATTGTTGTCCATGAATAAGGTATAAACATTTTCAGTTAAAGCAGTGTCATTGAAGAACGCAGTAGTTACGTCATCTTTGTCAAGAGATGAATACATTGCCTCGGCTTCACTTGAAGAATATATTATAAGCCAAAGGTAGTAAATGACAAGCAGCACTTTGTTCCCATAGGTCGGATTGTTTATATTGTAAAGAATTTTACTTGCAATATCTTCAATCATAACATTGCCCCCAATGATGTCTGTAAGGTTGTAAATATTTTTAAATGTTGGTTCGTTTGAGCCTGTCCTGCGTATCTAAACGTAAAAAGAACTTCTATATCCTAAATAATCTGCGCCGATATTTTAACCTGTGAGCCTCTTTTATCCTCATCTATATAATAGCTAGTTAAAAAACCCAAGAATTCGCAAGACAGGCTCCGTCTGAATTCAAGATTGTCGACTCATCTCCTCTGCAGGGATGAGTTTCTCCAGATCAAGTAGTATCAAAAGTCGATCATCAAGCTTTCCTACTCCCTTAATGTATTCGGATTCAATCCCGGCAACAACAGCTGGTGGTGGCTCAACAGTGTTAGATTGAATTCGTAAAACTTCGGAAACGCCATCGACAACAAATCCAATAACCACTCCATGGAGTTCGATCACTATAATCCTGGTGTGACTGTCATGTGCGCGATAGTCCATGTTGAAACGACTTCGTAGGTCGATGACAGGAATAACCTTGCCCCTGAGATTGATGACTCCTTCGACATAAGGCGGAGAGTTCGGAACCTTTGTGATCGCCATAGTACGAATAATTTCCTGTACCTTGAGGATGTCGATTCCGAATTCTTCTTCGCCAATTCCGAAAGTAACAAGCTGGAGAAGTTCATTCTCCTGCTTAGCAATTGCTAGCTCATTCATTATGCTCTCCCCAAAGCAAGCGGTTTCTTTCCAGAGGGAAGGGCGGTTGTATCTCCGCTGCCAGATTTCATCTCATCAATCAATCGTTTAAGGATTTGTGCTTGGTTGGCCAACTCAGTAACGGCTTGGGCAGATTGGCGCATCGCATCAGATGTTTCGATTGAGACGCGATTTACGTCCTCGATGCTTCGATTGATTTCTTCACTAGTTGCTGACTGTTCTTCAGAAGCGGTTGCTATCGCACGTACTTGATCAGTCGTTAGGT
>JAEWCY010000071.1 GCA_023390395.1 Pseudomonadota bacterium | reverse complement strand
CCTCTTCCCCCTTCTCGCCTCTCCTACAAAATGGGCGAGAGCAGGCGGCTGAGCATGACGCCGGTCTTGAAGAAAAACGACCGGTCCTCGTAGTCGTCGGCGCTGGCGCGCTGGCAGCGGGAGAAGTCTTCGAGCAGCATGGCCTCCACGGCCCGGATGAAGTCCGGGTCGGCCACGGCCATGGTGATCTCGAAATTGAGCCGGAACGAGCGGTTGTCGCAGTTGGCCGTGCCGACCGAGGCCATGACGTCGTCGACCAGGATGACTTTCTGGTGCAGGAATCCGTCGCCGTAGCGGTAGAACTTGACGCCGAGGGTTTCGAGGTCGGTCAGGTAGGAGAAGGAGGCCAGGTAGACCATCTTGTGGTCGGGCTTTTTGGGCAGCATGACGCGCACGTCCACGCCGCGCAGCACGGCCAGTTGCAGGGCCGAGACGATTTCCCGGTCCGGCACGAAGTAGGGGCTGACGATCCAGATGCGTTTCGTGGCGGCGCTGATGGCCTGGAAGAAATAGAGGTCGCAGGATTCGATGTCGTCGGCCGGGCCGGTGGGCAGGACCAGCACGGGCATGTCGCCGGCCGGCGACGGGCGCAGCTCCCAGTCCAGGGCGAGCATGGTCCGGGTGGCCCAGTACCAGTCCTCGGCGAAGGTGAGCTGCACGAGGGTGGCGGCCGGGCCCTGGCAGCGCACGTGGGTGTCGCGCCAGTGGCCGAGGCGAGGGCTTTTGCCCATGTATTCGTCGCCCACGTTGTGGCCGCCGACGAAGGCCGTGCGGCCGTCGGTCACCACGATCTTGCGGTGGTTGCGGAAGTTGAGCTGGAGACGGTTGCGCCAGCCGAGGGTGGTGTTGAAGGCCGAGACGTGCGCCCCGGCCCGTCGCAGTTCGTCGAGGTAGTCCTCGGACAGCTTGTGGCAGCCGATCTCGTCGTAGAGGAGGTAGACGGCCACGCCGGCCTTGGCCCGGGTCGTGAGGCGCTCCTTGAGGGCCCGGCCGATGTCGTCGTCGCGGATGATGAAGAACTGGACCAGGACGTAGGACTCGGCCGCGTCCACGGCGGCGAAGATGGCGTCGAAGGTGGCCTGGCCGTCGACGAGGAGTTCCACCTCGTTGCCGGTGGTGAACGGCAGCTCCGCCAGGCGCTCGAGCACCGGGAAGATCCCGGGCACGCCCGGGGCCTGGGCGTCGGGAAAGGCGCGCAGATGATCGAGCTCCGGGGCCAGGGCGTCCACCACCCGGTCGCCGGCCCGTCTGGAGGTCACGTAGCCCTGGAAGCGGTTGCGGCCGAGCACCCAGTACAGGGGCACGGCCAGGTAGGGAAAGGTGATCATGGCCATGACCCAGGCCATGGAGCCCTGGGGCGAGCGGGCCGTGAAAAGGGCCCGGGCCGCCGAAACGACGCCGATGGCGTGGCAGCAGGCGAGCAGGAAGACGAGCATGATCCCCTCCCTCGTTGCATACGGGCGCGCTCCCCTTCCCCGGAAGCCTCCCAACTTGACCCAGTGTGCTTTTGCTTATACCGACGAGGGCAATACGGCAAGAATCCTTGCACAAAACCGCAACCACGCCCCACCGGAGGCCAAGCCCATGCCAGACGCCGCCCTCGACCTGACCCTCTCCGCCCCGGTCCACGCCACGGACGCCGCCGTCGGCCGGGTGGAAAACGTCATCATCGACCCCCACCAGGGCAAGGCCACGCATCTGGTCGTGCGCGAGGACGCCCTGCCCAACACGTTGCGGCTGGTGCCGGAAAAGTTCGTCGCCGCATCCGGCCCGGACGGCGTGCGGCTGAACATCCCGCAAAAGCGCTTCGCCGCCTGCAAGCAGTACATCCAGGAAGACTACTATACCCCGGCGTTTTTCCTGTCTCTGGCCAAGGCCGAGGACGTGAAGCTCCCCATGGCCCCGTCCTCCTGGACCGTGGAGCATCCGGCCACGCCCGAGGGCTCGGTGGCCCTGGCCGGGCACGAGACGGTGCGCGCCAGCGACGGCAAGGTCGGCCGGGTGGACGGCGTGCTCACCGAGCGCCATACCGGCCGGGTGACGCATCTGCTGCTGCGCACGGGACACCTGTGGGGCACGCGCGAGGTGCAGGTGCCGGCCGGGCTCGTGGCCGCCTACGAGGACGGCGAAGTGGTGCTTGCCGCCACCAAGGCCGAAGTGGGCGCGCTGCCGGACGTGCACGCGGAGTAGGAAGGGGGAGGAAGCTTCCGGCGGCCAGAGGGCTGCCGCCCTCCGGCCTCCCCAATAAAATAGAACGGGCTCCCGGCGGCAGATCGCCGGGAGCCCGTTTTTTTTGCGGCTCGGGCTACGAGGGAACGACCTCTGCGGCCCTAGTGGCCGGCGTGTTCGTCCTCGTCCTCGGGTTCGAGGTCGAGCACCTCCTCGCCGCCGACGTAGGCCATGAGGATGGGGTTCTCCACGGCCTTGAGCAGGTTGGCGATGGCCCCGCGCAGGCGGTTGATGTTCTCCACGATCAGGTTGACGTACTGCATCTTCTTCTCGACCTCCATGCGTTCCACGGCCAGGCCGAAGAGGTGGCGCATGGCGGCCGGGGCCAGGGGCGGCCAGGGGCCGGGCACGAGCTGCATGGCCTCGGTGATGAGCGCCGTGGCGATCTCGTCTTCGTTGTCGAGAAAGTCCTCGCAGTCCTCGAGAATGAGTTCCGCGCCGTTTTTCATGATGGCCAGCACGTTGTTGCCCACGTGGGCCATGCCGCCGGCGGCCTTGGCCAGGGCGTCGCGGCCGAGCTCCAGCCGCCGGCCCACGGTCAGGGACACGACGCGGGCGCAGTCGCCCAGGAAGTCCGTCTCGTAGCGGTCGAAGAACCGGGGCTTCTTCGAATAGAGCATGATGAGCCCGAAGGCCTTGCCTTGCGGTTCGCGCAGGAAAAACGACAACCGGCAACGAAAGCCCTCCAGGTAGGGCACGCAGTCGATGGATTCGCCGCCGCGCTCGGGGCCTTGCAGATTGTTGGAGACCACGAACAGCGCCTTGGGGTCGCCCACGGAGCGCATGACCGGGTGGTGGGGCAGGGTCTCCTCCATGGAGCGCACGAAGATGGGCGTGGCCCGGCCGGTGTGGGTGTTGGCCGCGATGTTGACCCAGTTGCCGGACTCGTCGCGCAGGCGGCAGACGTACAGGTCGGCCTTGAGCTCCTTGAGCATGATCTCGGCGCTTTGCTCGAGGATCTCGTCGGCGGTCTGGAAGTCCTGGCCGGCGTTTATCAGCTCGTAGAGGATCTCGAGCATGAGCGTGGCCTTGTCGTGGGCCTTCTTGATCTTGCCGTAGCGGTACTCCAGGTTGGCGAACCCGGGGTTGGCCCGCTGCAGTTCCTCGAGCTTGAGGGTCTTGACCGTGTCGATCTCGCGGCGCACCCCGGTCAGGGTGGTCAGCAGCCCTTCCCAGCCGTCCACCGGGCTCTCCGGCCGCTCCAGCACCGGCACGTCCTCCAGCACGTCCAGGGACGTCTTGATCGATTGCAGCAGGTCGATGATGGCCGCGCGCACGGCGGCCGGCGCGGCGCCGATCATGTTGAGCAGGCGTTCGCGCACGTCGAAGCCCGTGAGCAGGAGCGGAGTGGCCAGGGGACAGCAATCGGCTTTGAGCGGCATGGGGCGTCCTTGGAACGTGGAGGCGGGCGACCGCCGCGCCTAACGCGTATGTAACGCGTCCGGCACGGCCTGTCGATGGGGCGTCAGAACGTGACCGTGTCGAAGCGCATGGTCTCGAGGTCGGCCACGAGCGCCTTGCCGGCCAGGGCCGGGGCGCGGCCGGCCAGCAGCCGCACGACCTCGGCGGCCATGAGCGCGGCGGCGGCCATGACCGCCGGCGAGGGGCAGCCCAGGACCTCCTCGGCCGCCGTGCCGCCGCCGCCGGCCAGAAGCTCCACGGGCGAGGGCGCGCCGGGCGGGACCGTGGCCACGATGATGGTGTAGCCGGCCACGGCCCCGGTCACCAGGGGGATGCCCCGCTCGCGCGCCGCCGCCGCCAGGGCGGGCCGGTCGACAAGGCCGCCCAGGGCGTCCACGGCCACGTCCGCGCCGTCCAGCAGCGCGTCCATGCCGGCGCGGTCGAGGAATCCGGCCCGGGCCGAAAAATCGACCGAGGAATTGACGGCCGCCGCCCGAGCCGCGGCGGCCGCGGCCTTGGGCGCGCCCAGGGCGGAGATGTCGGAGAGGAGCTGGCGGTTGAGGTTGGACTCCTCGAAGACGTCGCCGTCGGCGGCGCGCAGCCGGCCCACGCCGGCGCGCACGAGGTTTTCCAGAAGCCCCCCGCCAAGCCCGCCCAGGCCGACCATGGCCGCGCACGAGGCAAGCAGCCGCGCCTGCTCGGCCATGCTGAAGGCGCGCAGGTTGCGGGCGTAGCGCAGGGGGCAGACGCCCCCTTCCAGGGCGGCGATCTCCACCCGGCGCGGGGGCAGGCCGCGTTCGCGCCCCAGCGCGGCCACGGCGTCGAGCGTCAGGAACCGGCCGGGCCGGCCGTCGGGAAAGGGGGCGTCGTGGGCGGCCGCCGCGATGGCCTGGAAAAGGGCGTCGTCGGACGGGTCGGGCATGGCTTTCAGCCTCCGGTGATGGGGGGCACGAAAACGACGTCGTCGCCCGGGGCCAGGCGCGCCTCGGGTCCGGCCGGGCGGCCGTTGACCAGCGCCGTGCCCACGGCCGCCGGATCGACGCCGCAGCGCGCCCCAAGCGAGGCCACGGTCTCGCCGTCGGCCAGCTCCAGGCGGCCGTCCGGCGGCGCGCTTCCGGCCTGCCTGGCCAGCCCGGCCAGGAGGCGCACGGAAACGGCTCGGTTCACGCCTCGCCTTCGGGCGCCTCGATCCAGCCGGCCAGGGCGTCGATGATCTTTTTCGCCTGGTCCCGGCTGGAGATGGCGAACTTGGACTGGACCCGGTAGGCGTCGCCGGACTTCTTGTAGCGGCGGATGGCGTAGCGGTCCGGGCCGTAGGCGTCCTTTTTCGGGTCCCACTGGGTGAAGCGGAAGAGGATGGTGGTCCAGGCGCCGCGCGACAGGATCACCTTGTCCAGTTCCTTGGTCAAAAGCACGCCGTCCTCTTCGTAGTTGACGGTCAGGTCGTCGATGGTCTCGGCCACGGTGTGTTCTCCCTCGGCGGGGTTATTCGGACTGGCCCTGGCGCTGGGAATCGCGCTCGCGGCGGCGCTCGTGGAGCCTGGCCTCGCGGCGGGCGGCGGCTTCGCGATTGCGGCGGCGGTCGTCCTCGGTTTCCAGAATGAGCGGCGGCACGGCATGGGGCCGGCGGTCGGCGTCCAGGGCGACGTAGGTCAGGTAGGCCGAGCCGGCATGGCGCGTCTCGCCGGTGACGGGGTTTTCGCATTCCACGCGCACGCCCACTTCCATGGAGGTGGCGCCCACGAGGTTGACCGAGGCCATGAAGGTCACCACCTCGCCGATGTAGGCGGGCTTGAGGAAATCCATGCGGTCGATGGAGGCCGTGACCACGGCCGAGCGGGCGTGGCGGATGGCGGCGATGCCGCCGGCGGTGTCGATGTACTTGAGGATGACGCCGCCGTGGACGTTGCCGGCCGGGTTGGCGTCCGAAGGCAGCATGCGCTGGGGCATGACCACATGGCTGGCCGAAACGGGCTTGGGATCGAGGGAACGTTTTTCGGGCGGCGTCATTTTACGGCGTACCCCTTTTCCTGCATGCAGGCGTCGATGATTTCCTGCTGCTTGTCCGTGGCCTCGCCCGGCGAGCTTATGAGCGCCGTGGACACGTAGGCCCTGGATTCGCAGTCGCGGTAGTCGGCGTCGAGGGTTTCCTTGGCCACGTTGTCGGATTTGGGTTCGGTTCCTGCGCAGCCCAGGCTCAAGGCGACCAGGGCGAGGCAGGACGCGGCGACGAGTCGGCGAAGCATGGGGGGCCTCCTTGGCGTAACGACGGGGACCGGGCCGGTATGGCCGTGGCAAGTCCTTAGCGTCCCCGGGCCCGCCGGGTCAATGCGCGGACTGGACATCGGGAGCGCTTCATGGTTGAACGGGTCTGCGATGAGAAGAGGCGTGTTGCGGCATTGCGGCGACATGGCTGACGGATGCGGCGACAGCGGCGGCCCAAGTCTTCCCTTACCAGCTTTCCGACCCTCAACCCAAAGGGTTCCTGGGACATGTACAGCAAGACCTCTCTGCTTGCCTTGTGTTGCGTCGTGGCCATTTGTTGCTTCCAACCTCTCGCCCTGGCGCAGACTGCGGCTCCCGCCTCAGGGCAGCAGGACATGCAAAAGCTGACCCAGGAATCGAGCAACCCTGTGGGCAGTCTGTGGATGATCACCAACCAGTTCAACCTGAACCTCATCCAATCGCCAAGGGGCGGCCTGTTCAAGGACCCAAAGCCGCAGTTCAACTACAACTTCCAGCCGGTCCTCACCTTCGACCTGCCGAGCGACCTGCGCCTGATCGCCCGGCCGGTGCTGCCGGTCTACAACACGCCCTATGCCGGCGGCCTCCACAAGGTCGACTACAAGTTCGGCCTGGGCGACGCCGAGTTCATGGCCATGGTCGCGCCGAGCTCCAGCAACTCCGGCTTCCTGTTCGGCCTCGGGCCCACGGCCGTGTTTCCCACGGCTTCGGACAAGCAGCTCGGCAACGGCAAGTGGCAGCTCGGCGGGGCGCTGGCCGCCGTGTACATGGACGAGAAGTGGGTGGCCGGCATCTTCCCCCAGCAGTGGTGGTCCGTGGGGGGCGACCCGTCCCGCAAGGAAGTCAGCCTCACCAAGGCGCAGTATTTCCTGTGGTATTCTCCCGTCCCCACCTGGCAGGTCGGGATGTCGCCCAACGTGCTCATCGACTGGACGCAAAAGGACGCGGACAAGGCCCTGACCCTGCCCGTGGGCCTGGGCGTGGCCAAGCTCGTCATGCTGGGCAAGCTGCCGGTGAAAATCGGCGCGGAGGCCGACTATTCCGTCATCCGGCCGCGCGACGCCGGCACGGAATGGACGTTCAAGCTCACCCTCACGCCGATCATCCCCAAACTTTTTTAACCCGAAGGAGGTCTCAGCGATGCGCTCCCGCCCAATGGCCGCCTTGGCCGCGGCCGTGTTCGTCCTGGCCGCGCTCGGCCGCGCCGACGCCTGCACCAGCTTCCGCCTGAAGACCACGGACGGGGCCGTCGTCTACGCCCGCACCATGGAATACGCCGAACCGCAAGAAGCCGGCGTGTCCGTGGTGCCCAAGGGCACGACCTTTGTCGGCACCCTGCCCGACGGCTCGTCCAAGGGCCTGCCCTTCACGGCCAAATACGGCTTTATCGGCATGAATTCCCACGGCGTTCCCATCCTCATCGACGGCGTCAACGAAAAGGGGCTGGTGGCCGGCGGCCTGCTGTTCCCCGGCTTCGCCGGCTACGCTTCCTTTGAGCCGGCCGAGGCCGGTCGGACCATCGCCCAGTACGAAGTGGTCAACTGGCTCCTGTCCCAGTTCGCCACCGTGGCCGAGGTGCGGGCGGGCCTTGCCCAGGTGCGCGTGTGCCAGGGACCGTCCGCCTCCAAGGGCATCACCGTGGGTCCGCTGCCCCTGCACTTCACCGTCCACGATGCCACCGGCGACAGCATCGTCATCGAGCATGTCGGCGGCCAGACGAAGGTTCATGACAACCCCCTGGGCGTACTCACCAACGCCCCGGACTTCGACTGGATGCGCATCTACTTGAGCAACTACGTCAACCTCTCGGCCGTCAACGCCGCGCCCAAGGCGCTCGACGGCTTCAAGATCGACCCCACCGGCCAGGGCTCGGGCATGCTCGGGCTGCCCGGGGACTTCACCCCGCCGAGCCGCTTCCTGCGCATGGTGGCCCTGACCCAGACAGCCTCCCCCGTGACCGGTCCCGACGCCGGGCTGGCCCTGGCCATGACCATCATCGACAACGTGGACATTCCCATGGGAACCGTGCGCGACGTCTCGCCGGCCGGGATCGTGCGCGACGTCACGCAGTGGGTCGGGGCGGTGGACACGGCGCGCGGCCGCTACTACTTCCGCACCTACGACAACAAGAATTGGCGCTACGTGGACCTGAAGGAAGCTCTGGCCAAGGCCGGGACAGCCATGCAAAACATCCCCACGAAGCTCGCGCCCGATTACCTCGACGTGACCGCCACGGCCAAGCCCGCGGCCATGCCCTGACGCTGACCCGGCCAACGCCCGTCGCGGGACTCTCCCCCCGTGACGGGCAAAGCCATAACCCCAGGAAGGATTCCCATGTCCCACCGTCCTCACGCCGCCCCGCTTTTCCTCGCCGCCCTGTGCCTTGCCCTGGCCCTCGCCGCCGCCCCGCGCCCGGCCCTGGCCGTGGAAGGCGGGGCCAGCCACTACATCCAGGGGGCCTACGGCGACTTCCTCATGGGGCTTATCCCGGCCTCGGGCTTCTACGTGCGAAACGACACCCTCTACCAGTCCACCCACATGGACTCCACGTACAAGGCCGGCCGCCTCTTCGCCGGCATCGACGACACCTCGGTGATCAACATCACCAAACTCTCCTACCTGTTCGACGTGCCGGCCATGAACGGCTTCCTGGGCCTCGGCGTCGGGGTGCCGTTTATCCTCAACGAACACATCACCGGCGACGTGGCCGCGGACTACAGCCGCCGCTCGCGCACGACCGGCCTCGACACGCCCCACCAGCTGGATTTCGGCGGCGGCGGCGACCGGGGCGGGCTTTCCGACATCTTCCTCATGCCGGTCATCGCCGGCTGGAACTTCGGCGAATGCCACCTGGCCGTCTCGCCCATCGTGTTTTTGCCCACGGGCTACTACGACAAGAGCAAGCTCACCAACCTGGGCATGAACTACGCCAGCTTCGACGGCAACGTGGCCTTCACCTGGCTGAGCAAAAAGAAGTTCGAGCTGTCGGTCAACGCCGGCTACATGATCAACGCCGAGAACGCGACCACCAAGTACTTGAGCGGCAACCAGCTCCACGTGGACTGGACCGCCGCCTACCATTTCAATGAACGCCTGGCCCTTGGCGCGGTGGGCTACCTCGTGGCCCAGACCACGCCGGACAGCGGCTCGGGCGCAACCATGGGCTCGTTTTACTCCTCGGGCACGGGCATCGGCCCGGCCGCGACCTACGCCATTCCCGTGGGCGGCAAGGACGTCATGCTCATCGCCAAATGGCTCCACGGCCTGGGCGCGACCAACAGCTTCCTCGGCGACACGGTCTACGCCTCCTTCGCCGTCAAGTTTTAGTTCCCGCCCCTGCCCATGCGACGCGGGCGGTCCGGAAATCCCGGGCCGCCCGCGTTTCTTGTCCGGCCGCCGCGCCGGCCCTTGACGCCGCCGCGCGCGCCGGGCTATCCGGCGGCCTCGCGACGCAACCGTATGCACACCCAGCCCAAGGCCCGCATCTTCACCTTCGAGTTCGTCGGGCTTTGCCTGATGATCTTCCTGTCCTACTGCAACATCACGGTCTTCTACAGCCTCTACGTCTACCTCCAGGCGCTGGGCGTGCCCGAATCCTGGCGGGGGCTTCTCATTGGGGCCTCGTCCCTGGCCACCATGGCCGGCTACCTGTTCGTGAGCCCCTTCCTGACGGTGCGAAACGCCGCCCGCACGGCCGGGACCGGCATCCTCGTCCTTTGCGGCTGCGGCCTGGCCTACCTCCACGCCGCCAGCCCGCCGGCGCTTCTGGCCGTGCGGCTTTCAAACGGCCTGGGCGTGGCGCTCGTTTCCGCCGGGGCCATGACCATGCTCGTGGCCGTCATCCCGCCCACGCGCACGGGGCAGGCCTTCGGCATGTATTCCGTGGCCATGCTCTTGCCCTATTCCATCGTGCCGCCGGTCTTCGACTGGCTCTCCCCGGCCGTGGTCTCCTACCCCCAGGGCTACGCCGGCATGGCCCTGGCCCTGGTCCCGGCCCTGCTCGTCGTGGCCGTGCTCGGCCGGCGCGTGGCCGCGCGCCCGCAGCACGCCCCGGCCCTCCGGCCGTCCCTGGCGGCGATGGCCCGAAACGCCCGCAAACGGCCGATCGCCCAACTGCTGGCCGTCAACGCCGTCTACTACCTGAGCTTCGCCTCGCTTTTCTTCCTGGCCAAAAGCCTTTTCCTGTCGCGGGGCCTTGCCCATGTGGGCGTCTTTTTCTCCATCCAGACGTCGTGCATGATTCTCCTTCGCGTCTTCGCCAACCGCGTCTTCGACGTGGCGCCCAAAATCCTCCTCATCCGGTTTTGCTACCTGGTCACCGGGGCCACCTTCGTGCTGCTGTTTTTCGCCCACGGCCCGGCCGTGACCTTCGCCGCGGCGGCGCTGCTCGGGCTTGGCATGGGCGTGGGCTCGCCGTCGCTCAACGCCTTCATGTACGAGCTGTCCGAGCCGGCCTACCGGGGGCTCAACGCCAACCTGATGATGCTCTCGCTCCAGGCCGGCAGCTTCCTCGGCCCCATCCTCGGCGGCGCGGCCGTGGCGGCCGTGGGCTACGGCGGCTTTCTGCTGGTGGGCGCGGCGGCCTGTCTGGGCGGCGCGGCCATGAGCCTGGGGCTTGGCGGAAAAGCGCCGGGAACCGTTTGACCGGCCGGCCGAAACAGGTCAGTCTCGCGGGAGAAGGAGGGAACCATGCACGGATGGTACGAATACGGCAGCTACGGCGGCGGCCTGGTCTCGCTTCTGATCACGCTGCTCGTCCTGGCCGTGATCTTTCTGGTCTGTCGGGAGATCGTGTGCTGGTACTGGAAGATCAACCGGGCGGTGGAGCTCCTGGAGCGGCAAAACGTGCTGCTCGAGCGCATCGAGGCGCGGCTCTCGGCCACGGGGCAGGCCCCGCCGCCGGGCAGCGCCGGCTAAGGCCAGGCTACTTCTTGCCGACCAGTTCCAGGATGGCGGCGAAGCTCTGCTCCAGGCTGGCGCTGTCGGCCACGTCCTGGCGCAGGAAGTCGTTGATGGGGCCGATCATGTCGATGGCCCGGTCGATGTCCGGGTTGGCCCCCCGGGCGTAGGCCCCGATGTTGACCATGTCCTCCACCCGCCGGTAGGTGGCCAGGATGCGGATGAGCTCCCGGCCGGCCTGCAGGGCGTCTTTCGGCGTCACGTCCGAGCGCAGGCGGCTTATCGAGCGCAGCACGTCGATGGCCGGGAAGTGCCCCTGGTCGGCCAGGTCGCGCGTGAGCACGATGTGGCCGTCGAGGATGGAGCGCACGGCGTCGGCGATGGGCTCGTTGAAGTCGTCGCCGTCCACGAGCACGGTGTAGATGCCGGTGATGCTGCCCTTGCCGTTCCTGCCGGCCCGCTCCAGGAGCTTGGGGAGCTGGGCGAAGACCGAAGGCGTGTAGCCGCGCGTGGTCGGCGGCTCGCCGGCGGCCAGGCCCACCTCGCGCCCGGCCATGGCGAAACGGGTGACGGAGTCCATCATCAGGATGACGTCGTTGCCCTCGTCGCGGAAAAATTCCGCCATGGCCGTGGCCGCGTAGGCCGCGCGCATGCGGATCAGCGGACTCTTGTCCGAGGTGGCCACCACCACCACCGACCGGGCCATGCCCTCGGGCCCCAGGTCCTTTTCGATGAATTCCCGCAGCTCCCTGCCGCGTTCGCCGACCAGGCCGATGACGTTGACGTCGGCCTTGGTGTTGCGCGCGATCATGCCCATGAGCGTCGACTTGCCGACGCCCGAGCCGGCCATGATGCCCACGCGCTGGCCCTTGCCGAGGGTCAAAAGGCCGTTTATCGCCCGCACGCCCACGTCCATGGGGTCGCAGATGCGCGGCCGGTCCATGGGGGCCGGGGCCGGGGCGAAAACGGGGTTGAAGCGCGTGGGGGCAAGCGGCTCGCCGTCGTCCAGGGGCGTGCCGAAGGCGTCGACGACCCGGCCCAGGTAGCGCCGGCCCACGGGAAAAAGCGGCGGCGTGCTGGTGTTGCGGATGAGCGTCCCGGGCGCGATGCCGCGCAGGTCGTCGTAGGGCATGAAAAGGCAGGCCCCGTCGCGAAACCCCACCACCTCGGCCGGCACCTCGCGCACGGTCTGCCCGTCGTCGGAGAGCAGCTGGCACACCGAGCCCACCGGGGCGCGGATGCCCCTGCCCTCGGCGATGAGCCCCACCACCTTGGTCACCTTGCCGTAGGTGCGCGCCGGGCGCAGCCCTTCCAGCATGGCCCTGGCCCCGGCCGTGTCAAGAACCGGCATCGCCGTCGTCCCCGGGCGCGGCCAGGCTGTTCAGGATGTTTTCCACCTCGGAAAAGCGGCTGCCGATGGAGTTGTCCACCAGCCCGTCGCCGCATTCGAGGATGACGCTGCCCGGGAGCAGCTCGGGGTTGGGCCGCACGAGCACCCGGTCCAGGCCGCCGCGCTCCTTCTCGGCCCGGCTGATGAGCTCTCGCAGGAGCGGCTCGTCCTCGGGATGGACGGCCAGGGTCAGGTCGGCCTTGGCTTCCATGAGGTCCAGGGATTCGCTCAGGAGGTTGCCCAGGATCTCCTCGCGCCGGCCGTCGATGGCGGCCAGGGTGGCCCGTTCCAGGGCCAGGCGCAGCAGGGCGACGAATTCCTGACGGTGGGCGTCCCAGAGCTTCTTGCGCTCCCCGGCCAGGGATTCGAGCATGGTCCCGAGGGAGACGGACATCTGGCCCAGCTCGGTCTGGATCTGCTGTCCGGCCGCGGCCACGCCGGCGGCGTAGCCGGCCTCCTGCGCCTTGGCCTTGATGCGCTCGCCCTCGGCCATGGCCTCGGCGATGATGGCCGACGCCTTGGCCTTGGCCTTGGCCCGCACCCGCTCCCAGAACTGGGCCTCGACCTCCTCGAAGTGCATGGGCGAGCGGCGCGACTCCAGCTCCGAGACCGTGGTCTCGGCCTCGCCGCCGCCGCCCGGGCCCAGGATGACCCGGCCGGTGAGCACTCCGGGGGAATCGTCAGATAAAGACATCCCCGCCTCCGCGGCCGATGGCGATCTTGCCCTCGGCCTCCAGCCGGCGCACGGTCTTGACCACGTTCTGCTGGGCGGCCTCCACCTCGGCCAGGCGGATGGGGCCCATGATCTCCAGGTCTTCCTGGATCATGGTGGCGGCGCGTTCGGAGAGGTTCTTGAAGAACTTGTCGCGCAGGTCCTCGGAAGCGCCCTTTAAGGCCTGGGTCAGCTCCTCGTTGGAGACTTCCTTGAGCAGTTCGCGGATGGCCCGGTCGTCCAGGGCCTTGATGTCCTCGAAGACGAACATGAGGTTGCGGATGTCCTCGGCCATCTGCGCCGATTCCTCCTCGATCTCCGAGAGCACTTCCTCTTCCGTGGCCCGGTCCACGGCGTTCAATATTTCGGCCACGGCCGTGATGCCGCCGACCTTCTTGCCTTCCTTGCCGCCCATGGCGATGAGCTGGTTCTGCAGGACCTTGTCCACTTCGAGCAGCATGTCCTCGGCCACGGCCTCCAGGCGCGACAGGCGCATGAGCACCTCGGCCCGCACGCCCGAGGGCAGGTTCTGGAGCAGTTCCGCGGCCATGTCGGGATGCAGGTGGCCGAGGATGAGCGCCAGGGTCTGGGGATGCTCGTTACGCAGGATCTGGGCCAGGATGCGCGGGGAGACGTTGCCGAGCTCCTGGAAGGGCGTGGGCCCGGTGTCGAGCTCGAGGGTCTCCATGATGTACTTGGCCGTGTCGGAATCCAGCGTCTTGGACAGCATCTTGCGCACCTGCTCCGGGCCGCCCGTGACCATGTCCTTGCCGATCTGCATGGACTCGTTGAATTCCCGGACCACGTCCTCGACCTGCTCCTTGGGCACGGTCTCCATCTCCATCATGGCCTTGGAGATGCGGGCGATTTCCTTCCGGTCCAGGCGTTTGAACACCTCGCCGGCGAACTTCTCGCCGAGCGCCAGGCACAGCACGGCGGTCTTTTGCGGTCCGGTCATGGGCATCGGGGCCTAGGCCTCCTGCTTCAGCCAGGATTTGAGCACGGTCATGGACTGTTCCATGTTCTCCTCGAACAGCTGGAGCGCCAGGTTCTTGGCCAGTTCGAACTGCTTGGCGCTTTCGAGCATGGGCGCCTCGCCGCCCTCTTCGCTGGCTTCGGCCAGGGCCAGCCTGGCCTCGCCCTCGGGCAGGCGCTCCAGGGTCTCGATCTCCTCTTCCGTGACCCGCGGGCGGATCAGCGCCAGGACCACCGGCCGCACCACCAGGATGAGGAAGAGGAAGAGCAGCAACCCGTTCAGGAACGGCTTGCCCAGGCGCTGGGCGTATTCCAGCATGGTCTGCATCAGGCTCGGCTCGCCCGATCCGTCGGGAGCGCCGAACTCGAAGCTCGACACCTGGACCTCGTCCCCGCGCGAGGGGTCGAGGCCGGCCGCCCGGGCCACCACCTGCTTGATGCGCTCGAGTTCCTCGGGCTTGCGGGGCACGAACGTGTAGGTGTTCTTGCCCTCGACCTTCTCGTAGGTCCCGTCCACGATAACCGCTATGGACTGGCGCTTCAAGTCGCCCACGGGGGTGACGACGTTTTGTTCTTCCTTGTTGATCTCGTAGTTGGTGGTGCTGTTGGCCCGGTTGGACTTCTGGGTGGACTCGGTGCCGGAGTAGCCCTCGCCCCGGAAATTGGTGTTGGGCACGGCCGCGCCGCCGCCGCGCGGGGTGGTGGTCACGCCCGAGGCGTCCACGGCCGCCGTGCCGGACGTCGATTCCTCGTTTTTCTGCTCGCTGCGCACCACGCTGACGTTGGGGTCGTAGAGCTCCTTGCGGATGGTGCGCTGGCTGAAGTCCAGGTCCACGTTGGCCTTGACCAGGGCCCGGCCGGGTCCCACGATGGGGGTGAGAAGCTGTTCGAGGCGGTTTTCCAGGTTGGATTCGAAGGTGTTCTTGAATTCGAACTGGGTGGTGGACATGCCGGCCATGCCGCCGTCGGCCCGCGGCTGGTACAGGGCCTGGCCCGTGGTGTCGGTGATGGTGACGTGCTCGGGGGTGAGGCCTTCCACGGACATGGACACCAGGTTGACGATGCCCTGGAGCTGCTTGGCGTCAAGTTTTTGGCCCCGCTTGAGGGTCAGGACCACCGAGGCCGAGGCCTGCTTCTGCTCCTCGATGAAAAGGCTCTTCTGGGGCAGCACCAGGTGCACCCTGGCCTTGTCCACCTGGGGGAACTCCGAGATGGTGCGGGCCAGCTCGCCTTGGAGCGCCCGGGTGTAGTTGATGCGCTGGACGAAATCGGTCTGGCCGACCTTGAGCTGGTCGAAGATCTCGAAGCCCACGCCCTGGCCGTGCATCACGCCCTCGCCGGCCACCTTCAGGCGCTGCTCGTAGACCGCCTCGGCCGGCACCAGCACCGTGCTCCCGTTGTCGCGCAGCTCGTAGGGCGTCTTGGAGGCCTTGAGCAGCTCGACGACCCGGGCGGCGTCCTCGGGAGCCAGGCGGGTGTAGAGGACGCGCATGTCCGGCTGATTGAGGAAATAGATCATCACCAGGAAGGCGGCCGCCGTGGAGAGGGCCAGCCCGGCCAGGAGCACCCGCTGCGTGTTGGTGCGGTTGGACCAGTACTGGATGAGCTTTTCGAAGGTCTGCTTGAGAAAGGGGGGCATAGCGATTCTCCGGGCGTGCTTCCGTTAGGGGTGGCGGTCCGCTAGAACTGCATCTTCACGAGTTCTTTGTAGGCTTCGAGCACCTTGCCGCGCACGGCCGTGGTCATCTGCATGGCGAGCCCCGCCTTTTGCAGGTTGATCATCAGCTCATGCACGTTCTCGGTCTTGCCCGAGGCGAAGGACTCGACCATCTCGGCCTTCTGGTTCTGCATGTCGTTGACGTTCTTGATCGAGTCCATGAGCTTGGCCCCGAACCCTTCGGTCGGAGCGGCCGGCTTGGCCAGGGAACGCGAGACCTTGCCGTCGATGGAGGCGGCGCTGGCCATGGCGTTGCGGTAGGCGGAAAGGGCGATGGGGGAAATGGCCATGGGGAACCTCCGTTACCGCCCGATGTCCAGGGCCTTGGTGAACATGTTCTTGACGGTGCCGATGGACGAGCTCGACGCCTCGTAGCTGCGCATGGCCGTGATCATGTTGGCCATCTCCTCCACCACGTTGATGTCAGGGTAGGCCACGTAGCCGTCGGCGTTGGCGTCGGGGTGGCCGGGCTCGTACTGCATGCGGAAGGGCCGGTTGTCGTTGACCAGGCCCGTGACCTTGACCCCGGCCAGCTCCCGGTCCTGGGCCGTCTGCATGGCCTTGGAGAACGGCGCGTCCACGGGGGTCGATTCCAGCATCACGGACTTGCGCACGTAGGGCCCGCCGCCGTTGACCGTGCGGGTAGTCCTGATGTTGGCCAGGTTCATGGAGATGGTGTTCATGAGGGTGCGCTGGGCGGACATGCCCGACGACCCGATGTCCATGGCGCTGAAGAGGTCCATGCTACTTGCCTCCGTCCGTGATGACCCTTTGCAGGCCTTCGAAGTCCTTCTTGGTGATGTCGGCCAGGGCGTTGTACATGAGGGTGTTCTTGGCCATGATCGACATCTCCTTGTCCATGTCCACGCTGTCCAGGCCCGAAACCACCCGGGGCTTCCAGCCCATCTCCAGGTTTCCTTCGAAGCCGGCGGCGTTGAACACCGCCGGCAGGTGGCCCGACTCGGTGCGCGTCATCTTGCCGCGATCGTCGGTGTTGAGCGCCGCCTGCAGTTCCTTCTCGAAATCCAGCCGGCGCGCCTTGAACGACGGGACATCCTGGTTGGCCAGGTTGGTCATGACGACATTCTGACGGTCCAGGTGCAGGTCCATGACCTTGCCGAGCAGCCCGATATTGCTGGAAAACATTGTTTTCATGTCGTTTTTCCCTCCCTTGGCCGGCGGCCGCCGCCCTGCGGCCGACCGCCGTCGCGTGACTACTGGGCAAAAAGCGTTCCAGTCGAAAACCCCCTCGCTCGCCGGACAGGAATTTTTTGCCCAACCCCCAGTTTCACTTTTTCATAAAACCAAGCGGCAAAAACGCCCTGCCTGGCCCGAAATGCCCCTCCCGGCCCGCCTGCGGCCCCTATTCGGCCTCTGGCACGGGGATTGCTTCTCTCTTCGTGCCCGGCAGGACGCGCCGCCGGCGCCGGCCCCAGGGCCGAAAGACGCGAAAAAAACGGCGCAGGGATCGCGCGCCAACCGGCGACGCCGCAGCCAACGGCCAGGGCGTCGGGAACGGAGGGGTAGTCATGAGTGGGCAACTGGATTACGAAATCAACAAGGAACTCGGCGAGTGCTATCTGTTCATGGGCGACCTGGACAAGGCCGAGGAATACTACAACAAGGCCATGAGCAGTAACGGCGTCCACTCCGACCCGTACCTGGGCCTGGCCACCATCGCCGTGCAGCGCGGCCAGCTCGAGGACGCCATGGGGCTTTACCGCAAGGCCTCCACCATCGACGCCGACGACCGGGCTCTGTCCGGCATGGCGCTCATCGAGATGGAACGCGGCGACCGGGGCGAAGCCTTCACCCATTTCAAGGGCGCGCTGAGCCGCAACCCCGAAAATCTCGTGGCCCTCTTTGGCCTGGTCCGCCTGGCCCACGCCGAATCCCGCATCGAGGAAGTCCTGCCCTACCTGCGCGACTACCTCACCGTGGACCCGGCCAAGCACGAGGTGCGCTTCACCCTGGCCGGCTGCCTGGTGAGCCTCGGCCGCCACGCCGAAGCCGGCGCCGAACTCGACGCCATCCTCGCCCAGGACCCGCGCCACGACGCGGCCCGCGACCTGGCCGAGGAACTCAAGCGCATCGCCGCCTAGCCGCGACCCGATTTTTCCCCCTCCGCGCCGTCCGGCCGCATCCCCAAGGGACGCGGCCGGGCGTCCCGGCCTCCCCCCGCCCTTGCCATGCGCGGGCGCGTGTGGCACCTCGCCCAAAAACAAGCGAGGTTCCACCCCATGGAATTGTTGCCCATCAAGCGGGCGCTTTTAAGCGTCACCGACAAGTCCGGCCTGCCCGAACTGGCCCGGTTCCTCAGCGCCGCCGGCGTCGAGCTCGTGTCCACCGGCGGCACGCGCAAGCAGCTCCTCGAAGCGGGGCTTCCCGTCGCCTCCGTCAGCGACGTGACGGGCTTCCCCGAAATCATGGGCGGCCGCGTCAAGACCCTGCACCCGGCCATCCACGGCGGCATCCTGGCCGACAAGGACAACCCCGACCACCTGGCCACCATCGCCAAGCACGGCATCGCCCCCTTCGACATGGTCGTGGTCAACCTCTACGCCTTCGGCGAGGCCCTGGAGAAAAAACTGCCCCTGGCCGAGATGATCGAACAGATCGACATCGGCGGCCCCACCCTGCTGCGGGCCTCGGCCAAGAACTTCGGCAGCATCCTGGTCGTGCCCGACCCGGCCTTCTACCCCGAGGTCATGGACGCCCTGGCCCAAAACGGCATGCGGGCCCCCCTGCCCCTGCGCCAGAAGACCGCCGCCGCCACCTTCCGCGCCACGAGCACCTACGACGACGCCATCGCCACGTATCTGGCGAATGCGTAGGAAGAAAAGAGAAGAGGAAGAGGCCTCCGGCGGCCGGGGAGCATGATGCCCCCCGGCCCCCCTCGACGGGGGAAAGGGGTATGACATGGCAGCCGCGATCATTCTGACGCAGGCGTTGGACAGCAATGGCCGGGCCATTGCCGAGGAAGTGGCCGCGCCCCTGGGCGGGGTCGCGCATCTCGCCGACATCGCCCCGGCCGGGCGGGGCGACGCCCTGGCCGCCGCCCGGGTGGTCCTGTCGTTCAAGCCGCTCAAGGAAATGGGCCAGGACCTGGGCCGCCTGGGCCCGGGGCAGCTGCTCCAGGTCGTCTCGGCCGGCCTGGACGACCTGCCCTTCGACCGGCTGCCGCCGGGCCTGACCGTGGCCGGCAATTCCGGCGCCTTCGCCCGGCCCATGGCCGAGCACGCCCTGGCCATGGTCCTGTGCCTGGCCAAGCGGCTGCGCGAAGAAGACGCGGCCATGCGCCGGGGGGAGTTCAACCAGATGGCCCCCAACTTGCTGCTTTCCGGCAAGAAGGCCGCGGTGCTGGGGCTCGGCGGCGCGGGCAAGGCCGTGGCCGGGCTGCTGACGGCGCTCGGCATGGAGGTCTTCGCGCTCAACACCTCGGGCGCGACCGACCAGCCCGTGGCTTTCGTCGGCACCCTGGACGACCTGGACACGATCCTCGCCGACGCCCAGGTGGCGGTGCTCACCCTGCCCTACACCCGCCACACCCACGAGCGCCTCGGCGCGCGGGAACTCGCCCTGCTGCGGCCGGACGCCATCCTGGTCAACGTGGCCCGGGGCGAGATCATCGCCCAGCAGGCCCTCTACGAGCACTTGCGGGCCCATCCGGAATTCCGGGCCGGCCTGGAGTCCTGGTGGGTGGAGCCCCTGCGCCACGGCCGCTTCGAGCTGGCCTGCCCCCTGCTCGACCTGCCGAACCTGCTGGCCTGCCCGCACAATTCCTTCAACGTGCCCGAGTGGCCGCGCCTGGCCCTGGAAAGCGCCTTCGCCAACGCGGGCCGGTTCCTGCGCGGCGAGGCGTTGACCGGCCTCATGCGGCCGGAGCTGCACCGCATCTGAGGCGGAAGGCCGGCCGTTTCGTCTCAGGCCGTGGCCGAGAACATGGACCGCGCCGCCGACACCGGCCGGGCGGCGGCCTGGTAGCCGGCCAGGGCCTGGCGACGGCGCAGGGGGCTTGGCGTTTCGTCGGTCACGGCCCGGGCCGCGTCGCCCGATTCCGCCAGCAACGTGCCGGCGGCGGCCGCGTCCAGGGCGTCGTTGAAGGAGGTCTGGGCGGTCGCGCCGGTGAGGTCGAATTCGTAATCCGTGGCCGAGTAGCGCACGGAGAAGGGGCCGAGGGAGACCGTGGCGTCGCGGGTGATGCGCTTGCCGCCGACCTGCGGCGCGCACGCGGCCAGACGCGAGGCTTCGCGCTGGTAGGCCGAGGCGGCCGAACTGGCGGCGGCGATGCCGGCCATGGGCGGACTCCGGGCGCAGACGCGCCGCGACGGGGTGACACGAGCGTGCCTGCCCTCGCGGCCCGGCACAGGCCGGGACCGGCTCCATCCATGGAGGAAAGGACTTTATATGTAACCCTCCCGCGTCGCCATGGCAAGGGGGAGGGGCGCGGCTCAGACGAAGCAGCCGGCCAGGCGGGGGTCGTTGTCGAGCATGGCCCGCACCTCGCCCTGGCAGTCGCGAAGCGACAGCACCGTGAAGAAGTCGTCCTTGACCGTCGGCGCCAGGCGCACGGCGGCGAGCCATTCCTCCCGGGAGAAAGGATCGGCGCGCACGGCGTCGAAAAAGCCCGTTTCCGTGAAGAGTCGGGCCAGGGTCTCGGTCTGCTCCCCGCCTTGGAGCCGGCTGACGAGGTAGCTGGCCGTGCCGACCTGCAGGCCGTGGAGACGGGGCCGGGCCGAGGACGCGTCCAGGGCGTGGGAGATCAGGTGTTCCGAGCCGCTGGCCGGGCGCGAGGAGCCGCAGATCTCCATGGCGATGCCGTTGAGCATGAGCGCCGTGCCGAGGAGCTCCATGCCCTTTTGGTCGAAGCGCGGGGCGTCCATGAACTGGTGCACCGTGGCGTCGGAGAGCAGCGCCGCCAGGTCGTCCACGGCCTCGCCCCGGTGGTGGAAGGCCAGCTTCCAGTCGAAGACCGCCGTGAGCTTGGAGGCCAGGTCGCCGACGCCGGAGAGCCAGAGAAGGCGCGGCGCGGCCAGGCACACGTCCGTGTCGATGACCACGCCCTGGGGCAGGGCGGCGGCCAGGGACCGGCGCGCCCCGGCCATGGTCAGGCTCGACTGGGGGCTGCAGAAGCCGTCGTTGGACAGCGACGTGGGCGCGGCGAAATAGGGCCGCCTGGCCAGGAAGGCCAGGTACTTGGCCATGTCCAGCGCCTTGCCGCCGCCGATGCCGACCACGGCGGCGATTTTTTTGGGCAGGGCCGCGAAGGCGGCGGCCGCGTCCTCGAAACGGTTGTCCGTGACCTCGCTCCAGGCGGCGGCCTCGATCCCCTCGGCCGCGAACCCGGCCCGGGCCGCCTCGGTCACGGCCGGAGGCAGGCCCATGCTCGCCAGGACCAGCACGCGCTTGAGCCCCGCCCGGCGCAGGTAGACGCCGAGCCGCCCCATGGCCCCGGGCTTGATGCGCACGAGCCCCGGCACGGAAATGGTCTTCATGATGTCCCTCCTTCCTCCAGGAGCATGGCCGCGACGTCCGACCACACGGCGAAGGGGCGGAAGCCCTGGCCGCGCCCGCCGAGCGCCCCGGCCAAGTCGCCCCGGGCGAAGCGCCGCCCGGCCGGCACGAGCAGCGCCGCCGGCAGGTCGGCGAACCCGTCGCCGGCGAAGGCCACCGTGCCCGCCCGCGACAGGGCGTCGCGCACCACGGCCGCCTTGTCCACGCCCGTCTCGTCGCAGGTGAACGGCGAAGGCGGCGGCGCGTCCATGACCAGCGGCCCGCCCGGACGGTAGACGCCGGGGTTGGCGTGCACCTCCAGGCGCACGCCGGCGGCGTCGAGGAGCCGGCGGATGTACCAGTCGCAGCCGGCCGAGGCCACCACCACCTCCCAGCCGGCGGCGCGCAGCCGGGCGAGAGAGGCGGCCAGGCCCGGGTCCAGGCCCATGTCCGCGACCACGGCCAGCACCTCGGCCTCCGGGGCGCGGATGCGCGAAAAGATGGTGCGCAGGGCGGCGAAATGGGTCATCCGGCCGGCCCGGTATTCGTTCCACGGGGCGAGCGCGTCCGGCGGCAGCAGACGCGCCGCCGCCAGGGAATAGAAATCCTCGGCGGTCATGGTGCCGTCGAAATCGCTGACCAGAACGGCGTCAGGCATGCGTTCTTCTCCCTCCATCAAGGGCTGGCGGGACATGGCGTCGACAAAGCCGATTCCCCTTGTCCGGCCCTTCTCGGCATAGGCCCAAACGGCTCCGGTGGCCAGCGGCGATTGCGCGGCGGGGCCGGGGACCGGCTTGACCGGCCGGGCCGGGGAGGTATGCTGGAGCATCGCCGTTTTTTTCCGGAGCACGCCATGGAGCAATGCGACCTTCCCCGCCCGCGAAGCAGCCTGGACCGCGTCCGCGACGTCGTGCCCCGGCTGCTGCCGTTTCTCGCCTGGTGGCCCATGGTCAACCGCCGCACCCTCAAGGCCGACCTGTGGGCCGGGCTCACGGGCGCGGTGATCGTGCTGCCCCAAGGCGTGGCCTTCGCCGCCATCGCCGGTCTGCCGCCGGTCTACGGCCTGTACGCGGCCATGATCCCGGTGGTGGCCGCGGCGCTCTTCGGCTCCTCCCACCACCTCATCTCCGGGCCGACCACGGCCATTTCGCTGGTGGTCTACGCCACGGTCAGCACGCTTTCCGTACCGGGCTCGCCGGAATACATCCGGCTGGTGCTGGCCCTGACGGTGCTGACCGGGCTGGCCCAGTTGGGCCTGGGCATCGCCAGGATGGGCGGGCTCGTCAATTTCGTCTCCCACTCCGTGGTCACGGGATTCACGGCCGGAGCGGCCATCCTGATCGTCACGAGCCAGCTCGGGCATTTCTTCGGGGTGACGCTGCCGCGCGGCGGCGACTTCCTGGAGACGTGGCTGGCCTTTTTGCGCCAGCTCCCAGCCGTCAACTGGCGGGTGGCGGCCATCGCCGCGGCCACGCTCCTTCTGGCCCTCGGCATCCGCCGGCTCTCGCCCAAGGCCCCGGCCCTGCTTCTGGCCCTCATCGGCGGCGGCGGCGTCTGCCAGCTCCTCGACGGCGCGGCCCACGGGGCCAAGCTCGTGGGGGCGCTGCCGGCCAGCCTGCCGCCCCTGTCCCTGCCGGAACTCGACCTGGACACCTTCCGGACGCTTTTCCCCGGGGCCCTGGCCGTGGCCATGCTGGGCCTGGCCGAGGCCGTGTCCATCGCCCGGGCCGTGGCCGTGCGCTCGGAGCAACGCATCGACAACAGCCAGGAGTTCATCGGCCAGGGCCTGGCCAACATCCTGGGCGGCTTCTTTTCGGGCTACGCCTCGTCGGGCTCGTTCACGCGCACGGGCGTCAACTTCGAGGCCGGAGCCAAAACCCCCCTGGCGGCGGTCTTTTCCGCCGTGTTCCTGGCCCTGGTGCTGCTTTGCATCGCCCCGGCCACGGCCTACCTGCCCATCGCGGCCATGGCCGGGGTGATCGTGCTGGTGGCGGCCAACCTGGTCAACTTCCGGGGCATCCGCCACATCGCCACCACGGACAGGGCCGAGGCCGGCATCCTGGCCACGACCTTCCTGGCCACGCTCTTCGTCGGCCTGGAATTCGCGCTCTACGCCGGGGTCATGCTGTCGCTTCTGCTCTACCTGCGCCGCACCAGCCACCCCCACTTCATCACCCTGGCCCCGGACCCGAACTCGTCCCACCGGGCCCTGGTCAACGTGCGCCGCCGGCCCCTGCCCGAATGCCCCCAGCTCAAGATCCTGCGCCTGGACGGCTCGATCTTCTTCGGCGCGGTCAACCACATCGCCGAGGAGCTCCACCGCATCGCGGCCGCGAGCCCCGAACAGTGCCACATCCTCATCGTCGGCTCGGGCATCAACTTCATCGACGCCGGCGGCTGCCACATGCTCTTCCACGAGGCCGGGTCCATGCGCCTTTCCGGCCGGGAGATCTTCTTCTGCTCGCTCAAGTCCGAGGTCATGGAACTGCTCACGCGCGGCGGCTGCCTCTCGCGCATCGGCGCGCAAAACGTCTTCCGGGGCAAGGGCTCGGCCATCACCGGCATCGTCTCGCGCCTGGACCCCGAGCGCTGCGCCTGCTGCCGGGAGCGGGTGTTCGCCGAATGCGCGACCAGGCCCGGCGGCGCGGCTGCGGCGTAGGGGGAGATGGGGAGATGGGGAGACGCCTCCGGCGGCCAGGAGGGGGTCACCCCCTCCTGGACCTCCCGCAAGGGGGGCTAGGGACGCGAGCCGGTCTCGGGGGGACGGACGGACGGCGTTTCGGTCGCGGGAATTTTCGCCGGCGGGGCGGTGGGGACGGCGTCGGACGGCGGGGCGGCGTGGACCGCGAAATGGCGCCCCATGAGCAGGGCGATGAAGACCACCAGGTAGACCTGCCCCACCAGCGCCTCGTAGGCGGTCAGCATCCGGGCCAGGTCCGAGATCGGGGTCACGTCGCCGAAGCCGGCCGTGGTCAGGGTGACGATGCTGAAGTAGTACAGCGTCAGGGACGGATGCGGGCCGAGCCCGCCGTCGGGGCCGCGCACCGCGCCCGGCGAGGCCAGGGTGACCATGGCGTAGAGCTGGGCCCACAGCCCGGCCATGAACAGGAACACGATGATGCCGGCCATGATGTTGTCGAAGGGCATGTGCCGCTGGCGGAAGAGCCAGGCCAGCATGAAGGCGATGAGCAGCAGTTCGAAGAGGCTGTGCAGGGACAGGGCCAGATAGGCCAGGGGCTGGCCCCCCAGGAAGACGCTGGCGGCGCAGGCCGCCAAGGCCACGACGCCCACGGCCAGGATGCACAGGGAAAAGCCGCTGCGCTCGCCCAGGAGCAGGAAGCCGGCCAGGTACATGACCAGAAGGACCATGGGGCCGAAGAGCGCCGCCCGCCCCTCCACCAGGAACACCAGCAGCAGATGGGCGGCCAGGATCAGGCCCAGGGCGATGGTGTGCCGCCAGGCGGCCACGGCCCTGACCGCGGGATGGCCGTCGCCGTCGGCCCCGGGCAGAAGGAGCAGGCGGGGCATGCCGGCGCGTCAGCCCTTGCCGGCGGCCTTCTTCTGGCAGTCCGGGCAGATGCCGTAGAGGTAGAGCTTGTGGGCGGTCAGGCGGAAGCCGTGGCGCCTGGCCACCTCCTCCTGGAGGCGCTCGATGGAGGGGTCCACCACCTCCACGTTGACGCCGCAGGACTCGCAGATCAGGTGGTCGTGGTGGCTCTGGCCGTAGAGGATCTCGTAGCGCAGGGCCCCGTCGCCGAACTCCACGGCCTTGGCCAGGCCGGAGTCGGCCAGGAGCTTGAGCGTGCGGTAGACCGTGGCCTGACCGATGGTGTCGTAGACCTGCTTGACCTTCTGGTAGAGCTCCTCGGACGTGACGTGCCCCTCCTCGCTCAGGAAGACCTCCAGGATGCGGCGGCGCTGGGGGGTCATCTTGAGCTTCTTGCGGGCCACGAAGTCCGAGAAAATGGCGCTGGGGTCCTTGCTCATGGAATATCCTGTCGCAAATAATTGTCCATAATAGCCACCCGGCGGGCCCCGGTCAATGCGGCCCGCCCGATCGGGCCGACGCCTCGGCGAGGCCGCCTCAGGCCGCCGCCCGCCGCACGGCCGCGACCAGGGTCGGCACGTCCAGGATCAGGGACATGGTGCCGTCGCCGTTGATGGTGGCCCCGGAAATGCCGGCCACGGAGCCGATGTAGCTGCCGAGGCTCTTGATGACCGTCTGCTGCTGCCCCATGACCTGGTCCACGGCGATGCCGGCCCGTTCGCCCTCGAAGCGGGTGACCACGATCTGCTCGATGGCCGGGGGCTCGCCCGCCAGCTCGAAGGCCTCGCGCAGCCGGATGTAGGGCACGATCTCCCCGCGCAGGTGGATGGTGCGGCCCCGCGCCTGGCCCTGGTCCCGGGGCAGCTCCACGCATTCCTCCACCAGGGACAGGGGGATGATGTACTGGTCGTCGCCGGCTTTTATCTGCAGGCCGTCGATGATGGCGAGCGTGAGCGGCAGCTTGATGGTGATGCGCGAGCCCTTGCCGAACGTGCTCTGGATGTCGATCTTGCCGCGCAGCGCGTCCATGCTGCGCTTGACCACGTCCATGCCCACGCCCCGGCCCGAGACGTTGGTGATCTTCTCGGCCGTGGAAAAGCCCGGCAGGAAGACGAGGTTGTAGATCTCGCTTTCGGTGAGGCGCGCTTCGGGCGAGATGAGCCCCTTCTCCTCGGCCTTGGCCCGGATGCGGTCCGGGTTCATGCCCCGGCCGTCGTCGGTGATGGACAGCACCACCTCGCCGCCGGCGTGCTCGGCGGAAAGGACGATGGCGCCGGTTTCGGGCTTGCCGGCGGCCAGCCGTTCGCCCGGCGGCTCGATGCCGTGGTCGATGCTGTTGCGCAGCAGATGCACCAGGGGATCGTTGAGCTGCTCGATGACGGTCTTGTCGAGTTCCGTTTCGCCGCCCTCGGTCACGAGTTCGATGGACTTGCGCATCTCGGCGGACAGATCGCGCACCAGGCGGCGGAAGCGGCTGAAGGTGGTGCCGATGGGCAGCATGCGGATGCCGAGCGTGTTGTCGCGCAGCTCGTTGGACAGCCGCTCGATCTCCTCGGCCACGCTGGTCAGCGCCGGATGGGCCAGGCCCGAGGCCAGCTGGGTGAGCCGGGCCTGGGCGATGACCAGCTCGCCCACCAGGTTGACCAGATCGTCGAGCTTGGCCGCGTCCACCCGCAGGCTCTGCATGGCCTCCTTCTTGGCGGCCTGGGGCTTTTTGGCTTCGGCCGGCGCGCTCGCGCCGGGAGCCGGGGCGGCCGGCGGCGGCGCGGGCGCGGCGGTCGGCGTGGAAG
>JAEWCY010000039.1 GCA_023390395.1 Pseudomonadota bacterium | reverse complement strand
GAACCCCTTTTTGCAAAAAGGGGTTCCCTCCCCCGATTCCTCTCCGTTCCACCCCATCCCATCACAACACCATGGCGCACATTCTCCTCATCGACGACGACGCCATCCTGAAGGAAACCTTCGGGGCGCTCATGGGGCGTCTGGGGCACGGCCTGACCTGGGCCGGGTCGCTGGCCGAGGGCCGGGAGGCGCTCGCCCAGGGCCGTTTCGACGTGGTGCTCCTCGATTTGCGCCTGCCGGACGGCTACGGTCTGGACCTGCTGCCCGAGCTGCGGGCCGCGCCGGGGTCGCCGGAAATCATCATCGTCACCGCCCAGGACGACCCTGAGGGCGCGGCCCTGGCCATCAAATCCGGGGCCTGGGACTACATCCAAAAGCCGCTGACCCCCAACCGCGTCAGCCTGCCGCTCACCCGCGCCCTGGAATACCGCGCCCAGAAGGCCGCCAGACGGCCGCGCGCCGCGCTCAAGCGCGAAGGCATCATCGGCATGGGGCCGTCCATGGAGGCGAGCCTCGACCTAGTGGCCCAGGCCGCCGATTCCGACGCCTCGGTGCTCATCGCCGGCGAGACCGGCACGGGCAAGGAACTCTTCGCCCGGGCCATACACGCCAACTCCTCGCGCGCCACCAACAACTTCGTGGTGGTGGACTGCGCCGCCCTGCCGGAAACCCTGGTCGAAAGCGTGCTCTTCGGCCACGTCAAGGGCGCGTTCACCGACGCGGACCGCGACCGCGACGGGCTGTTCAAGCTGGCCGACGGCGGCACGCTCTTTCTCGACGAGATCGGCGAGCTGTCCCAGGGCATACAGAAGACGTTTTTGCGCGTGCTCCAGGACGGCCGCTTCCGGCCCGTGGGCTCCAAAAACGAACTGCAAAGCGATTTCCGGCTCGTCTCCGCCACCAACCGCGACCTGTCGGTCATGGCGGCGGGCGGGGTGTTCCGCGAGGACCTGCTGTATCGGCTGCGCACCATCGTCATCACCCTGCCGCCGCTTCGGCAGCGGGTCGAGGACATACGCCCCCTGGCCCTGCACTACATGAACCGCTTCTGCGAGCGCTACCGGCTGCCGGTCAAGGGCGTGGCGGAGGAGTTCCTCCAGGCCCTTTGCGCCTATACCTGGCCGGGCAACGTGCGGGAACTCGGCAGCACCATGGAGCGGGTGGTGCTGGCCCATCGCGGCGAGCCCATGCTCTACCCCAAGCACCTGCCCGACGAGATACGCATCCAGGTGCTGCGCGCCGGCGCGGCCTGCGAGCCCCCGGCCCGCGAGGCCGTGCCGGGCGGCCATGCCGTGCCGGCCTGGAAGGAATACCGCCGCCGCGCCCTGGACACGGCCGAGGAAGCCTACCTGCGCGAACTGCTGACCGCCTGCGGCGGCAACGTGGTCCGCGGCGCGAAGCTGAGCGGCCTTTCGCCGTCGCGGCTCTACGACCTCTTTCGCAAGTACAACCTGCCGACCAGGGCCTAGCCCGGCCTCTTTCGATATTTCCGGGAAGACCGAATCCGTCAGCCGTATCGGCCGTGAAGCGCGGGCAAGAGGCGGGAGCGCCTTGCCACGGCCGCGCCCCTGCCGTACCGTCCGGGCATGGACATGCCCGTGCTGACGCTCAAGAACAACGAGGAAAGACGCCTTCGCGCCGGACACCTGTGGGTGTTCAGCAACGAGGTGGACACGAAGAAGACGCCGCTGACCGCCTTCGCGCCGGGCCAGGCCGCCGTGGTCACGGCCTCGCGGGGCCGGCCGCTCGGCGTGGTCACGGTGAGCCCCGGCTCGCTCATCTGCGCCCGGGTCATGGACCGCGACCCGGACACGCGCCTGGACGTGGACTTCGTCCGCGGCCGCCTGCGCGACGCCCTGGCCCTGCGGGAGCGCTTCTACGCCACGCCCCATTACCGGCTGCTTTTTTCCGAGGGCGACCACCTGCCCGGGGTGGTGCTCGACCGCTACGGCGACGTGGTCGTGGGCCAGTTGACCACCACGGGCGCGGAGGCGCTGCGCGAGGTGATCCTTGAGGCGGTGGTGGCCGAGCTTTCGCCGCGCGCCGTCATCTGGCGAAACGACGTGGCCGCGCGCGAGCTGGAAGGCCTGCCGCGCCTGGTGGAGACGGTCTACGGCGACGCGCCCGAGCGGCTCGAAATCGACGAGGAGGGCACGCGCTTCGCCGTGCCGGCGCTCGGAGGCCAGAAGACCGGCTGGTTCTACGACATGCGCGAGAACCGCACCGCCCTGTGCCGGCTCGTGGCCGGCCGCACGGTGCTCGACCTTTTCGCCTACGCCGGGGCCTTTTCCGTGCGCGCCGCCCGGGCCGGGGCGGCCTCGGCCGTGTGCCTGGATTCCTCGGAGGCGGCCCGGGCCATGGCCGGGGAAAACGCGGCGCGAAACGGCCTGGCCGGCAAGGTGGAAACCGTGCGCGCCGACGCGGCGGCCTTCCTTGAGGAATGCGCCGCCCAGGGGCGGACCTTCGACGTGGTGAGCCTGGACCCGCCGGCGCTGGTCAAGCGCAAGAAGGACCTGGAAGCGGGACTGCGGGCCTACGAACGCCTCAACCGCCTGGCCATGGACGTCCTGGCCGACGACGGCATCCTCATGACCTGCTCCTGCTCCCAGCACGTGGACGCCTGGGAGCTGCGCCGGGTGGCGCTGCGGGCGGCCAACGCCGCCGGCCGGCGGGCCCAGGTCCTGGCCCAGGGCCGCCAGGGCCCGGACCACCCGGCCCATCCGGCCATGGCCGAGACCGAATACCTCAAGTCCTTCACCCTGCGCCTGCTGCGGGCGTAGGCGCAAGAACCCCTTGCCCGGCCTGCCCGCCCGGCCCCGGGGCCTGCCCACCCGGCCCCGGGGCCGGGCGGAGCAGACGTCGGGGAAGGACAGGCCGCCTTGCCTAAACTCCGTGAGGTCCTAATAGATACGATGGGGAGAATCGGTTTCCCCTTGCCCGGTCTGCAACCGGAGGGAACGTATGTTATCTTGGACCATCACGTTTCTTATCATCGCCCTGATCGCCGGCATCCTCGGATTCACCGGCATCGCCAGCACGGCCGCGGGCATCGCCAAGATACTGTTCTTCATCTTCCTGGTGCTGTTCCTGCTTTCCATGATCCAGCGGCTGTTCTGACGCACATATAACGACGAAAACGCCAAGCGCCCCCTGACCGACGACGTTCGCGGCCGGGGGGCGCATGCATTCGGGCGGCGCGGCTCAATCCAGGCCCGATTCGTCCTTTCCGGCGTCCGGGCGCGGCGCGGCGGCCTCCCACAGGGCCTCCAGCACCTCCTCGACCCCTTCGCCGGTCAGGGCGGACATGAAGAGCACCGGGCGGCCGTCGGCGGCCACGGCCGCCTTGCGCGCGGCCAGCTCCTCCGGGGACAGCAGGTCGATCTTGTTGACCACCCGCAACTGGGGCCGCTCGGCCAGCTTTTCGTCGAAAAGGCGCAGCTCCTCGTCCACCACGTCGAAGGCCTCGAACACGCCCTCGGGCGAGGCGTCCTCGGCCGAGACCACGTGCAGCAGCAGCCGCGTGCGCTCCACGTGGCGCAAGAACCGGTGCCCCAGGCCATGCCCCAGGTGCGCGCCCTCGATGAGCCCCGGAATGTCGGCCAGGATCAGCCGGTCGCCGTAGTCGTTCTCGATCACCCCGAGGTTGGGGGTCAGCGTGGTGAAGGGGTAGGCGGCGATCTTGGGCCGGGCGCGGCTGACGGCGGCGATGAAGGTGGACTTGCCGGCGTTGGGCAGCCCGATGATGCCGACGTCGGCCAGCACCTTGAGCACCAGCCGGATGCGGCGCTCCTCGCCGGGCTCGCCGGGCTGGGCGAAGCGCGGCGTGCGCATGGTGGCCGAGGCGAAATGCAGGTTGCCCTTGCCGCCGCGCCCGCCCCGGCAGGCCACGAAACTCTGTCCCGGCGCGGTCAGGTCGGCCAGCAGGCGCGCCTCGTCCTCGTCCGGGGCGTCCTCCTCGTCGATCAGGTCCGGGTTTTCCTGGAAGTCCGGGGCCTCGCGCACGAAGCCGTGCTCGTCCACCACCAGGCCTTCGATCTCGCCGTCGTCTTCCGGGATTTCTTCGGGCTCCGGGACGGCGTCGGGCGCGGGCAGCTCGTAGAGCTCGGTGCCCACGGGCACGTGGATGGTCAGGTCCTCGGCGGCCCGGCCGTTTTTTTGGCGGCCCATGCCGCCTTCGCCGTTTCTGGCCTCGTAGATGCGCCGCAGGCGCAGGTCGTACAGGGTCAGCAGGTCGGGGTCGGCCGTAAAGACGATGTCGCCGCCCTTGCCGCCGTCGCCGCCGTCCGGGCCGCCCCGGGGAATGAACTTCTCGCGGCGAAACGACACCGCGCCGCGCCCGCCCTTGCCCGAGCGGACCAGGATCCAGGCTTCGTCGACAAAACGCATGGGAAAAACCTCCGGGGGCAATCCCCCTTTGTGAACTTCTGGAATAAGGAAAAAAATGCCTCTTCCGGCCTGTGCGGGGCCGCCTGCCCCTGGCGCGCCATCAGGAGCGCAACCGGGCCGGGGGGCGAGGAGCTTTCATTGCCGCATGGGGAATCTCGTAGCCCAGGCCGCGCCGTTTCACCAAGGGGGCAGCGGCGAAAAAAATGGGGGGCTCTGTGGGAGCCCCCGCGCGGGAGATGAAGGAGAGGTCAGAACAATAGGGAGGTATTGTCTGCTCTGCCCTTTCACTTCCAAGAAGCATGCCACTTGATCTTTTTGGTATGTTTTTTTGTTTTCGTTTTTAATCAAGGTGTTAGTGCCTGTAGGGGAAACGGTTCCTGATAGTCGGGACATCCGTTTTTACGGTAAAACAGGAAATATTGCGGAAAAAGAAGATGCCTCCCGCCGGGCGGAGGGCGCTTGTACGGCATGAAGGCGATTTTGCCAAGTCGCCATGGGACGTGGCGCAACGGGAGTCGCGCCGGCCGGGCCGCCTGGACTTTCGGCCCGGCCGGGGGCACCCTGCCGGCGGATCGGCGGATCGGCGGATCGGTGGATCGGTGGATCGGCGGACGGGAGCGCCGCGCTCGGGAGAACGGCTCCGGGCGGGGCGACGGACCCGGCCGCAAGGCCCGGCCGGCGGCCCCACGGCCCGCCCGGCCGCGAAAGGGGAGCCATGGGCGGATTGTATCTGGGCGAGGAGCGGTTCACGCCGGTGGACCTTTCGGCGTACTGCTCCCGGGTGGGCTACGACGGGCCGAGGGAACCCAGGCTGGACGTGCTTCGCGAACTGCACCGCCTGCACCCGGCCTCCATCCCGTTCGAGGCCCTGGACGTGTTTATGGGCGAGGACGTCGCCATCGACCCGGAGGCGGTGGACGCCAAGCTCCTCGCCGGGCGGCGCGGCGGCTACTGCTTCGAGCAGAATTCCCTGTTCCTGCGGGCGCTGCGCACTCTGGGCTTTCGGGCGGACCCCCTGATCGCCCGGTCGCGCTGGAGGCGGCCCCTGCACGAGGTGGCCGTGCGCACGCACATGGCCGTGCGCGTGCGCCTGGAGGCAGGCGACTGGCTGGCCGACGTCGGCTTCGGCGCGTGCATGCTCTCGACTCCGCTGCGCCTGGAGACGGGGTGCGTCCAGGAAACCCGCCACGAACCGGCGCGCCTGACGGAGGCGGACGGGGAACTGCGCCTGGAGCGGCTCCTTGGCGGCATCTGGACGCCGATCTGCGACCTGGTCCCCGCCCCCCAGACCTACGCGGACATCGCGGCGGCGAACTGGCTCATCGCCAACCACCCGGCCTCCGCCTTCCGCCGGCATCTCGTGATGAGCCGCACCCGGGACGACGTGCGCCACGTGCTGGTGGACGCCCGTCTCACCATCCGCCGCCCCGGCGTCCCGGTCGAGCACAGGATGCTCGGGGCCGACGCCTTCGAACGCTGCCTGCGGGAGGATTTCGGCCTGCCGTTCCTGGAGCGCTGGCGACCGGCCCTGGCGGCCCTGGCCTCGCCCGCGTCGCGGTGACCCCTACAGCCCGAAGGGCCGCAGCACGCGGTCCAGCACGCCCTGCACCTTGGAGATGGCCACGCCGTAGTTGGTGACCGGCACGCCCCGGCGGGCGCATTCCCGGACGCGCCGGACCATCTCCATGCGGCCGAGCATGCACGAGCCGCAGTGCACGACCAGGGCGAAGCGCTCCAGGTCGTCGGGAAAGTCGTGCCCGGCGTGGACCTCGAAACGCAGGTCCCGGCCGGTGTACTGGGAAATCCAGCGGGGAATCTTCACCCGGCCGATGTCGTCGGCCTGGACGTGGTGGGAGCAGGCCTCGGCCATGAGCACCGTGTCGCCGTCGGCCAGCTTGTCGATGGCCGCCGCGCCGGCGACGAGGGTGGGCAGGTCGCCCTTGTAGCGGGCGAAGAGCGTGGAGAAGGTGGTCAGCGGCACGGCGTCGGGCACGTCGCCGGCCACCTTGAGGATCACCTGGGAGTCGGTGACGACCAGGGCCGGCGGGCGGCGCATGTTTTCCAGCGCCGCTTCCAGCTCGCGCTCCTTGACCACCACGGCCGCGCCGTCGCCGTCGAGGATCTCGCGCAGCACCTGCACCTGCGGCAGGATGAGCCGGCCCTTGGGCGCGGCCAGGTCGATGGGCACCACGCACACCACGGTGTCGCCCTCGCCGAAGAGGTCGCCGCACAGCACCGGCTCGCGCAGGGCCTCGGCCGGGGCCAGGGCGATGACGGCCTCCTTGACGGCCACGGCTCCCTGGCCGGTGGCGGCGCTGGCCACGGCAAAGGGCACGTGGGACTGCCGGCACCAGGCCAGGTCGGCCTCGCGCGGCGCGGCCAGGTCGGCCTTGTTGAAGACCAGGAGGAAGGGGATCTCCAGGCGGCGGATGTCGGCGACGACGCCGCGCTCGGCGTCGCCCAGGCCCGAGGCGGCGTCCACCACCACCACGGCGATGTCCGTGCGCCAGAGCACCTTTCGCGTGGCGGCCATGCGCAGGGCCCCGAGCTCGCCCGTGTCGTCGAGGCCGGCAGTGTCGTAGAAGGTCACGGGCCCGAGCGGCAGCAGCTCGTAGGGCTTGGCCACGGGATCGGTGGTGGTGCCGGCCACCTCGGAGACGATGGCCACGTCCTGGCCGGCGATGGCGTTAAGAAGCGACGACTTGCCGGCGTTGGTGCGCCCGACCAGGGTGATGACCAGCCTGACCCCGCGCGGGGCCTTGTTGCCTTCGGTCTCAGCCATGACGTCTCCTTTTGGACCCGCCCACGGCGGTGGAGGGCACGCGCCCCACGCGGCGCACGGCGGCGCGGGCGGCTTCCAGGCGCGCGGCGGCGTCGGCGCGCAGGGCGTTTTTTCCGGGGTAGATGGCGTAGTCGCCGCCGACGGTCTCCGGGGTGAGCGAGGGCATGACGACGTTGGCCCCGACCGTGAGCCCCTGCTCGCGCGCCCCGTCGCGCAGGGCGTTTAAGGCCGAGGTCGAGGGGATGTTGGCCAGGGGGTTTAGAAGCCGCAGCACGGCCATGGCCCGGAAGGCGGTCAGCACCGAGCCCGGGGGCGCGTCGCCGTAGGGCGTGTCCGGGCTCGGCACGAAGGGGCCCACGGCGATCATGTCGAGGTCCAATTCGGACAGGCGCAAGAGGTCGCTGGCCAGGATGTCCGGGGTCATGCCGGGCAGGTCGGTGATGATGCCCGAGCCCACCTCGTAGCCGGCCTTGCGCAGGGACTCGACCCGGGCCAGGCGGTCGGCCAGGGTCAGGCCCGGCCGGGACTTGGCGTAGAGCGCTTCGTCAAAGGTCTCGACCTTGAGCAGGTAGCGGTCCGCGCCGTGCTCGCGCCAGTAGAGGAAGTCGGATTCGGGCCGGTCGCCGAGCGAGAGCGTCACGGCCACGTCGGCGGTCTCCTTGGCCCCGGTCACCACGCGGGCGATGTCCTCGCGGGAGTAGCTGTAGTCGTCGCCGGACTGGACGACCACGGTGCCCAGCGACAGTTCCCGGGCCAGGGCGGCGCAGGCGAGGATCTCTTCCACGGACAAGCGGTAGCGGTGGACCTTGCGGTTGGCCCGGCGCAGGCCGCAGTAGCGGCAGTTGTTGGCGCAGTGGTTGGAGAATTCGATGACGCCGCGCAGGTAGACCTCGTCGCCGAAGTTCTGGCGGGTGAGGGCGTCGGCGGCGGAGAAAAGCCCGGCGTCGTCCGCCCCGGAGAGCAGTTGGGAAATCTCGGAAGGGCGCATGGAGGCTCCTCGGGCGTCAGGCCAGGCGGCGGGCGGCGCTTCGGGCGGCCACGCACTCGCACACCAGCCGGTAAGCCCCCTTGGTCGCCGGGTCAAGGACGCCGGGCGAGACGTCGTCCTCGGCCCGGGAGAGCAGGTCCTCCACGTCCGCCGTCACGGCCAGCCACAGCCCCAGGGGCGCGGGAACGGGGCCGTGGAGGTAGTGGCCGGCCAGGATCGTGTCGCCGACGAGCAGAATGGGGGCCAGGGGCAGGCAGGGCGTGCGGAAAAGGCGCACCCGGCCGGGATGGCGCGCGGCCAGGTCGTCGCAAAAGGCGGTCGAGACGCCGAACTCCCGGCGCAGGGTCACCTCGGGCAGGCCCCGGCGCAGGACCTGGCGGAACTCGTCCCAGTAGGCCGCGCCGGCGGCCGGATCGAAGCTCACGACGTCCAGGCGCGTGAACCGGGGCCGCGACAGCGCCGCCTCGAGGGCGTCGGCCATGGCCCGGTCCCTGGCGAAATTGGAATACACGGCGGCGTGGAAAAAAAGCCGGTCCGCCCCGGCCACCAGCTCCGGCAGCCGCGCCTCCCCCAACCCGGCAAAAACCCTGATCTCCCCATGTTCCATCATTCGCCCCCTTGTTCCCCCCCCGTCGGGGGGGTCCGGGGGGAAGCATTCCCCCCGGTGGGGAGGTCCAGGAGGGGCGACGCCCCTCCTGGCCGCCGGAGGCCCTCATAGTCCCCCTCCTCATACCCCAGCTTGCGCATGCGCCTGGGCGAGAGCAACGCCTGGGCCGCGTCGCGGGGCAGGACGCCCGAGGCGTCCAGGTGGTCGGCCAGCGCCACGCCCTTGGCGTCGGCCTCGGCCAGGAGGTGGGAGACGCGTTCGTAGCCAAGCGCCGGCACGAGCACCGTGGCCAGGGCGTGGCTTTTCTCCACGAGCTGCCGGCAGCGCTCCGCGTCGGCCGTGATGCCGGCCACGCACTTGTCCGCGAAGATGCGGGCGGCGCTGGCGAGCAGGCGCAGGGACTCCAGCAGGCTGTGGGTCAGCAGCGGCAGGAACTGGTTGATCTGGAGCTGGCCCAGGCCCGCGACCAGGGTCACGGCCTGGTGGTTGGCCATGACGCGAAGGGCCACCTGGCCCACGCACTCCGGCACGACCGGATTGACCTTGCCCGGCATGATGGACGAGCCGGCCTGGAGGGCGGGCAGGCGGATCTCGCCCAGTCCCGTGGCCGGGCCGCTGGCCAAAAGGCGCAGGTCCGAGGAGATCTTGAGCAGGTTGGCGGCGAAGGCCGACAGGATGCCCGAGACCTCGACGAAGGGGTCGGCGTTGGCCGTGGCGTCCACCAGGTTCTCGGCCCGCGACAGCGGCAGGCCGGTCAGCAGGCGCAAGTGCTCCACGGCCCGGAAGATGAACTCGCGCGGCGCGCCAAGCCCCGTGCCGACGGCCGTGCCGCCGAGGCTCACCTGCTTGATGCGCTCGCGGCACTTGAAGATGCGCCAGCGGTCGCGCGAGATGGCCTCGGCGAAGGCCCCGAACTCCATGCCGAGCGTCAGCGGCACGGCGTCCATGCACTCGGTGCGCCCCACCTTGACCACCTGGCCGAAGGCCGCCTCCTTTTCCTGGAAGGCCTCCTGAAGCCGGGCCGTGGCCGCTTCCAGGTCCTTGAGCAGGGTGAGCGCGGCGACCTTGAGGGCCGTGGGATAGGTGTCGTTGGTGGACTGGTGCAGGTTGACGTGGTCCAGGGGCGACAGGAAGGCGTAGTCGCCGGGCCGGTGGCCGAGGAGCTCCAGGGCGCGGTTGGCCACCACCTCATTGACGTTCATGTTGGTCGAGGTGCCGGCTCCGCCCTGGTAGGGGTCCACCAGGAACTGGTCGGCGTGCGCCCCGCCGGCGATCTCGCGGCAGGCGGCGACGATGGCTCCGGCTCGGGCGGGGTCCAGGCCGCCGATCTCCAGGTTGGCCTGGGCGCAGGCCGCCTTGACCAGGGCGTAGGCTTTGATGAATTCGGGAAACAGACGCTGTCCCGAGACGGGAAAATTTTCCGCCGCCCGCAACGTGTGTATGCCGTAAAGGGCGCCCTCGGGGAGCGGCAACGCTCCCAGGGCATCGCTTTCCTGTCGCATGACCGACTCCCCAAGTGGCGACCCAATGCGCTCGCGAAGGACCGGACCATCCGGCCGCGCCGCGAACGCTGCGGCGGCATTGGTAGCATAGAGCCTGACAAAGATCATGTGGCGCTGACGGGGCTGCCCCGGCGGCCGGGCTCGTCGGCGCGGGGGAGGAGGAGAAGAAAAGATGCCTCCGGCGGCCGGGGGGCATGATGCCCCCCGGACCCCCTCTCCGTGGGGGCGGAATTTCCAGGGGCGGCACGCCTCGCTTGCGCGAGCCGACGCCCCTGGAAATTCCGCCCCCACAAGGCCGTCGCCTGCGGCGAGGGGGAAGGAGGAGGAGTCAATGAACGGAAATTCACCCCCCTTTCGGGGGGACCGGGGGGGATGATCCCCCCCGGTGGGGAGGGCGTGGGAGGGGCGACGCCCCTCCCACACTCTTATAACCGTTGGCGTTTGAAGTAGTGGGTGTGCAGCAGGTGGTGCGACTTCTCGGACAGCGGCTTGCCCAGGAACTTCTCGTAGAGTTCGATGATGTACGGGTTCTGGTGGGACTTGCGCAGGGGCTTGCCCTCGTCCTCGTCGTACAGGACCTTGGTGCGGAGCTTGAGCAGCTCGATGTCGCCGTGGTGGTAGGGCTGTCCGCCGCCGCCGATGCAGCCGCCGGGGCAGGCCATGACCTCGATGGCGTGGAAGGTCTCGCCGGCGCGCACGCGCTCGAGGAGCTTGCGGGCGTTGCCCAGGCCATGGGCGATGCCGATGATCAGCTCGTGGGGGCCGACCTTGACCACGGCGCGCTTGACGCCCTGCATGCCGCGCACGTCCTCGAACTCGACCTTGGTCAGCGTCTCGCCGGTGGCCAGCTCGTAGGCGGTGCGCAGCGCCGCCTCGATGACGCCGCCGGTGACGCCGAAGATCGGGGCCGCGCCGGTGGACGCGCCGAGCGGCGCGTCGAAGTCCTCGTCGGGAAGGCCGGCGAAGTCGATGTTCATGCGCTTGATGAGCCTGGCCAGCTCACGGGTGGAGATGACGACGTCCACGTCCGGGTTGCCGTCCACGGAGAACTCGGGACGGGCGCGCTCGTACTTCTTCGCCAGGCAGGGCATGACCGAGACCACCACCAGCTTTTCGCGGGGGATGCCCAGCATGTCGGCGTAGTAGGTCTTGGCGATGGCCCCGAACATCTGCTGGGGCGACTTGGCCGTCGACGGCACGTCGAGCATGTCCGGGAACTGGTGTTCGAAGAACTTGACCCAGCCCGGGCAGCAGGAGGTGAGGATGGGCAGCTTGGCCGTCTGGTCGCCGCCCAGGAACCGGGTCAGGCGGTCGAGGAATTCCGAGCCTTCCTCCATGATGGTCAGGTCGGCGGCGAAATCGGTGTCGAAGACGTGGTCGAAGCCCAGGCGGCGAAGCGCCGCGGCCATCTTGCCGGTGACCGAGGTGCCCGGGGCGATGCCCAGGTCCTCGCCCAGGGCGGCGCGCACGGCCGGAGCGGTCTGGACGATGACGACCTTTTCGGGATCGGCCAGGGCCTCGACCACTTCCCAGCTGTGGTCGTGCTCGACCAGCGCGCCCACCGGGCACACGGCCACGCACTGGCCGCAGTTGGTGCACACGGTGTCGGCCAGGTTCATCTCGAAGGCCGGGGCGACCACGGCGGTGAAGCCGCGGTTGACGCCGGAGAGCACGCCGCAGGTCTGGACCTGGTTGCAGACCGACTCGCAGCGGCGGCACATGATGCACTTGTCCATGTCGCGGATGATGGAGGGGGAGATGTCCTTGCGGTAGTGGGACATCTCGCCGCCGTCGTAGGGCGACTCGCGGATGCCGAAGCGCTCGGCCAGGGCCTGCAGCTCGCACTCGCCGGACTTGGCGCACACCAGGCAGTCCTTGGGGTGGTCGGAGAGCATGAGTTCGAGCACGGTCTTGCGGGCGTTTAAAACGCGCAGGGTGTTGGTCTTGACCACCATGTTGTCCGAGATCGGGGTGGCGCAGGCCGGGGCCAGGTTGCGCCGGCCCTCGACCTCGACCACGCAGACGCGGCAGGAGGCGACCTGGTTGTTGACCTTGAGCTCTTCCAGATTGAAGTAGCACAGGGTCGGAATGTCGATGTCGAGCTTTTTGGCGGCATCCAGGATGGTGCTGCCCGCCGGCACGGACGTCGTCTTGCCGTCTATGGTTATTGTCAGCATGGACATTGCGGACCTCCTTGGATCCTTATTGCTTGATGATGGAGTCGAACTTGCACTTGTCGTAGCAGGCACCGCACTTGATGCACTTTGTGGCGTCGATGGTATGCGGCTGCTTCTTCGTGCCGGTTATGCACTCCACCGGGCAGACCTTGGTGCACAGCGTACAGCCGGTGCACTTGGCGGGATCGATGGTGTAGGTCAGCATGGCCGTGCAGACGTGGGCCGGGCACTTCTTCTCGTTGATGTGGGCTTCGTATTCGTTGGCGAAGGTGTCCATGGTGGACAGGATCGGGTTGGGCATGGTCTGGCCCAGGCCGCACAACGCCGTATCCTTGATGTTGTCGCAAAGCGACTTGAGGCGCGGCAGGTCGGCCTTGGTGCCCTTGCCCTTGGTGATCTTGTCGAGGATCTCGTAGAGGCGCTTGGAGCCGATGCGGCAGGGCGTGCACTTGCCGCAGGTCTCGTCCATGGTGAAGTCCAGGAAGAACTTGGCCACGGAGACCATGCAGTCGTCCTCGTCCATGACGACCATGCCGCCGGAGCCCATCATGGACTTGCGGGCGATGAGCGACTCGTAGTCGATGGCCACGTCCAGGTCCTTGTAGGACAGCGCGCCGCCCGAGGGGCCGCCGGTCTGCACGGCCTTGAACTTCTTGCCGTCGGGGCAGCCGCCGCCGATCTCGAAGATGACCTCGCGAAGGGTGGTGCCCATGGGCACTTCAATGAGGCCCACGTTGACGATCTTGCCGGCGAGCGCGAAGACCTTGGTGCCCTTGGAGGTGGCGGTGCCGATGGACGAGAACCAGTCCGCGCCCTTGAGCATGATGGCCGGAACGTTGGCGAAGGTCTCGACGTTGTTGACGATGGTGGGCTTGTCCCAATAGCCGGACTGGGCCGGGAAGGGCGGCTTGGTCACGGGCTCGCCGCGCTTGCCTTCCATGGAGCGGATGAGCGCCGTTTCCTCGCCGCAGACGAAGGCGCCCGCGCCGTACTTGAGCTCGATGTCGAAGTCGAAGCCCGAGCCGAAGATGTTCTTGCCGAGAAGCCCGTAGGCCCGGGCGTCCTCGATGGCCTTGCGCAGGCGCTTGATGGCCAGGGGATACTCGGCCCGGATGTAGACCGTGCCGATGGTGGCGCCGATGGCGTAGCCGCCGATGGCCATGGCCTCGACCACCGAGTGGGGGTCGCCCTCGAGCACGGCGCGGTCCATGAACGCGCCCGGGTCGCCTTCGTCGGCGTTGCACACGATGTATTTCTGGTCGGCCTGGTTGCCCAGCGCGATGCCCCACTTGACGCCGGTGGGGAAGCCGCCGCCGCCGCGGCCGCGCAGGCCCGAGGTCTTGATGAGTTCCACCACCTCGGCCGGGGTCATGGTCAGGGCCTTGGCCAGGGCCTCGTAGCCGCGGATGGCGATGTAGTCGTCGATGCTTTCGGGATCGATGAATCCGCAGTTGCGGGTCGCGATCCGAATTTGCTTTTTATCCGTGGTCGTCGCTGGCATGTCGTCGTCTCCCGGTAGGTTTGATTACAGGACTACCCGTTCGTAGTTGACGGGGATGATTCCCTCGACCGGTTCGCCCTTCATGACGTACTCGGTCACCAGTTCCCGGGCCCTGGTCTCGTCCACGCCGCCGAAGACCACGGGGGCCTTGCCGGGCAGCGTGATTTCCACGGTGGGTTCGGCGTAGCAGTAGGTCATGCAGCCGGACTGCATGAATTCCACGCCGGTCAGTCCGTTTTGGGCCACCTCGTCCTGCATGGCTTCCAGGGCGGCCTTGCCGCCGGCGGCGATGGAGCAGGTGGCCAGCGACACGTTGATGATGGTCTTGCCGTTGCCGGCGGCCTTGCGGGCCAGGATCTCCTGGCGCTTGGCCTTGAGCTCTTCGAGGTTCCTGATGGTGCTCATGAGGCGCTCCTTGGCGTCCGGTGGGTGGGACGGGCTAGTAGTCGGCCAGGATCTTCTTCACCTGGCCGGGAGTGACGTTGCCGTAGACCTTCTCCCCGACCATGACGATGGGGGCCAGGGCGCAGCCGCCGACGCAGCGCAGGGTGTCGATGGAGAACTTGCCGTCCGGGGTGACGTCGCCGATGTCCACCTTGAGCTGTTCCTTGAAGGCCTGGACCACCTTGTCCGCGCCTTTGACGAAGCAGGCCGTGCCCATGCAGATGGAGATGGGGAACTTGCCCTTGGGCACCATGGTGAAGAACGTGTAGAAGCTGACCACGCCGTAGACCTGCGCCAAGGGAACTTCCATGTAGTCGGCCACGAACTGCTGCACCTCGATGGGCAGGTAGCCGAAGACGCTTTGCGCCTTGTGCAGCACGGTGACGAGATGGCCTTCCTTCTGGGGCAGGGCTTCGATGAATTGGACGACTTCCCGGTAGAGCGGCTGCGGCAGGACGGCGTGATCCGGCACCCGGCATTCGCCGACCGCTTGACAAGTTGAGTTTTGCATACCCAAGCACCTCTCCTTACGGCATTTTGATGTTCCTGGAAGGCGAGGCACGGTGGCGGCGCCGGGACGGTGGCGGCGACGGACCGGGCTTCGCGGTGTTCCTGACCCCGGGCACTTTGTGAAAAATATCACAAACTAGGGGGGCTTGCTGCTCACGACGTCTACCCCTCTGGAATAATAGGATGATCGTCGTATGTTCCGCGTTCTTGCTGCAAAACAGCAAGAACCGGACCAAGAAGATTGTCGTAAAAATATCAGTGCATTATGGAAAGCGTGACAAGGCGGAAGGCCCTCGGAAGGGGCGACCAGGCGTGATCGTGTCCCGGCGTGGCGGCCATGGTGGTGGGCTTTCTTGAGGAAAATCTTTGATTCCGCGACGTTGGCTACAGCAAGACAAAGTGCGCTAGCCGTCGGGAAAAAATGGGTCAAAATGCCACCCTCCCAGACGCCCATGGGCCTCTGTGGTTGCCGAACTCGCGGGATATGATTTTCAGGACCACGGTAGCACGTTTTGTTTCCATGTGCACCCCCCTCTTCCCCAGGGGCCTGGGGCCTCGCCCGGGGCAGCGGCGTCGGGGAGAGGGAAAATGCGGTCCGGGATCGCGGAGGGCTGTCCGTATTTTCGGACGATTGGGCCGAAAACGGACAAGCCCGGCGCGGCGGGGAAAGAAATTCGCCGTCGGGCCGGGCATTGGCGAAAAGGCGTTCGGGCGCGGCGGCCCGGGACCGGCGACGCGGTCCGGGCCGGCCGGTCAGGCCAGCATGTTGTCCACCAGCCCCTTGAGGTTGTCGGTCTCCCGGGACAGGCCGGCCACGGCGGCGTCCGAATCCTCCATGGCCGCGGCCGTGTCGCCCGAGACGCGGCTGATGGATTCCACGGTGCGGCTGATTTCCTCGCTCACGGCCGACTGCTGCTCGGCGGCGGCGGCGATGGCCTGCACCTGGTCGGCCGAGGCCGTCACCAGGGCCACGATGCCGGAAAGCGCGTCGCCCGAGCGTCGGGCCAGGGCGTCGGCCCCTTCGATGGCCGTGGCCGCCTGCTCCACGCTTTTGACGTGTTCGCCGGTGCCGTGCTGGATGGCGGTGACGGCCTGCTCGACCTCCTTGGTGGCGGCCATGGTCTTTTCGGCCAGCTTTCGCACCTCGTCGGCCACCACGGCGAAGCCGCGCCCGGCATCGCCGGCCCGGGCCGCCTCGATGGCGGCGTTGAGCGCCAGCAGGTTGGTCTGGTCGGCGATGTCGGAAATCACGCCGATGACCGCGCCGATGCCCTGGGCCTCGCGGCCGAGCACGGTGATGTCCTCGCGAAGCGCCGCCGCCTTCTCGCGGATGGCCCCGATCATGGACACGAGGTCGAGCACGGTCTTGGAGCCTTCGTCGGCCTTGGCCCGGGCCTCGGCGGCGGTGGTGGCGGCCTCGCCGGCGTTTTTCGCCACTTCCATGACCACGCTGTTCATTTCGCCGATGGCCAAGGAGGTCTCGGCGGCCGAGGCCCGCTGGGCCTGCGCCCCCTCCTTGGCCTCGCCGACCTTGCCGGTGAGCGCGTCGCAGGCCCCGCCCAGGCGGGCGATGACGCCCTCGAGGGTGCGGGCGGCGGCCGCCGCGCCCTCGCGCCGGGCGGCCA